>NZ_MUBM01000145.1 GCF_002154505.1 Streptomyces carpinensis | reverse complement strand
GAGGATGATGGCGAGCAGCAGGACACCGCCCACGATGCCTCCGGAGGACCGGCGGACCCGGTCATGGGACTCGGGGCCCGGTGGCTGCGGCGCGGGGGACTCGTGCTCGGTCGTCATGGTCCCGATTCTGCCCGACGGCCGCCCCGGGAAGAGCACGGGCCGAACACGAACCGAACACGGAGGACGCACGCCCACGTCCCCTCCGACCCGCACCGACCGAACACAGCCCGAGCACCCCGCACCCCCTCCCACCCACGAGCCCCCGCCCCACGCATCCCGACAAAACCTGGGGCTGTACAAGCCGCTACGCGCGTAGATATGCTCGCCTGGTGACCATGCCCACCACTGCACCCACCGCGCAGGCTCTCTCCGACGTCACCGCGTCCGACAGCACGCTGCGCCGCTTCCTGCACGGGCTGCCCGGCGTCGACGCGGTCGGCCTGGAGGCGCGCGCCGCCTCGCTCGGCACCCGTTCCATCAAGACCACCGCGAAGGCGTACGCCATCGACCTCGCCATTTCGATGGTCGACCTGACGACGCTGGAAGGCGCGGACACCCCGGGCAAGGTCCGGGCGCTCGGCGCCAAGGCGGTCCATCCCGACCCGACCGACCGCACGACCCCCACCACGGCCGCGGTCTGCGTCTATCCCGACATGGTGGCCGTCGCCAAGGAGACCGTCGCCGGCTCGGGCGTGAAGGTCGCCTCGGTGGCCACCGCCTTCCCGGCGGGCCGCGCCGCCCTCGGCGTGAAGCTGGCCGACGTGCGGGACGCCGTCGCCGCGGGGGCCGACGAGATCGACATGGTCATCGACCGCGGCGCGTTCCTCGCGGGCAGGTACCTGAAGGTGTACGACGAGATCGTCGCGGTGAAGGAGGCCTGCGGGACGAGCGCCCGGCTGAAGGTCATCTTCGAGACCGGCGAGCTGTCGACCTACGACAACATCCGCCGCGCCTCCTGGCTCGGCATGCTCGCGGGCGCCGACTTCATCAAGACCTCCACCGGAAAGGTCGCCGTCAACGCCACCCCCGCCAACACCCTGCTCATGCTGGAGGCGGTGCGCGACTTCCGTGCCCAGACCGGCGTACAGGTCGGTGTGAAGCCGGCCGGCGGCATCCGCACGAGCAAGGACGCGATCAAGTTCCTGGTCCTGGTCAACGAGACCGCGGGCGAGGACTGGCTGGACAACCACTGGTTCCGCTTCGGCGCCTCCTCTCTCCTGAACGACCTGCTGATGCAGCGCCAGAAGCTGGCCACCGGCCGCTACTCCGGCCCCGACTACGTGACGGTGGACTGATCACCATGACATCCGCATTCGAGTACGCCCCGGCTCCCGAGTCCCGGTCGATCGTCGATGTCGCGCCGTCCTACGGCCTGTTCGTCGACGGCGAGTTCACCGAGGCGGCCGACGGCAAGGTCTTCAAGACGGTCTCGCCCAGCACCGAGGAGGTGCTGTCCGAGGTCGCGCAGGCCGGAGAGGCGGACGTGGACCGCGCGGTGCAGGCCGCCCGCAGGGCCTTCGCGAAGTGGTCGGCGCTGCCCGGTTCGGAGCGCGCCAAGTACCTGTTCCGCATCGCCCGCATCATCCAGGAGCGCAGCCGTGAGCTCGCGGTCCTGGAGACGCTGGACAACGGCAAGCCGATCAGGGAGACGAGGGACGCCGACCTGCCCCTGGTGGCGGCCCACTTCTTCTACTACGCGGGCTGGGCCGACAAGCTGGACCACGCGGGCTTCGGGCCGAACCCGAAGCCGCTGGGCGTGGCCGGCCAGGTCATCCCCTGGAACTTCCCCCTCCTGATGCTGGCGTGGAAGATCGCCCCGGCGCTGGCGACCGGCAACACGGTCGTCCTCAAGCCCGCCGAGACGACCCCTCTGTCCGCGCTCTTCTTCGCCGACATCTGCCGCCAGGCGGGGCTGCCGAGGGGTGTCGTCAACATCCTTCCGGGCTACGGTGACGCGGGCGCCGCGCTCGTCGCGCACCCGGACGTGAACAAGGTCGCCTTCACCGGATCCACCGCCGTCGGCAAGGAGATCGCCCGGACCGTCGCGGGCACCCGCAAGAAGCTCACCCTCGAACTGGGCGGCAAGGGCGCCAACATCGTCTTCGACGACGCGCCGATCGACCAGGCCGTCGAGGGCATCGTGAACGGCATCTTCTTCAACCAGGGCCAGGTCTGCTGTGCGGGCTCCCGGCTGCTGGTGCAGGAGTCAATCCACGACGAGCTGCTGGACTCGCTCAAGCGCAGGCTCTCCACCCTCCGCCTGGGCGATCCGCTCGACAAGAACACCGACATCGGCGCGATCAACTCCGCCGAGCAGTTGGCCCGGATCACCGCGCTCGCCGACCGGGGCGAGGCGGAGGGCGCCGAGCGCTGGTCCCCGGCCTGCGAACTGCCGACCTCCGGCTACTGGTTCGCCCCGACGCTGTTCACGAACGTCACCCAGGCGCACACCATCGCCCGCGACGAGATCTTCGGCCCGGTGCTGTCCGTGCTCACCTTCCGCACGCCGGACGAGGCGGTAGCCAAGGCGAACAACACGCCGTACGGCCTCTCGGCGGGCATCTGGACCGAGAAGGGGTCGAGGATCCTCGCCGTCGCGAACAAGCTCCGCGCGGGCGTGATCTGGTCCAACACGTTCAACAAGTTCGACCCGACCTCGCCGTTCGGCGGTTACAAGGAGTCGGGCTTCGGCCGCGAGGGCGGCCGCCACGGCCTGGAGGCGTACCTCGATGTCTGACAAGACGGACAAGACCGAACCGCGGCTTTCGGTCTTCAAGACCTACAAGCTGTACGTGGGCGGGAAGTTCCCGCGTTCCGAGAGCGGCCGGGTGTACGAGGTGACGGACTCCAAGGACAACTGGCTGGCTAACGTCCCGCTGTCCTCGCGCAAGGACGCCCGTGACGCGGTGGTGGCCGCGCGCAAGGCGTTCGGGGCGTGGTCGGGCGCGACCGCGTACAACCGGGGCCAGATCCTCTACCGCGTCGCGGAGATGCTGGAGGGCCGCCGCGAGCAGTTCGTGCGCGAGGTCGCCGAGGCCGAGGGCCTGTCGAAGGCGAAGGCGGCGGCGGTCGTGGACGCAGCGATCGACCGCTGGGTCTGGTACGCGGGGTGGACGGACAAGATCGCCCAGGTGGTGGGCGGCGCGAACCCGGTCGCCGGTCCGTTCTTCAACCTCTCCTCCCCCGAGCCGACCGGCGTCGTGACCGTGCTCGCCCCGCAGGAGTCGTCCTTCCTGGGGCTGGTCTCGGTGATCGCCCCCGTGATCGCCACCGGCAACACGGCGGTCGTGATCGCGAGCGAGAAGTCCCCGCTCCCGGCCCTCTCGCTGGGTGAGGTGCTGGCCACCTCCGACCTGCCCGGAGGGGTCGTCAACGTCCTGTCCGGCCGTACGGCGGAGATCGCGGCCCCGCTCGCCGCCCACCAGGACGTCAACGCGATCGACCTCACGGGCGCCGACGAGGCGCTGGCGAAGGAGCTGGAGATCGCGGCGGCGGACAACCTCAAGCGCGTTCTCCGTCCACAGCCTGTGGATTTCTTCGCGACTCCCGGGATCGAGCGCCTGACGGCCTTCCTGGAGACCAAGACGGTCTGGCACCCGACCGGGGCGCTGGGCGCGTCGGGTTCGTCGTACTGAGACGGCCGGGCGAAGCCGCACAGCGGCGCCCGCACAGACGAGAGCCGCGTCTCCCCTCCGTCCGGGGGAGGCGCGGCTCTCTTCGTGTGTGTTTCGCGGGCTCGCCGCGGCTCAGCGCAGCGACCCGAGCACCTGGCCGACGACCGGCACGGCCCCGATCGAAGGGGCCTGCGCCACCGGGCCGGTGAGCATCCGCGACGTCAGCGGCCTGAAGTCGGCGAGCTGGGTGTCGACTCCGTTGTCGAGCGGGTCCACTCCGGTGCCCGCCAGGGGGTTGGGCTTGAGGCCGGCGACCGGTCCGGTGACGTGGCCGACCGTGCCGGTCAGCGCCTGGAGGCCCGCCTGCGGGTCGACCTTGCCCAGCGAGCCGGTGCGGTAGGTCCCGCCCACGACCGGGACGGTGTCCGCCGAGGCCGTCGCCGCGCCCGCCCCCAGGGCGGCACCGGCGGTCGCCACGGCGATCAGGGCACGCCGGGCTGTGGGGCGGGGGACGGACGCGTGTCGAGCCATGTCTGGTGCCACCTTCTGGTGCGCAGAGTAATGAGAACAGCGCACAGGGTAGTTGAGAGGCAACCCACGCTCCAAAGCCGACCCGCGGGGTCGGCAGGCGGGCCACCATGCGTCAAACTGGTGTTCCGTGAGCCTTCATCCCCCGTCTCCCGCCCGTGTCGTGCTGCTCTGCGGCCCTTCGGGCTCGGGCAAGTCCCTGGTCGCCGCCCGTTCCGGGCTGCCCGTGCTGCGCCTCGACGACTTCTACAAGGAGGGTGACGACCCGACGCTGCCCGTGGTGGCGGGGAGTTCGGACATCGACTGGGACCACCCGGCGTCCTGGGACGCGGACGTCGCCGTCAAGGCGATCACCGGGCTGTGCGCGACGGGCAGCACGAACGTGCCGGTGTACGACATCGCCCGCAGCGCCCGCACCGGCGAGGACACCCTGCACATCGGCCGTACGCCGCTGTTCGTCGCCGAGGGCATCTTCGCCGCCGAGATCGTCGAGCGCTGCCGCGAACTGGGCGTCCTGGCCGACGCGCTGTGCCTGACCCGCGGGCCCGTCACCACCTTCCGCCGGCGCTTCCTGCGGGACCTGAAGGAGGGCCGCAAGTCGGTGCCGTTCCTGCTGCGCCGCGGCTGGCGGCTGATGCGCGCCGAACGGTCGATCATCGCCCGCCAGGTCTCCCTGGGCGCCCACGCCTGCGACCTGGACGAGGCGCTGGGCCGGCTGGCCGCCGCGGCGGCGGGCCGC
>NZ_MUBM01000144.1 GCF_002154505.1 Streptomyces carpinensis | reverse complement strand
TCGGTGGTCATAGCGTGAGGGAAACGCCCGGTTACATTTCGAACCCGGAAGCTAAGCCTTACAGCGCCGATGGTACTGCAGGGGGGACCCTGTGGGAGAGTAGGACACCGCCGAACAACTCTTCAAAGGGTTGGGCCCGGAACTTCGGTTCCGGGCCCAACCCTTTTTCGTTTGCCGTCACTTGACGTTCACGTTGCCCGACCATCATCCGCGGCATGGGTACTGCTGCACTGCTCAGGGCCGCCGGCGTCGGATTCGGTGACGAGGTCGTCGTGCCGGCGTTCGGCAATGTGGAGGTCGCCGACGCGGTGACCCAGGTCGGCGCGCTACCGGTGTTCGCCGACATAGACCCCGCGTCGTACTGCCTCGACCCGTTCGCCGTCGAAGCGGCCGTAACTGCGCGGACGGCGGCCGTCGTTGCGGTGCACCGCTTCGGCCGGTCGGCCGACGTCGCGGCACTGCACGCGATCGGGCAGCGGCACGGGCTGCTGGTGCTGGAGCGCGGCGAGTCCGAGGCGCCGCACGAGGAGATGCCGCAGCGCAGGGAGCGTGCCGCCTATCTGGACGCCAGGCTGCGGGGCGTGCGGACGCCCGACGCCGGTGACGGGCACACCTATCAGCAGTACGTGGTGCGCGTGCCCGGCAACGGCCGGCCGGACCGGGACGCCTTCGCGCGCGCCGTACGCGCCAGGGGAGTTGACTGCCGGGTGCCGGTGAAGACGCCCGTGCACCGACTGCCCGAGTTCCGCAGGTGCGTTGCTCTGCCGGAGACCGAGCGGGCCGCCGCGGAGACTCTGGCGCTCCCGGTGGACGCCTCGCTGACACGGCGGGAGATGCAGCGAATCGTCTCGGCGTGCAACGCGCTCGGCGGACCGATCGTGGTTGGGAACACGGCTGTGTTCGGGGTATGATCTATTCCGTTGCCGCGAGGGAAACCTCGAAAAGGCGACCGGCCCCTATAGCTCAGTCGGCAGAGCGTCTCCATGGTAAGGAGAAGGTCAACGGTTCGATTCCGTTTGGGGGCTCCAGCAAAAACCCCGCCCTTTCGGGCGGGGTTTTTTGGTGTCCGGGCCGGCTTCAGTGCTTCTGCACCTCGGGAACCCGCATGGCCAGGATCGCCATGTCGTCGGACGGGGCGTCCGACGCGAAACGCTCCACCGCGCGCATGATGCGGGCCGCGACCGCGCCGGCGGTCAGGCCTGTGCAGGTGGTGAGGACGTCGGCGAGGCCGTCGTCGCCCAGCATGCGCGTTCCCTCGCGGCGCTCGGTGACGCCGTCGGTGACGCAGAGCAGGACGTCGCCCGGGTCCAGGACGACCGTCTGCTCGTAGAGGTCCAGGTCCTCCATGACGCCGAGGAGCGGCTGCGGCTCGGCGGCCGGTTCGACCGTGCCGTCCTGGCGCAGGCGCAGCGGCAGCGGATGGCCGGCGCACACCACCTTCAGCTGGGCGCTGCCGTCCTCCTGCGGCCACAGTTCGCCGTACAGGAGCGTGAGGAAGCGGCTGCGGGCTCCCTCGTCGAGGATCGCGGAGTTCAGGCGCTCCAGGACCGCCGGGCCGTCGTAGCCCTCGCGGGCCAGGAGCCTGAGTGCGTGGCGGGCCAGGCCCGTCACGGCGGCCGCCTCCGGGCCCGTGCCGCAGACGTCGCCGATGGCGAAGCCGTAGGCGCCGTCGCGGATGGGGAAGAGGTCGTAGAAGTCGCCGCCGACCTCGTTGCCCTCGCCGGCCGCGCGGTAGATGACCTCGACCTCCACGCCGGCGATCTGCGGCAGGCCGGGCGGCAGGAGGCTGCGCTGGAGGGACTGGCTGATGGCCGTGCGCTCCGAGTACAGGCGGGCGTTGTCCAGGGCCAGGGCGGCGCGGCGGCTGAGGTCCTCGGCCAGTTCCAGGATCTCCTGGCGGAAGTGCTCGTCGGTGGGCTTTCCGAGGGTGAGCATGCCGATGACGCGGTTGCGGGCGACCAGCGGCAGGACCACGGTCTCGCCGCCGACCGCGGAGGCCGTGGCGAGGGTCGGGCCGATGGTCGTACCGATCCTGTGGTGCGAGTCACCCAGGCTGAGGCTGCGCATGGAGCTGCGCAGGGCCGCCTGGTGGGCGGCCTCGCCGGGGGCGGACCAGACGCGGGCGCCGGGGGTCGGTACCGGGTCCGGCGGGGCGATCTTCGACAGCAGGGACTTGATGCCGTCGATCAGTTCCTCGTCCTCGTGCAGGACGTAGGACAGGTAGGGCTCGGAGGCCTGGTCGGCGATCGTGTAGACGGCGCACCACGTGGCCAGGGTGGGCACCGTCATCTGGGCCATCAGGGCGAGGGTCTGGTCGCGGTCCAGGGTGCCGGCCAGCAGGTCGGAGGCCTCGACGAGGAAGCTCAGGGAGCCGCGGCGCAGCCGCTCCAGCTCGCCCAGGCGGGCCGACTCCACGGCCAGGGCGATCCGGTCGGCGGCGAACTGCAGGCGCAGGGCCTCCTCGTTGGAGTACCTGCCGGGAGCCTCGGCGGCGACCCCGAGGGAGCCGGTGAGGCGGCCCTCTACCTTCAGCGGGACCGTGACGACGGAGCGCATGCCGGTGCCGCTCAGGAGGGGCACGGCGCCGGGGGTGGCGGTGAGGTCGTCGTGGACGGCCGGCATGCGGGCCGAGCCGTAGCGGCCCGGGCCGGCCTCGACGGGGACGCGGGCGAAGCGCTGGCGGGCCGAGGGCAGGCCGGTGGAGGCGCGGACCTCCAACTCGGTCTCGTCGTCGGTCGCGAGGAGCAGGAAGGCGGCGTCGCCGTCGAGCATGTCGCGGGAGCGTTCCACGGTGCGCTGCAGCAGGCCGTCGAGGTCGTCGGGGGCGGGGGAGCCGATGAAGACCTCGAACGGGTCGGTGCTGGAGCCGTCGGCGGCGGTGCCGCCGTCGCCGGAGGAGGGGACCCGCAACGGGGTCTGGAGAACGGCGCGTTCGTGGTCCCGTACGAGCAGGCAGACCGTCGACGGCTCGCCGCCGGTGTCGCGGACGCGGAGGTGGGAGGCGTAGACGGGGATGACCCGGCCGTGGGCGCCGCGGATACCGTAGCTGCCCTCCCAGCGGGAGAGTTGGAGGGCTTCGGCGATGCCCGTGCCGGTGCCGGGGGTGTGCGGCCAGGCCGCGAGGTCGGTGAGTGGCTTGCCGACGACCTGTTCGGCGGCGTAGCCGAAGAGTTCCTCGGCGTCCTCGTTCCAGGCGGTGATGGAGCCGCCGCGGTCGATCTGGGCGACGGCGACGCGGACCCGGCCGTCGGCGAGCGGGAGGAGTTCTGCGGGCACCACGGGGCCGGCGGCGCGGGTGCCGACCGGACGTTCGGGAAGGTCCAGTTGGAACCAGACGTTCTTGTGCGTGGGGGTGTACTCCACGCCCCAGCGGCCGGCGAGGGCCGCGCAGAGCTGGAGGCCGCGACCGCCCTCGCGGTCGGGGCTGCCCATGTTGACGGCCGCGCTCTGCAGCGGGACCTCGCGCTCCGGGTAGCGGTCGGAGACCTCGATGCGTACCCCGTCGTCACTGCGCAGGCACAGTACGTCGGCGGCGGTGCCGGCGTGGACGACGGCGTTGGTGACCAGCTCGCTGGTGAGTACCACGGCGTCGTCGACGATGTCCCCGAAGCCCCACCCCTGGAGGGTGTCGCGGACGAATGACCGGGCGGTCGCGACGGATCGCCCGAGGGGCTCGAAGCTGGCGGCCGCGCGCGCGGTGATCACAGAACTCCTCGTCCGGTTGTCGACGTGCAGGCCTTGCGGGCCGACCGGCTCGCGGCGCTGCTCAGGCAGCTGCGGGCCCTTCGGCCGTGGCTCCGGGGGCTGTCCCCCGGGGATCACTCCGGTGGTCATTGTGTGCGGCCGCCCTCCGATGCCCGCTCGTACCCGTGCCACCGCCCAGGCCGGACGGACCGGCGTGGCTGGACAGCCGCATGCAAGGTTACTTACCTTCTCGGTCCCTGCGGATGCCGGTCATCGGTGTTTTCGCTCGAGGGTGTGCGGACGGTGTGCGAAGCTGCCGAACTGTTATGGCCTGGTTCGCCGGGGGTGAAACACTGGGCAGGCTTCTGTTGACGAAGCGGGCAGGCGGAGTGGGTTCTGCGTGCGCTGGGCAGCAGCCCTTCGTACAGCCTGGTCGCATCGGGCAGAGTTACCTGGCAGTAAGCATCGGGCAGAGTTACCCAGCGGTAACCGGTACGCCGCGCGGTGGTACCGGAGCACAGCAGCAACGGTCGATCCCTGCGGGAGGGACACAGTGGAGTCTGGCGCAGCGACGCGGGGCACGAAGACGCGCGCGAAAGGCGGACAGTCCGGACAGTCCCTGAACAACCGGCGCACCTCGCGCGCGGGGACCACCACGGTGGACACAGCCGCCCTGAACCGCCTGCTGGCAGCTCTGGTGGGGATGCGGGACGGCAACTTCCGCAAGCGGCTCACGGTGTCCGGGGACGGCGTGATGTCGGAGATCGCGGCGGTCTTCAACGAGGTGGCCGACCGCAACATGCACCTGACGGGCGAGCTGTCGCGGGTGCGGCGCATGGTGGGGCGTGAGGGGAAGCTCACCGAGCGGCTGGAGACGGGGGCCTGTGAGGGCTCCTGGGCGGCGGCGGTCGATAACTGCAACGCCCTCGTCGACGACCTGGTGCGACCGGTCTCCGAAGTCGGCCGGGTACTGTCCGCGGTCGCCGAGGGCGATCTGTCGCCGCGGATGGAGCTGCGCACCCCGGCGCCGGAAGGGGCCGGGCACCCGCTGCGGGGCGAGTTCCTGAAGGTCGGGCGGACGGTCAACAACCTGGTCGACCAACTGTCGACGTTCACGGACGAGGTCACGCGGGTGGCCAGCGAGGTGGGTACCGAGGGGAAGCTGGGCGGCCAGGCGCGGGTGCGCGGGCTGTCCGGCTCCTGGAAGGACCTCACGGACTCCGTCAACACGATGGCGTCCCGGCTGACGGCGCAGGTGCGGGACATCGCGCTGGTCACCACGGCGGTCGCCAAGGGCGATCTGTCACGCAAGGTGACCGTGCATGTCGCCGGCGAGATGCTGGAGCTGAAGAACACCGTCAACACGATGGTCGACCAGCTCTCCGCGTTCTCCTCCGAGGTGACGCGGGTCGCCCGCGAGGTGGGCACGGACGGCATCCTCGGCGGCCAGGCGCACGTGCCCGGGGTGGACGGCACGTGGAAGGAGCTCACCGATTCGGTGAACCTGATGGCCGGCAACCTGACGGCCCAGGTGCGCGGTATCGCACAGGTCACCACGGCGGTCGCCAACGGTGATCTGTCGCAGAAGGTGACCGTCCCGGCGCGCGGTGAGGTCGCGCGGCTGGCCGAGACGATCAACCAGATGACGGAGACGCTGCGGATCTTCGCGGACGAGGTCACGCGCGTGGCCAACGAGGTCGGTGCGGAGGGCCGCCTGGGTGGTCAGGCGAACGTGCCGGGCGTCGCCGGGACGTGGAAGGACCTGACGGACTCCGTCAACACGGTGTTCCGCAACCTCACCACTCAGGTGAGGGACATCGCCGCGGTGACGACGGCGGTGGCCAGCGGTGACCTGTCGCAGAAGGTCACCGTGGACGTGGCCGGCGAGATGCTGGAGCTGAAGAACACCGTCAACGGCATGGTCGACCAGCTGTCGGCGTTCGGTGCCGAGGTCACGCGGGTGGCGCGGGAGGTCGGTGTCGAGGGTGAGCTGGGCGGCCAGGCGCAGGTGCCGGGCGCCGCGGGTACGTGGAAGGACCTGACGGACTCCGTCAACACCGCGTTCCGCAACCTCACCGGTCAGGTGAGGAACATCGCCCAGGTGACGACGGCGGTGGCCAACGGCGATCTGTCGCAGAAGGTCACCGTGGACGTCTCCGGCGAGATGCTCCAGCTGAAGAACACCGTGAACACGATGGTGGACCAGCTGTCGTCGTTCGCCGACCAGGTCACCCGCATGGCCCGGGACGTGGGCACGGAGGGCCGCCTGGGCGGTCAGGCCCGGGTGGACGGGGTGTCGGGGACGTGGAAGGAGCTCACCGACTCCGTCAACTTCATGGCCGGCAACCTCACCTCCCAGGTGCGGCAGATCGCCCAGGTGACGACGGCGGTGGCCCGTGGCGACCTCTCCCAGAAGATCGACGTGGACGCGCGCGGGGAGATCCTGGAGCTGAAGAACACCATCAACACGATGGTGGACCAGCTCTCCGCCTTCGCCGACCAGGTGACCAAGGTGGCCCGCGAGGTGGGCACGGAGGGCCGCCTGGGCGGTCAGGCACAGGTGCCCGGCGTCGCCGGCGTGTGGCGGGACCTCACCGACTCCGTGAACGGCATGGCCGGCAACCTCACCTCGCAGGTGCGCAACATCGCGCAGGTCGCGACCGCCGTGGCCCGCGGTGACCTCTCCCAGAAGATCACCGTGGACGCCCGCGGGGAGATCCAGGAGCTGAAGAACACCCTGAACACGATGGTCGACCAGCTATCGTCGTTCGCCCAGGAGGTCACGCGTGTGGCCCGCGAGGTGGGCACGGAGGGCATCCTGGGCGGTCAGGCCGAGGTGCAGGGGGTGGCCGGCACCTGGAAGGACCTCACCCAGTCCGTGAACTTCATGGCGAACAACCTGACCATCCAGGTCCGCAACATCGCCGAGGTCACGACCGCCGTCGCCAAGGGCGACCTGTCGAAGAAGATCACCGTCGACGCCAAGGGCGAGATCCTGGAACTCGTCACCACCGTGAACACGATGGTGGACCAGCTGTCGTCCTTCGCCGAGCAGGTGACCCGGGTCGCCCGCGAGGTGGGCACGGAGGGCATTCTGGGCGGCCAGGCGCACGTGCCGGGCGTGGTCGGCATCTGGAAGGACCTCAGCGACAACGTCAACCTCATGGCCAACAACCTGACCATGCAGGTGCGCAACATCTCGCAGGTGGCGGCGGCGGTCGCCAACGGCGATCTGACGCGGACGGTGACGATCGAGGCGCGCGGCGAGGTCGCGCAGCTCGCCGACACCTTCAACACCATGGTGAAGACGCTGAGTTCGTTCGCCGACCAGGTCACCAAGGTGGCCCGCGAGGTGGGCACGGACGGCATCCTCGGCGGGCAGGCCTACGTTCCGGGCGTGGCCGGCACCTGGAAGGACCTCACCGAGTCGGTGAACCAGATGGCGTCCAACCTGACCGGCCAGGTGCGCAACATCGCCATGGTCACCACCGCCATCGCCAAGGGCGATCTGACCAAGAAGATCGACATCGACGCGCGCGGCGAGATCCTGGAGCTGAAGACGACCATCAACACGATGGTCGACCAGCTGTCGTCCTTCGCCGAGGAGGTCACGCGCGTGGCCCGCGAGGTGGGCACCGAGGGCCAGCTCGGCGGCCAGGCCCGCGTGCGGGACGTCGACGGCACCTGGCGGGACCTGACCGAGTCCGTGAACGAGATGGCCGGGAACCTGACCCGGCAGGTGCGTGCCATCGCGCGCGTGGCGACCGCCGTGACCCGCGGCGACCTGAACCTGAAGATCGACGTCGACGCCTCCGGCGAGATCCAGGAACTCCAGGACTACATCAACAAGATGATCGCCAACCTGCGCGACACCACGATCGCCAACAAGGAGCAGGACTGGCTCAAGGGCAACCTGGCCCGCATCTCGGCACTGATGCAGGGCCGCCGGGACCTGGAGGACGTGGCCTCGCTGATCATGAGTGAGCTGACCCCGGTGGTCTCCGCACAGCACGGTGCCTTCTTCGTCGCCATGCCGCTGGTCGACGACAAGGACCTCGGCGCCGACCAGGAGAACGCCTACGAGCTGAGGATGCTCGGCTCCTACGGCTACTCGATGGGCTCGATGCCGACGTCGTTCCAGCCGGGTGAGGCGCTGATCGGCACGGCGGCGGAGGAGAAGCGCACGATCCTGGTGGAGAACGCGCCCAGCGGCTATCTGAAGATCTCCTCCGGGCTCGGCGAGGCGCCGCCCGCGCAGGTGATCGTGCTGCCGGTGCTGTTCGAGGGCAAGGTGCTCGGCGTGATCGAGTTGGCCTCCTTCACGCCGTTCACCCAGATCCAGAAGGACTTCCTCAACCAGATCGCGGAGATGATCGCCACCAGCGTCAACACCATCTCCGTCAATACCAAGACCGAGCAGCTGCTGAAGCAGTCCCAGGAGCTGACCGAGCAGCTGCGCCTCAGGTCGGCGGAGCTGGAGCAGCGGCAGAAGGCCCTGCAGGCGTCCAACGCCGAACTGGAGGAGAAGGCCGAACTGCTGGCTCAGCAGAACCGGGACATCGAGGCGAAGAACTCCGAGATCGAGGAGGCGCGGCAGGTCCTGGAGGAGCGCGCCGAACAGCTCGCCGTCTCCATGCGCTACCGCAGCGAGTTCCTCGCCAACATGTCGCACGAGCTGCGTACGCCGCTGAACTCGCTGCTGATTCTGGCCAAGTTGCTCGCCGACAACGCCGAGGGCAACCTCTCCCCGAAGCAGGTCGAGTTCGCCGAGACCATCCACGGCGCGGGATCCGACCTGCTGCAGCTGATCAACGACATCCTGGACCTGTCGAAGGTCGAGGCGGGCAAGATGGACGTCTCCCCGACGCGTATCGCGCTCGTCCAGCTCATCGACTACGTGGAGGCCACCTTCCGGCCGCTGACCGCGGAGAAGGGCCTGGACCTGTCGGTCCGGGTGTCGCCCGAGCTGCCCGCCACGCTGCACACCGACGAACAGCGGCTGCTGCAGGTGCTGCGCAACCTGCTGTCCAACGCGGTGAAGTTCACCGACTCCGGGTCCGTCGAGCTCGTCATCCGTCCCGCGCGGCTCGACGTTCCGCAGGCGATCCGGGAGCAGTTGCTCGAGAGCGGTTCGCTGACCGACCCGGATGCGGAGCTGATCGCGTTCTCCGTCACCGACACCGGCATCGGCATCGCCGCCAGCAAGATGCGGGTGATCTTCGAGGCGTTCAAGCAGGCCGACGGCACCACCAGCCGCAAGTACGGCGGTACGGGCCTCGGGCTGTCCATCTCGCGGGAGATCGCGCAGCTGCTCGGCGGCGAGATTCACGCGCAGAGCGAGCCGGGCCGCGGTTCGACGTTCACCCTGTACCTGCCGCTGCACCCGGGTGAGCTGCCGCCGCACGGCTACCAGCAGCCCGGTTCCGCCCTCGGCGCCGACGAGTTGGTCGCCGCCGCCGAGCCGCACCTGTCGGAACTCTCCAGCCTGTCCGACCTGTCCGAGCTGTCCGCCGCGGAGGTGGAGACGCCGGCCGAGGTGAGGTCGTACCAGGAGACCCAGAACGGGGCCGCAGCCCTCTTCCGGCGCCGCCGCAGGGCGCTGCCGGCCGGCGAGCAGCCGCAGGAGCAGCAGGCGTCGGAGCAGTGGCCGGAGGGCGCCACCGGGGCTACGGGGCAGGCGCAGGCGGCGCCGCACGGGCGCAAGGACGTCCGGTTCGGCGGCGAGAAGGTGCTGATCGTCGACGACGACATCCGCAACGTCTTCGCGCTGACCAGCGTCCTGGAGCAGCACGGCCTGTCCGTGCTCTACGCGGAGAACGGCCGCGAGGGCATCGAGGTGCTGGAGCAGCACGACGACGTGGCGGTCGTCCTGATGGACATCATGATGCCCGAGATGGACGGGTATGCGACCACCACGGCGATCCGGCGGATGCCGCAGTTCGCCGGGCTGCCGATCATCGCGCTGACCGCGAAGGCGATGAAGGGCGACCGGGAGAAGGCGATCGAGTCGGGTGCGTCCGACTACGTGACCAAGCCGGTCGACCCCGACCACCTGCTGGGCGTGATGGAGCAGTGGATGCGAGGGGAATGAGGCGGAACCACGGGAAAATCACGGGGACCCGGTGACGGGAACCTTCGAGGCGCGCGCGAAGTTGTTGACTGAGGGTGCTCGTAGCCGTGTAGAGGTGCGGGATTCGGGGAACCTTCTGGTCTCCCGCCGCGTTTCTGCTACGTGCACAGTGACATCGCGGTGACAGGGTGTGGCGACAGGCGGGGTGCGGCTACGATGACCGGCACAAGGACGGGCGGCGTAAGGGAGTCGTCCCCTGGGGCGGCACTCGCAGGTGTCTCCCGGGTTCCTGCGGACAGGGGTGGCCCCAAGCCGGGGCGAGGAGGGCGGGCCATGGTGCAGAAGGCCAAGATCCTCCTGGTCGATGACCGGCCGGAGAATCTGCTGGCGCTGGAGGCCATCCTCTCTGCGCTCGATCAGACGCTGGTTCGGGCATCGTCCGGAGAGGAAGCGCTCAAAGCACTGCTCACGGACGACTTCGCGGTCATTCTGCTGGACGTCCAGATGCCAGGCATGGACGGCTTCGAGACAGCGGCGCACATCAAGCGGCGGGAGAGGACCCGGGACATCCCGATCATCTTCCTCACCGCGATCAATCACGGTCCGCACCACACCTTCCGCGGCTATGCGGCGGGGGCGGTGGACTACATCTCCAAGCCGTTCGACCCGTGGGTGCTGCGCGCGAAGGTCTCGGTCTTCGTCGACCTGTACATGAAGAACTGCCAGCTGAAGGAGCAGGCGGCGCTTCTCCGCCTCCAGCTGGAGGGCGGGGGAAAGGGCGAGGTCGGCGAGGGCAAGGAGTCGGCCGGCCTCCTCGCGGAGCTGTCCGCGCGTCTGGCGGCCGTGGAGGAGCAGGCGGAAGCCCTCTCCAAGCAGTTGGACGACGAGTCGGCGGACGCGGCGGCGGTGGCCACGGCGGCACACCTGGAGCGCAAGCTCACCGGACTGCGCCGCGCCCTGGACGCACTGGAACCGGGGACGGGGAACACCTCTTCGGTGCCGTCGCAGGGGTGAGGCCCCTGCGGCGGTGAGGGCCGAGGGCGCGGACCGGGGATCGGGCCGGAGTCCGAGGGCGCGGACCCGGGCGCGCGGACCGGAGTCCGAGGGCGCGCGGACCGGAGTCCGGGGCCGGGGCCGCAGTTCTGGGTGCGGCCTTGAGGCCGCCGGTCGGCTTCAGGGCCGAGGCCGCGCAGGGCGGAACCTGTGAGTGGTGGATTCGGGCCAGGAATTGTGGCTTGCCGGAGATGCGTGTGGCTCAAAGACGCCAATCCTTCCCACCGGTGAGGCCGCGTCAGTCTTCGGCTCTCCCGCAGACGACACGAACGGGTGAAGCACTGGGCACACGTGTCCGCTGTCGTCTCCGACGGTAACCTCACACCCATGGCCTCACGTCCCTCCGCAGCCAAGAAGCAGCCCGCCAAGAAGGCGGCCGCTCCCGCAAAGGCTCCGGCGAAGAAGGCCGCTGCGAAAAAGGCGCCGGCCAAGAACAGCCCGGCCAAGAAGGCACCCGCCAAGAAGCCGGCGGCCAAGAAGGCCGTGCCCAAGCCCGCTCCGAACCCCACCGGGGGCGTGTACCGGCTCGTGCGCGCCCTCTGGCTCGGGCTGGCACACGCCGTCGGCGCCGTGTTCCGCGGAGTCGGGCGGGGCGCCAGGAACCTCGATCCCGCCCACCGCAAGGACGGCGTCGCGCTGCTGCTGCTCGCCGTCGCCCTGATCGTCGCCGCCGGTACCTGGGCCGATCTGCGCGGGCCCGTCGGTGACCTGGTCGAGATCCTGGTCACCGGCGCCTTCGGCCGACTCGACCTGCTCGTGCCGATCCTGCTCGGGATCATCGCCGTGCGCTTCATCCGGCACCCGGAGAAGCCCGAGGCCAACGGCCGCATCGTCATCGGTCTGTCCGCGCTCGTCCTCGGCGTGCTCGGGCAGGTCCACATCGCCTGCGGCTCGCCCGCCCGCAGCGACGGCATGCAGGCGATAAGGGACGCCGGCGGTCTGATCGGCTGGGGCGCGGCGACCCCGCTGACGTACTCGATGGGCGAGGTGCTCGCCGTACCGCTGCTGGTGCTGCTCACGGTGTTCGGTCTGCTCGTCGTCACCGCGACCCCGGTCAACGCCATCCCGCAGCGGCTGCGACTGCTGGGCGTGAAGCTCGGTCTCCTGCCCGACCCGGAGGACGGCGAACTCGAGGAGTACACCGAGGACGACGCCCGCTACGACGACCAGTGGCGCGAAGCGCTGCCCGCGCGCCCCCGCAGGCGTCAGACCGCGCCCCAGGCCTACGACCCCGACGGCGCGGAACAGGAGGCCCTCGCCAAGCGCCGTGGCCGGCCCCGGCGTTCCGCCGTGCCGCAGCCCGACATGGGACGGCAGATGGACGCCGTGGACGTCGCGGCCGCTGCCGCCGCCGCGCTCGACGGCGCTGTCCTGCACGGCATGCCGCCGTCGCCGATCGTCGCGGACCTGACCCAGGGCGTCACCGTCGGAGACCGGGCCGAGGCCCCGACCCCGACTCCGGTTCCGGCCGCGCGTCCCGAGCAGGACGGTCCGCCCGCCGGACCCGAGACGGACGCGCCGGCCGCCCGGCCCGCGCAGGACACGCCCGCGCAGGAGCGACCGGAGAAGCCGCAGAGGCAGGAGAAGCCGTCGGCGGGCGTCCCCGACCTCACCAAGACCCCGCCGCCCCACGAGGACCGTGAGCTGCCGCCGCGCGCGGAGCAGCTCCAGCTGTCCGGTGACATCACCTACTCCCTGCCCGCGCTGGACCTCCTGGAACGGGGCGGCCCGGGCAAGGCGCGCAGCGCCGCCAACGACGCCATCGTCGACTCGCTCACCACCGTCTTCACCGAGTTCAAGGTCGACGCCCGCGTCACCGGCTTCACCCGCGGGCCGACGGTCACCCGTTACGAGGTCGAGCTCGGTCCCGCCGTGAAGGTCGAGCGGATCACCGCGCTGACGAAGAACATCGCCTACGCCGTCGCGAGCCCGGACGTGCGGATCATCAGCCCGATCCCCGGCAAGTCCGCGGTCGGCATCGAGATCCCGAACACGGACCGGGAGATGGTCAACCTCGGTGACGTGCTCCGGCTGGCGGAGGCGGCCGAGGACGACCACCCGATGCTCGTCGCGCTCGGCAAGGACGTCGAGGGCGGCTACGTGATGGCCAACATCGCGAAGATGCCGCACGTCCTCGTCGCCGGTGCCACCGGCTCCGGCAAGTCGTCCTGCATCAACTGCCTGATCACCTCGATCATGATGCGGGCGTCCCCGGAGGACGTCCGCATGGTCCTGGTCGACCCCAAGCGCGTCGAGCTGACCGCGTACGAGGGCATCCCGCACCTGATCACGCCGATCATCACCAACCCCAAGCGGGCCGCCGAGGCGCTGCAATGGGTGGTACGGGAGATGGACCTCCGCTACGACGACCTGGCGGCCTACGGCTTCCGGCACATCGACGACTTCAACGAGGCCGTCCGCAACGGCAGGGTGAAGTCGCCGGAGGGCAGCGAGCGCGAGCTGCAGCCGTACCCGTACCTGCTGGTGATCGTCGACGAGCTCGCCGACCTGATGATGGTCGCGCCGCGTGACGTCGAGGACGCGATCGTGCGCATCACGCAGCTCGCGCGCGCGGCCGGCATCCACCTGGTGCTCGCCACCCAGCGGCCCTCGGTCGACGTCGTCACCGGTCTGATCAAGGCGAACGTGCCCTCGCGGCTCGCCTTCGCCACCTCCTCGCTCGCCGACAGCCGCGTCATCCTCGACCAGCCCGGTGCCGAGAAACTGATCGGCAAGGGCGACGGGCTGTTCCTGCCGATGGGAGCGAGCAAGCCGACCCGTATGCAGGGCGCCTTCGTGACCGAGGAGGAGGTCGCGGCGGTCGTCCGACACTGCAAGGAACAGATGGCGCCGGTGTTCCGGGACGACGTCACCGTCGGCAGCAAACAGAAGAAGGAGATCGACGAGGACATCGGCGACGACCTCGACCTGCTGTGCCAGGCGGCCGAGCTGGTCGTCTCCACGCAGTTCGGGTCGACGTCCATGCTCCAGCGCAAGCTGCGCGTCGGCTTCGCCAAGGCCGGGCGGCTGATGGACCTCATGGAGTCCCGGAACATCGTCGGCCCCAGCGAGGGGTCCAAGGCGCGGGACGTACTCGTGAAGCCCGACGACCTGGACGGGATCCTGGCCGTGATTCGAGGCGAGTCCGAGGGGTAGCAGCAGGGGGTCGTCTGCCCGGGGCGGTTGCCCTCCGGGGTGACGGGTGGGTCCACCGTGATCCACCCGTTAGACAGTGGTGAGCAACCGTTTCCCCTGGGCGTACGTCAAGTTGAGCGAGAGGACCGGTGCGGGTCCCGCCATGGGCGCCACACCTGTCCCACCATCGGATTGTCCGGCCATCCCGATGGCGTACAAAGTGCTACCGCCGGGTCGCTCCATCCTTTGGCACCCCCCTAGACTGAACGTCCAGCACAGGCGGCTACACGCTCGAAAGGCGCCCCCGTGTCCATCGGCAACTCCCCTGAAGACGAGCGTCCGTTCGAAGACGTTTCCGAGGAAGCCCGCCCCTCCATCGGCCGTGTCCTGAAGGACGCGCGGCTCGCCGCCGGGCTGACCGTCGACGAGGTCAGCGCCGCCACCCGGGTCCGTATCGCCATCGTGCACGCCATCGAGGCCGACGACTTCGCCCCCTGCGGCGGGGACGTCTACGCCCGCGGGCACATCCGGACCCTGGCCCGTGCCGTGCACATCGATCCGGCCCCGCTGCTCGCGCAGTACGACGCCGAGCACGGCGGCCGCCCCGCCCCCACCCCGGCCGCCCCGCTGTTCGGGGCGGAACGTATCCGCCCGGAGCGGCGCGGGCCCAACTGGACCGCGGCCATGGTCGCCGCGATCGTGGTCGTCGTCGGTTTCGTCGGCTTCACCGCCGTCAAGGGCGGCAGCGGCGGTGGCGACACCAACGCCAAGTCGCACGTCGCCGAGGGCTCCACGCCCGGCACCGGCAAGCCCTCCTCGCCCAAGCCGACGGGCGGCAAGCCCGCCGACCAGAAGCCGGCCCCGTCCGACAGCGCCATCGCGGCCGCGCCCCAGGACAAGGTGACCGTCCAGGTCAGCGCCCCGAACGGGCGCAGCTGGATCTCCGCCAAGGACCACAACGGCCGCATGCTCTTCGACGGGCTCCTCAACAAGGGCGAGTCCAAGACCTTCCAGGACAGCACCAAGATCAACCTCATCCTCGGTGACGCCGGCGCCATCCAGCTCTACGTCAACGGCAAGAAGATCGAGGACCAGTTCCAGCCGGGCGCCGTGGAACGCCTCACGTACACCAAGGGCGACCCGCAGGTCGGTTAGCCCTCCGGCCGGCCCCTTCACGGGGGCCGGAGCAGGCACGCGTCGAAGGGGTTGGCCAGGATCGGCCAACCCCTTCGACGTGGGGTGTCGGTGGGACGAAGTAGTCTTGAGCCCATGCCTGAACGCCGTACCGTCGCACTCGTCACTCTCGGCTGCGCCCGTAACGAGGTGGACTCGGAGGAGCTCGCAGGCCGTTTGGAGGCGGACGGCTGGCAGCTCGTGGAGGACGCCGCGGACGCGGACGTCGCCGTGGTCAACACCTGTGGCTTCGTGGAGGCCGCCAAGAAGGACTCCGTCGACGCCCTCCTGGAGGCCAACGACCTCAAGGACCACGGCAGAACCCAGGCCGTCGTCGCGGTCGGCTGCATGGCCGAGCGGTACGGCAAGGAACTGGCCGAGGCCCTCCCCGAGGCCGACGGCGTGCTCGGCTTCGACGACTACGTGAACATCTCCGACCGCCTGCAGACCATCCTGAACGGTGGCATCCACGCCTCGCACACCCCGCGCGACCGCCGCAAGCTGCTGCCGATCAGCCCGGCGGAGCGGCAGGAGGCCGGTGCCTCGGTCGCGCTGCCGGGGCACGCTCCCGCGGATCTTCCGGAAGGTCTCGCTCCGGCCTCCGGCCCGCGCGCACCCCTGCGCCGCCGCCTGGACGGGTCCCCGGTCGCCTCGGTCAAGCTCGCCTCGGGCTGCGACCGGCGCTGCTCGTTCTGCGCCATCCCGTCCTTCCGCGGCTCCTTCATCTCCCGCCGCCCGAGCGACGTGCTGAACGAGACGCGGTGGCTCGCCGAACAGGGCGTCAAGGAGATCATGCTGGTCTCCGAGAACAACACCTCCTACGGCAAGGACCTCGGCGACATCCGCCTGCTGGAGTCCCTGCTGCCCGAGCTGGCCGAGGTCGACGGCATCGAGCGCGTGCGGGTGAGCTACCTCCAGCCGGCCGAGATGCGCCCCGGGCTCATCGACGTCCTGACCTCCACCCCCAAGGTCGTCCCCTACTTCGACCTGTCCTTCCAGCACTCCGCGCCCGGTGTGCTGCGCGCCATGCGCCGCTTCGGCGACACGGACCGCTTCCTCGAACTGCTCGACACCATCCGCTCCAAGGCGCCCGAGGCCGGCGCGCGCTCCAACTTCATCGTCGGCTTCCCCGGCGAGTCCGAGGCCGACCTGGCCGAACTGGAGCGCTTCCTGAACGGCGCGAGGCTGGACGCCATCGGCGTCTTCGGCTATTCCGACGAGGAGGGCACCGAGGCGGCGACCTACGACGACAAGCTGGACGAGGACGTCGTCGCCGATCGACTGGCACGTGTCTCCCGGCTGGCCGAGGAGCTCGTCTCGCAGCGGGCCGAGGAGCGCGTCGGTGAGACGGTGCGGGTACTCGTGGAGTCCGTGGACCCCGAGGAGGGGGTGTACGGGCGGGCGGCGCACCAGGCGCCGGAGACGGACGGCCAGGTGCTGCTCACCAGCGGCGAGGGCCTGAGCGTCGGCCGTATGGTCGAGGCGAAGGTGGTCGGCACGGAGGGTGTCGACCTGGTGGCCGAGCCGCTGGCGGGCGCGTTCACGTCCAGTGAGGAGGCGGGCAGATGACCGGAGTCCCGGCATCCGCGGCGGGCGGCTCCTCCGGCGCGCAGGGGGCGGCCAGGGGGGCGGCCTCGCGCCGAGGCGGCGCGGACGGGGCTTCGGGCGCCGCTCGTCCCTCTGCCGTCGAGTCCGGCAAAGCGGATCGTGCCGACCGCGCTGCCGATCGCTCGGCGGAGGAACAGGAAGACGGCAAGCCCGCGCGCGGCGGGAAGATCACGGCCGCCGCCGTCAACCAGGCCAGCGTGTGGAACGTCGCCAATCTGCTGACCATGCTCCGGCTGCTCCTGGTGCCCGGCTTCGTGATGCTGATGCTGGCCGACGGCGGGTACGACCCCGCGTGGCGCTCGTTCGCCTGGGCGGCCTTCGCCGTCGCCATGATCACCGACCTGTTCGACGGGCACCTGGCACGGACCTACAACCTGGTCACCGATTTCGGGAAGATCGCCGACCCCATCGCCGACAAGGCGATCATGGGGGCGGCGCTGATCTGTCTCTCCGGGCTCGGCGACCTGCCCTGGTGGGTGACCGGTGTGATCCTCGGCCGGGAACTCGGGATCACCCTGTTGCGTTTCCTCGTCATCCGCTACGGCGTCATCCCCGCGAGCCGCGGCGGCAAGCTGAAGACGCTCACGCAGGGCGTCGCCGTCGGGATGTACGTGCTGGCGCTGACGGGCTGGCTGGCCACCCTGAGGTTCTGGGTCATGGCCGTGGCCGTCGTGCTGACCGTCGTGACCGGACTGGACTATGTGAGACAGGCCATTGTGCTGCGCAGGCGGGGAATCGCCGAGCGCCGGGCAGTGTTGGAGGGGTCGGAAGGGTGAGTTCGCCGGCCGCCGAAGTCGTGGGACTGCTCACGGTGAGGGGCGAGACGATCGCCGTCGCCGAGTCGCTGACCGGTGGACTGGTCGCGGCGGAGATCACCTCCGTCCCGGGGGCCTCCAAGGTCTTCCGGGGTTCGGTCACCGCGTACGCCACTGAGCTCAAACACGAGCTACTGGGTGTCGACGCCACTCTGCTGGCGCAGCGCGGTGCGGTGGATCCGCAGGTCGCGGCGCAGATGGCGGTCGGCGTGCGGAAGGCCCTGGGAGCCGACTGGGGCATCGCGACCACCGGGGTCGCCGGCCCCGACCCCCAGGACGGACAACCTGTCGGCACGGTCTTCGTGGCCGTGGACGGGCCCTTCGGAACGGAAAACGGAGCGGTCCGTGACGGGAAAACGGCGGCGCTGCGGTTGAACGGCGGCCGGGCGGAAATTCGTATGGAGACTGTACGGAGTGTGCTCACACTGCTTCTGGAGCAGATTGCGGGCGAACAGACCGGGAATGAGCGGGCACAGGATACGGAACGGAACGGGGGGTTTTGATGTTTGCAGCCCTGAGTGAACACGACATCGCTCCCCGCACGGCCGCGGCGCGAGGCGGTACGGTGGGGCGTGAAGGATGCGGCTACGCGGTCCGAGGAGGGAGCCACCGATGATTCTGCTCCGTCGCCTGCTGGGTGACGTGCTGCGTCGGCAGCGCCAACGCCAGGGCCGTACTCTGCGCGAAGTCTCCTCGTCCGCCCGAGTCTCGCTCGGCTATCTCTCCGAGGTGGAGCGGGGGCAGAAGGAGGCTTCCTCCGAGCTGCTCTCCGCCATCTGCGACGCGCTGGACGTACGGATGTCCGAGCTCATGCGGGAAGTGAGCGACGAGCTCGCCCTCGCCGAGCTGGCCCAGTCTGCTGCGGCCACCGAGCCCGTGCCCACGCCGGTTCGCCCGATGCTGGGTTCCGTGTCGGTGACCGGTGTGCCACCGGAACGGGTGACCATCAAGGCACCCGCCGAAGCGGTGGACGTGGTCGCCGCGTGATCGTTCACGCGCACGCGAGCTGACACATACGTCGTGAGGCCCCGGCCGGGGCTTCTCCGGGAAATCCGGGGGAGCCCGGCCGGGGCCTTCGCCTGTGCTGGTGCCTTCGTCTGTGCCGGGCCTTCGTTTGTGCCTTCGCCGGTGCGGGGCGATGGTGGAGGCCGGGCCGTGCTCCCGTGTGACCGGCGCTGAGAGGAGACGGGAGCGCCGCCATGTGCTCCGGTGCGCCCTCCTGCACACCGGGACGGCGTTCTAGCGTCGGGCTGCCGACGGGCGAGCGGTCGGAGGGGCTGCCGGTCTCTCGGGCTGTCGGCTGCCGGGCTGGAGGTGGGTGCGGTGGGTGCGATGGCGGGGCCGATAGCGCGCTGGGGGGCCGCTCTGGGGCTCGGCGCGGTGTGGTGGTGGGCGGTGCTGAGACTGGTCCTGTCGAGCGACGCGGGGGTGCTGGAGGGAGCGGTCGCGGCAGGCGGGTGGGGACTGAGCCTGCTGCCCGTGCACTGCGTACCCAAGGGCGGGTCGACGGATACGCCGGAGGCCGACGGGCGGCCTGGGCCGCCGTCCGACCAGGTGCCCGGACCCAGCGACCAGGCCCCGGAGCCGTTCGACCAGGTGCTGGGGCCGAACCCCGTGGACAGCGCGGGCTCCTCGTTCGCTGAGTCCGGCGGATGGCCCTTCGGGCACGACGGGGAAACGCCGTCCGCCGGCGGTGGATGGCCGTTCGGCACTCCGGCCGAGCCACCGCCCTGACGGGGCGGGTGTCAGTTGCTCGTACGGCGGTAACGGTCCCGCCACTTCTGCGGGGAACCCGGCGCGGGCGCGGGACCGGCCTGGCACCTCGGACACCAGTACGTGGGGCGCTCCTGCGAGCCGTCGCCCTGGTCGGCCACGCGCACGGAGGTGCCGCAGCGCAGGCAGGGCCGTGGAGCTCGGCCGTAGACGAACAGATCCTGCCCGCGCACACCCGTGGTCCGGCGGACCACACGGTCGCGGTTGGCCTCCAGGAGCTTCTTCGCCAGCGCGGGCAGCTTCGGAGCGTGCTCCGCCGGCAGGGCACCCACGGGCAGCCACGGGGTGACACCGAGCAGGAAGCAGAGCTCGCTCTTGTAGACGTTGCCGATGCCGGCGAGATTGCGCTGGTCGAGCAGGGCCTCGCCGAGCGGGCGGGAGGGGGCGGCCAGGAGGTTGGCCAGGGCCAGGTCGGGGTCCCAGTCGGGACCGAGAAGGTCCGGACCGAGGTGGCCGACGGTGCGCTCCTCCTCGGTGGTGCGCATCAGCTCCAGCACCTGGAGGCGGTAGCCGACCGCGGTGCGGTCGGCGGTGGCCAGGACGGCGCGGATCTGGTGGGCGGGGCCGCCCTTCCACCGTTCGCCGCCGCCGTACACCTTCCAGGCGCCCTCCATCAGCAGGTGCGAGTGCAGGGTCAGGCCGCCCTCGAAGCGGGTGAGCAGGTGCTTGCCGCGGGAGACCGTGTCCAGGACGGACCGGCCGGCGAGGTCGACCGTGGCGTACTTCGGCACCCGGAAGTCGCTTCGGGTCAGCACCTTGCCCGCGAGGGCGTCGTGCAGTCGCCTCGCGGTCTGCCAGACCGTGTCACCTTCGGGCATGGGTCAAGGGTGACATGCTCGCGTGCACGTCCGCTGCGGTCATGCGCGCAGGCGCAGCCCGCGCGGGGTCGCGATGAAGCCCGCTCCTTCCAGGAGGGTGCCGATGGGCGAGGTAAGGGCCGAGGCGCCGTTGACACGCTCCACCGTGACCGTGCCGAGGGAGCCCGCGCGTGCGGCGGCGGCCAGCGCCTCGGCGGCGGCCCTCAGACGCGGGTCGTCGGTGGCCGCGGCATCCGGGTCGGCGGGCCAGGCCAGCAGGGTCTTCCCGCCGCGCTCCATGTACAGGGCCGGCTCGCCGTCCACGAGCACCACCAGGGAGCCGGCCTTGCGTCCCGGCTTGTGCCCGGCGCCGGTCGGCGGCTCCGGCCAGGGCAGGGCGGCACCGTAGGCGTTCGCGGGATCGGCGGCCGCCAGGACGACAGCCCGGGAGTCGGCGGATCCGCCACGGCCACGCCGGGCACCGAGTCCGGAGCCCCCGTACGGGAGGGCCTGCCCGCCGCCCCGTGGGCCGCCGTAGCCCGGTGACGTGAGGTCCCGGGGGGAGACGTATTCGTCCGGCGAGGTGCGGCCGCCGGCCGGCCAGTCGAGGTCACCGCCGAAGCCGTTGGTGCCGGGGCCGGTGGTGTCGAAGCCGCCGGTCGGTCCGAAGCCGTCGATCGGTTCGAAGCCATGGGGCGATTCCAGGCCGCCGGGCGGTTCGAAGCCGTCGGGTGTCAGGAAGCCGTCGGGGGAACCGAAGCCGTCCGGACCCCCGCCGCCGGCGAAACCCGAGCCGGGCAGGCCCTCGCCGCGCTCGCGCGCGTTGGCCACCGCACGGATCCGGTCCACCGCGCCGTCCATCGCGAACTGCGCCGCGCCCAGACCCTCCACCACGTACCCCCGACGGGCCTGGCCGCTCTCCTCGAAGGCGGACAGGATCCGGTACACGGCCGAGAAGCCGCCCTCGACGCCCTCCGCGGACACAGCCCCCCGGGTGACCACACCGTGCCGGTCGAGGAGGGTGCGGGCGAGCGCGTGGGCGCGCACAGTGGTGTCGGGCTCGCGCCCGGGCAGCAGGGACCAGCGTCCGGCGACGGTCGGCGGGCCGCTGCGCGAGGCGGAGCGGGCGGCGGCGGTCAACGAGCCGTAACGCCCGCGCGGGACGGCGCGCTTGGCACGGTGGGCGGTGGAGCCCGCGGTACGCCCCGAGCCCAGCAGGGAACGCATCGGGGCCAGGGTGTCGTTGGTCAGCCGTCCCGACCAGGCCAGGTCCCAGAGGGCATCGGCCAGTTGGGGATCGGTGGCCTCGGGGTGGGTCGTCGCGCGGACCTGATCGGCGATCTGACGGAAGAACAGGCCGTAGCCGCCGGAGAGGGCGTCCAGGATCGACTGGTGGAGCGCGGTCAGCTCCAGCGGGTGCGGGGGCGGCAGAAGGAGCGGGGCCGCGTCCGCGAGATACAGGGAGATCCAGCCGTCCTTGCCGGGCAGTGCCCCCGCGCCCGCCCACACCACCTCACCGGCCGAGGTGAGTTCGTCGAGCATCGACGGGGTGTAGTTCGCCACCCGTGAGGGCAGCACCAGCTTCTCCAGCGCCGAGGCGGGCACGGACGCGCCCTGCAACTGCTCGACGGCGCGTACCAGTCCGTCGATGCCTCGCAGGCCGTGCCCCTTGCCGATGTGCTGCCACTGGGGCAGGAACTGGGCGAGCGCCGCCGGCGACACCGGCTCGAGCTCGTGCCGCAGCGCGGCCAGCGAACGTCGGCGCAGCCGGCGCAGGACCGCCGCATCGCACCACTCCTGGCCGATGCCCGCCGGGTGGAACTCGCCCTGGACCACGCGGCCGCTCGCGGCGAGCCGCTGCAGCGCGCCCTCCGTGACCGCCACGCCCAGGCCGAAACGGCCCGCCGCCGTGGCCGAGGTGAACGGGCCGTGGGTGCGGGCGAAGCGCGCGAGGAGGTCACCCAGCGGGTCCTTCACCGGCTCGGTGAACGCCTCCGGGACGCCCACCGGCAACGCGGTGCCGAGCGCGTCGCGCAGCCGGCCCGCGTCCTCGATCGCGGCCCAGTGGTCGGCGCCGGCGATCCGGACCCGGATGGCCCTGCGGGCACCGGCCAGTTCCTGCGCCCAGCCGGGCTCCGCGCCCCGCTCGGCCAGCTCCGCGTCGGTGAGCGGGCCGAGCAGCCGCAGGACGTCCGCGACGCCCTCCACGTCCTTGACCCGGCGGTCCTCGGTCAGCCACTGCAGCTCCCGCTCCAGCTCGACCAGCACCTCGGCGTCCAGCAGTTCGCGCAGCTCCGCCTGGCCCAGCAGCTCGGCCAGCAGCCGGGAGTCCAGGGACAGGGCTGCGGCGCGACGCTCGGCGAGCGGGGAGTCGCCCTCGTACAGGAACTGCGCGACGTACCCGAAGAGAAGCGAGCGCGCGAACGGTGAGGGCTCGGGCGTGGTGACCTCGACCAGGCGGACCTTGCGGGACTCGATGTCCCCCATCAGCTCGACCAGGCCCGGAACGTCGAAGACGTCCTGAAGGCACTCGCGGATCGCCTCCAGGACGATCGGGAAAGAACCGAACTCGCTCGCCACCTGGAGCAGTTGGGCCGCGCGCTGGCGCTGCTGCCACAGCGGGGTGCGCTTGCCGGGGTTGCGGCGCGGCAGCAGCAGCGCGCGGGCGGCGCACTCGCGGAAGCGGGAGGCGAACAGGGCCGAGCCGCCGACCTGGTCGGTGACCATCTGGTCGACCTCGCCCTTGTCGAACGCGACGTCCGCCGCGCCGACGGGCGCCTGTTCGGCGTCGTACTCCAGACCGGCCTTCACGGGCTCCTGGTCGAGGAGGTCCAGGCCCATCAGGTCGGCGTCGGGAAGGCGCAGCACGATGCCGTCGTCGGCGTGCATGACCTGAGCGTCCATGCCGTACCGCTCGGACAGGCGGGCGCCGAGGGCGAGCGCCCACGGGGCGTGCACCTGGGCGCCGAAGGGGGAGTGCACCACCACTCGCCAGTCGCCCAGCTCGTCGCGGAAGCGCTCCACGACGATCGTCCGGTCGTCCGGGACGTGGCCGCACGCCTCGCGCTGCTCCTTCAGATACGCAAGGACGTTGTCCGCGGCCCAGGCGTCGAGTCCGGCCGCGAGCAGCCTGAGCCGGGCGTCCTCGTCCGGCAGGGATCCGACCTCGCGCAGGAACGCGCCCACCGCGCGGCCCAGTTCCAGCGGGCGGCCCAGCTGGTCGCCTTTCCAGAACGGCAGCCGGCCCGGTACGCCCGGCGCGGGGGAGACGAGGACCCGGTCGCGTGTGATGTCCTCGATGCGCCAGGAACTGGTGCCGAGCGTGAAGACGTCGCCGACCCGGGACTCGTAGACCATCTCCTCGTCCAGCTCGCCGACCCGGCCGCCGCCCTTCTTGGGGTCGGAGCCGGCGAGGAAGACCCCGAACAGCCCGCGGTCGGGGATCGTGCCCCCGGAGGTGACGGCGAGGCGCTGCGCGCCGGGCCGGCCGGACACCGTGCCCGCCACCCGGTCCCACACCACGCGCGGGCGCAGCTCCGCGAACGCGTCGGACGGGTAGCGGCCGGCGAGCATGTCGAGGACGGCGGTGAAGGCCGATTCCGGCAGCGAGGCGAACGGCGCGGACCGGCGGACCAGGGCGAGCAGGTCGTCGACCTGCCAGGTGTCCATCGCCGTCATCGCGACCATCTGCTGGGCGAGGACGTCCAGGGGGTTGGCGGGCACCCGGAGGGACTCGATGGCACCGGAGCGCATCCGCTCGGTGACCACCGCCGCCTGGACCAGGTCACCGCGGTACTTCGGGAAGACCACGCCGGTGGAGACGGCACCGACCTGGTGTCCCGCGCGGCCGACGCGCTGCAGACCGGAGGCCACGGACGGCGGGGACTCCACCTGCACGACGAGGTCCACGGCGCCCATGTCGATGCCCAGCTCCAGGCTGGAGGTGGCCACCACGGCCGGGAGACGGCCCGCCTTCAGGTCCTCCTCGACGAGCGCGCGCTGCTCCTTGGAGACCGAGCCGTGGTGGGCGCGGGCGATGACCGCCGGCGCGCCGTGCGCCGCGCCCGAGCCGCCCATCAGCTCGGCCGGGGAGTGGTGCTCGTCCAGGGACTGACCGGTCGTCCGCTCGTAGGCGATCTCGTTGAGCCGGTTGCACAGACGCTCGGCGAGCCGGCGGGAGTTGGCGAACACGATCGTCGAGCGGTGGGCCTGCACCAGGTCCGTGATCCGCTCCTCGACGTGCGGCCAGATCGACGGCCGCTCCGCGCCGTCGTTGCCGTCGGCGGCCGGGGAGCCGCCGAGCTCGCCCAGGTCCTCGACCGGGACGACGACCGACAGGTCGAACTCCTTGCCGGACTCCGGCTGGACGATCTCCACCTTGCGGCGCGGCGACAGATAGCGGGCGATCTCGTCGACCGGACGGACGGTCGCGGACAGTCCGATGCGGCGGGCCGGCTTCGGCAGCAGCTCGTCCAGCCGCTCCAGGGACAGCGCGAGGTGGGCGCCGCGCTTGGTGCCGGCGACCGCGTGCACCTCGTCCAGGATCACCGTCTCGACACCGGTCAGCGCGTCGCGCGTGGCCGACGTGAGCATCAGGAACAGCGACTCGGGCGTGGTGATCAGGATGTCCGGCGGCCGGGTGGACAGCGCACGGCGCTCGGCGGGCGGGGTGTCGCCTGAGCGGATGCCGACCTTCACCTCCGGCTCGGGCAGGCCCAGGCGGACGGACTCCTGCCGGATGCCGGTGAGCGGGCTGCGGAGGTTGCGCTCCACGTCGACGGCGAGGGCCTTCAGCGGGGACACGTACAGCACCCGGCAGCGCTTCTTCGGGTCGGCCGGGGGTGGGGTGGAAGCCAGCTGGTCCAGGGCGGCGAGAAAGGCGGCCAGGGTCTTGCCGGAGCCGGTCGGGGCGACCACCAGCACGTCCGAGCCCGCGTCGATGGCCTGCCACGCGCCCGCCTGGGCCGCGGTGGGCGCGGAGAAGGCCCCCGTGAACCAGCCGCGGGTCGCGGGGGAGAAGCCGTCGAGGGCCCGGTGTGCATCGCTGACCATGCGTCCATCGTGCACCCACCGACTGACAGTGCGCTCTGACCTGGGGATTTGCTGCCTATGAGGACGGCTGGCTCGCGTGCCGCACGGCGGGACGGGGTTGCGGCGGAGGCCGCGGCGGCGGTCCGTTCCGGCGCCGGGCCGCGGGGAAGGGGCCGCCACCGGCCTCGGGGAAGGGGCCCCGTCCCTGGCCGTCCCGCGAAGGACCCGTCCCGCGGAGTACCCGATCCGGCCGTCCCGCGGCGGATCCGCTCCCGGCCTCGGCGGAGAATTGGCGTATGGCGGGATCGGGCGAGGAGCGGGCACGGCACTGGCAGTACGAGGAGCTGCCCGGTGTCGATCTTTTGCGGGCCCGGTATGTCCGCAAGGAGTTCGTGCGGCACACCCACGAGCACTTCGTCATCGCCGCCATCGCCGAGGGCGTGGAGGTGTTCCACCATCGCGGGGCCGACCAGTACGCGGGACCCGGAGCCCTCGCCCTGGTCAATCCCGACACCCCGCACACGGGACGGGCGGGGGTCCCCGAGGGCTGGCGGTACGGGGCCGTGTACCCCGCACCCGAACTGGTGGCCGAGATCGCCGCGGAGACCACGGGGATCCGTGGGACACCGGGGTTCGTGAGCCCGGTGCTCGACGACCCGTACGCCGTGGGACTGGTCCACCAGGTGCTGCGCGCCGCCGACGAGGGGAACGCACTGGCCGCCGACACACTGCTGCGGGTCGCCGTGACCCGGTTGCTGCGGCTGAACGGCGGGATGCTGCCGCAGCGGGCGGTGCGCACGGCGGGGGCCCGGATCGCGGCACGCGCGCGTGCCGTGCTGGAGGAGAGCATGGCCGAGCCGCCGACCCTGGAGAGGCTCGCGGCCGACCTGGGGGCGAGTCCGTTCGCCCTGCTGCGCGCCTTCCGGCAGGCATACGGGATGCCGCCGCACACCTGGCTGACCGACGCCCGGGTGCGGCGGGCCAGGCGGCTGCTGGACGCGGGCATCGCACCGGCGGAGGCCGCCGCGCGCGTGGGGTTCACCGACCAGTCGCACCTCAGCCGGCACTTCTCCCGCATCGTGGGTGTGCCCCCGGGCGCCTACCAGCGGGAGCGCAAGAACGTACAAGACGCGCCGTCCCGGCTGCTCCTACCGTCGGGGGTGTGGCAGAAGAGACAGCTCTCGCAGACGTACGCGCCGGCGGCGCAGGAGAGGCCGGCGCCGGAAAACCGGACGCCGCCGTCGTCCGGGACGCCCTCGGGGTCGGAGTCGCCGTAGGACTGTCGGGGTTCGCCTTCGGGGTGACCTCGGCGGGCAGCGGACTGACGCTGCTCCAGACCTGCGCGCTCAGCCTGCTGGTGTTCACCGGGGCCTCCCAGTTCGCTCTCGTCGGGGCGCTGGCGGCCGGGGGCAACCCGCTCACGGCGGCCGCGGGCGCGTTCTTCTTGGGGGTGCGCAACACGTTCTACGGACTGCGCCTGTCCCAGCTGCTGGCACTCCCGCGCGGGGTGCGGCCCCTGGCCGCCCAGTGGGTCATCGACGAGACCACCGCGGTGGCCCTCGCCCAGCCCACGCGCCGCAGCGCGCGGATCGGCTTCACCGTCACCGGGGTCACCCTGTACGTCCTGTGGAACCTCACCACGCTGCTCGGCGCGCTGGGTGCCAAGGCCCTCGGGGACACCGACGCCTGGGGCTTGGACGCGGCCGGACCCGCCGTGTTCCTCGCGCTGCTCGCCCCCATGGTGAAGACCACCACCGAGCGGGCCGTCGCCGCTGTCGCCGTACTCCTAGGGCTCGGGCTGCTGCCCGTGCTCCCCGCCGGGGTGCCGGTTCTGGCGGCCGCCCTCGCCGCGCCGGTCGTGCTGTACCTGGAGGGCCGCCGCAGGAGCGGCGCCCGTGACGACGCGCGGGGCGTACCAGACGTGAGAAATGCGCCAGACGCACGAGAAGTGCCAGGCGAACGAGAAGTGCGGGACCCGACAGAGGCGCCCGAGGGACGAGAGGTCGCACACGTGCGGGAGGAAGAGCGTTGAACACCTGGATCGCGGTCGCCGCGACCGCCCTCGGCTGCTACGCCGTCAAGCTCGCCGGGCTGCTGGTTCCGGCGGGAGCCCTGGAACGGCCGCTGGTGAAGCGGCTCGCCGCGCTGCTCCCCGTCGCGCTGCTCGCCGCCCTCACCGCCCAGCAGACGTTCGCCGACGGACGTGCGCTCGTCCTGGACGCGCGGGCCGCCGGGCTCGCGGCCGCCGCCGTGGCACTGGTGCTGCGGGCGCCCTTCCTGCTGGTCGTCGCGGCGGCCGTGCTGGTGACGGCCGGGGTGCGGGCCATGGGCGGGTGAGACGCAGGACACCACTTCTTGCCGTGCCGTTCCCGGTCGCCCTCCATCCGGCCCATCCGGTCCATCAGCCGATGGGGCGGCCGTACGCCCTGAGGGTGCGCAGGGCCTCGATCGTCACCATGGGACGTGCCTCGATCGCCGTGCCAGGAGCCCACCGGCGCCAGGTGACCGGCCAGCCGCCGTCCTCCTGCTGCCGGTCGGCGAGGAAGTCCAGGGAGCGGTTCATCTCCTCGTCCGTGAACCACGCGCGCGCGAGGGAGCCGGGTGTCCTGGCGAAGTCGTGCGGGAAGTGGTGCTCCTCGGGGGCGTAGCCGGGCGAGACCGGCCAGGCCCCGAGACGGTCGGGCTCCAGGGCCGCCAGCCGCTGGTCGCGCACCAGACGGCCGAGCCGGTCGGCGGCCTTCTGCGCGCGCGTGCCGTCGGGCACGGAGTCCAGGAACGCGACGGCGGCCTCGATCTCGTACGGATGGGACGTCTCCAGGGACTCGATCCGCTGCCAGCAGAAGTCGGTCGCGCGGAACAGCCAGGCGTGCCACACCTCGTTTCGGTGCAGCAGCCCCACGACCGGCCCGGTGGCCAGGAGGTCGCTCGGCGGATCGTCCACGATCGGTACGAAGGGGGCCGCCGGATAGCCGCGCTGGCTGGGGTGGACCGAGGGCAGCGCGCCGTCCGGGGTGGAGACCGAGGTCAGATAGCGACACACGCGCTCCACGCGCTGACCGCCGCAGCGCCCGATGGCGTCCAGGACGCCCAGCGCGTGGGCGGTGTGCAGCGGCTGGCTCACAGGGCCGCGCAGATCGGGCTCCAGGGAGTGGCCGTACCCGCCGTCGGCGTTGCGGTAGGCGTCCAGCGCGGTCTCGACCGGGTCCGCGCCGCCGTTCAGAAAGTGGTGGGCGAACAGCCGCTGCTCCAGCACGCGTGCGGTGAGCCAGATGAACTGCTCGGCGCGGAACAGCGGGGAGGACGCCGGGGGCGGTGGGGGAGAGGGTGGAGTTCCTGTCTCGGCCATGCGTCAGACCGTAGGGCGGAAAGCGGTCTCGGCAGGCGGGCCCGGGCCGGGGTCACCCGCAGGGGCGGGATACTGGGCTCATGCGGTTGACGGTCTTCTGGGAGCGGATGGCGGAGCACTTCGGTGCCGGATACGCCGACACCTTCGCACGCGACCACGTGATGTCGGAGCTCGGCGGGCGCACGGTGCACGAGGCGCTGGCGGCCGGCTGGGAGGCCCGGGACGTGTGGCGCGTGGTCTGTCAGGTCATGAACGTCCCGCGGGAGAGGCGCTGACCGCCCACCGGGATCGCAGGAGTGTGCGGGACTGTCGGCGGCGTGCGCGAGACTTGCACCGTGGCACCCACTGACGAGTCCGGGCAGACGGCCCAGCACGCACCCTCGACCGGTACGACGCCGCCTTCCCGGCCCCCGGCCGGTGGCACGGCCGGGCCGGGAGCCCGCATGCCGCGCTGGCTGCCGCGCGCGATGGTGCTCGCGCTCGCGCTGATCGCCGCGTTCCAGCTCGGCAGCTGGGCCTTCCACCAGGTCATCGGCCTGCTGATCAACATCCTCATCGCGTTCTTCCTGGCCCTTGCCATCGAGCCCGCGGTGAGCCGCATGGCCGCCCGCGGCATGCGACGGGGCCTCGCGACCTTCCTGGTCTTCCTCGCCCTGGCGATCGCCACGGCGGGCTTCGTCACCCTGCTCGGCTCGATGCTCGCCGGGCAGATCATCAAGATGATCGAGGGCTTCCCGGACTACCTCGACTCCGTCATCAACTGGGTCAACGCCAAGTTCCACACCGACCTCAGACGCGTCGACATCCAGGAGGGCCTGCTCCACTCCGACTGGCTGCGCAAGTACGCGCAGAACAGCGCCGCGGGTGTGCTCGACGTGTCCACGCAGGTGCTCGGCGGCCTGTTCCGGCTGCTGACGGTCGCGCTGTTCTCGTTCTACTTCGCCGCCGACGGGCCACGGCTGCGCCGCACCATTTGCTCCGTCCTGCCACCCGCCCGCCAGGCCGAGGTGCTGCGCGCCTGGGAGATAGCCGTCGACAAGACCGGTGGCTATCTGTACTCGCGCGGTCTGATGGCGCTCATCTCGGGAATCGCCCACTACATCCTGCTGGAGGCCCTGGGCGTGCCCTACGCGCCCGTGCTCGGTGTCTGGGTGGGTCTGGTCTCGCAGTTCATCCCCACCATCGGCACCTATCTCGCGGGCGCCCTGCCGATGCTGATCGCCTTCACGGTCAACCCGTGGTACGCGCTGTGGGTGCTGGGTTTCGTGGTGATCTACCAGCAGTTCGAGAACTACGTGCTGCAGCCCAAGCTGACCGCGAGGACCGTCGACATCCACCCCGCGGTCGCCTTCGGTTCGGTGATCGCGGGCACCGCGCTGCTCGGTGCCGTCGGTGCGCTGATCGCGATTCCCGCGGTCGCCACGTTGCAGGCGTTCCTGGGGGCGTACGTGAAGCGCTATGCCGTCACGGACGATCCCCGCGTCCACGGCCACCGCAGCCGGGTCACGGCACCGGGGCTGCTCACGCGCGCGCGACGGCTGTGGACCGGGCAGCCGGCGGGGGGCGGCGCGGCGGAGACCGGGGCGGCGGACGCTCGGGGTGCGGCCGCGGCCGGAGCGCCGGACGCGCCGCGGGGTCCGGCCGTGGCCGAGGAGACGCCTTCCGGGGAGTGACCGGCCTCCGCGGGCGAGGGTTCAGTAGGTGAGGGCGGCCCGGATCCCGGCGCCGACGACGGCGGCCGAATAGACGGCGACCCCGGCGGTGACGATCCGCAGCCGGACCGGCTCGCTGAGGGAGGTGCGGGACAGCAGCCACGCCAGCGCGGGCAGCACCAGCACCGCGTGCAGACTCACCCCGTGCAGCGGCTTGAGCGGGGCCGTCGAGTGGTACGCCGCCTGCTGGTGACCGGTCCGGGTCAGCACCACGCCCCGCGCGATCATGGCGGCTCCCGAGGCCAGGGCGACGAGGAGGATCGCGAACCCAGAGCGCAGTGCGAGCGCCATCCCGGCGGGGCCGGTCGGCCGTCGCCGGAAGGACACGACCGCGAACCCGGTCAGGAGCACCACGAGGACCCCGCCGCCCACCGCGAGCGTCATCGACACCGCGGTGTCGAAGGGCGTCTCCATGTTCAGGTGCGAGGGCACCCCGCGCCACGCCTGGAGTGTGATGCCGCCCACCTCCACGACGCAGTCGGCGGCGAAGACGGCGAGCAGCGCCGTGCGCAGCCGCTCCCCGACGCGCAGATACGACGTGACCCAGGTGAGAGCGATCAGCGTCACTCCGAAGGACAGCCCGAACGTGACGGGCTTGCGCCAGGAGACGGGCCCGTACCACGGCCCGCCGTCGACCGCGAACACCACCAGGTGCGCCAGGCCGGACAGGACCAGGAGGAGACCGGTGGCGTGGCACAGCCGCTCGGCGGGGCGCAGCGCGCGGGCGCGTACGGACAGGGCGGACGGGTGCCGTGGGAACGTGGAGACTGCCATGGCGCAAGCCTCGCGAAGGCGCCGTGGGCCGTCGTCGTCCGGCTGAAGTCATCCCGCGTACCGCGCGGGGAGTAGGCGGGGGAACGGCGGACGGCCGGGACGCCCCGGTGGCGTGTGGTGCGCTTGACACAAAAATCGAACATCTATTCTTATAGGTGTTCCGGCGGGCTCAACGGAGGGGATTTCGCCCAGTTATGGGGTAGTAGATCCCGTGGTTATCCACAGGCCGGACGTGCGTCGAGGCGCATTGTCAGTGGCAGGCGTTAGCGTCTTTGACGTGAAGCGATCGACTCAAGCAAACCGGGTGGAACCCATGGCAGGAACCGACCGCGAGAAGGCGCTCGACGCCGCGCTCGCACAGATTGAACGGCAATTCGGCAAGGGCGCGGTCATGCGCATGGGCGAGCGGTCGAAGGAGCCCATCGAGGTCATCCCGACCGGGTCGACCGCGCTCGACGTGGCCCTCGGCGTCGGGGGCCTGCCGCGTGGCCGAGTCGTGGAGATCTACGGCCCGGAGTCCTCCGGCAAGACGACCCTGACCCTGCACGCCGTGGCGAACGCGCAGAAGGCCGGCGGCCAGGTGGCCTTCGTGGACGCGGAGCACGCCCTCGACCCCGAGTACGCGCGCAAGCTCGGTGTCGACATCGACAACCTGATCCTCTCCCAGCCGGACAACGGCGAGCAGGCGCTGGAGATCGTGGACATGCTGGTCCGCTCCGGTGCGCTGGATCTCATCGTCATCGACTCGGTGGCCGCGCTCGTCCCGCGCGCGGAGATCGAGGGCGAGATGGGCGACTCGCACGTGGGTCTGCAGGCCCGCCTGATGAGCCAGGCGCTCCGTAAGATCACCAGTGCGCTCAACCAGTCGAAGACCACCGCGATCTTCATCAACCAGCTGCGCGAGAAGATCGGTGTGATGTTCGGCTCCCCGGAGACCACGACCGGTGGCCGCGCGCTGAAGTTCTACGCCTCCGTGCGCATCGACATCCGCCGCATCGAGACCCTGAAGGACGGCACCGAGGCGGTCGGCAACCGCACCCGCTGCAAGGTCGTCAAGAACAAGGTCGCTCCGCCCTTCAAGCAGGCCGAGTTCGACATCCTCTACGGCCAGGGCATCAGCCGCGAGGGCGGCCTGATCGACATGGGTGTGGAGCACGGCTTCGTCCGCAAGGCCGGCGCCTGGTACACGTACGAGGGCGACCAGCTCGGCCAGGGCAAGGAGAACGCGCGCAACTTCCTCAAGGACAACCCCGACCTGGCCAACGAGATCGAGAAGAAGATCAAGGAGAAGCTGGGCGTCGGTGTGCGGCCGGAGGAGCCGACCGCCGAGCCGGGCGGGGACGCTGCGGTCTCGGCCGTCACGGGCGACGCGGCCAAGACGGTGCCCGCTCCGGCGGCCGCCAAGGCCACCAAGCCCAAGGCCGCCGCGGCCAAGAGCTGACCCGTGACACGGCGAACCGACTGGGCCGAGTACGAGTACGGGCACACAGCTTCCGGTGCCCCACGGGGGAGGGGCACCGGGAACCGGCCTGGCGCGGGCGCGGACGGTGCCGGTGTGCACGGGGACGACGACGCGTACCGGCTGGACGGTGGCACGACCGGCTCACGCCGGGGCGGCTCGCGTGACGGCGGGTCGCGCGGCGGGCACGGGCGTCGTCGGCGGGGCTTCGACGAGGCGTCCGTGGCAGAGGGGGACACCTCTTCCTTGTCGAGGGCCGAGCAGGGGGAGTCTCCGGGGGACCCGGTGGAGCGGGCGCGAGCGATCTGTCTGCGCCTGCTCACCGGGACCCCACGCACCCGCAAGCAGCTCGCGGACGCCCTGCGCAAGCGGGAGATCCCGGACGAGGCGGCGGAGCAGGTGCTGTCCCGGTTCGAGGAGGTCGGGCTGATCGACGACAGCGCGTTCGCGGACGCGTGGGTGGAGTCCCGGCATCACGGGCGTGGACTGGCCCGGCGCGCGCTCGCCCAGGAACTGCGCACCAAGGGCGTCGACGCCACGCTGATCGACGAGGCCGTCGGCCGGCTCGACAGCGAGCAGGAGGAGACCACCGCGCGCGAGCTCGTGGCCCGAAAGCTGCGCTCCACCCGGGGCCTGGACCGCGACAAGCGGTTGCGCCGCCTGGCCGGCATGCTCGCCCGCAAGGGCTACTCGCAGGGGCTGGCCCTGCGAGTGGTCAGACAGGCGCTGGAGGAGGAGGGCGAGGACACGGAGTTCCTCGGCGACGAGGGGTACTGAGAGATCAGGTACTCACAGATCAGGACGTGATCGCGCCACCTGGACGCGATCGTCCCGCAGACCGCGAGCGTCCGAGCGGCCTTCGCCGCCGGCCCGGCGGCCCTGCGGCACCACGTCCCCGTTCCCGCGGCGCCGCTACGCCCTCCTTGCGGCACCCCTGCGCCGTCCCAGCAGTGCCGCTACGCCGTCACTGCGGCACCCGCGCGTCCGTCTACGACGTCACCGGCAGCCCGGCCGCCCGCCACGCCTGGAATCCGCCGACCAGGTCGGTCGCCCGGTGCAGGCCCAGCTGGTGCAGGGAAGCGACTGCCAGGCTCGACGCGTAGCCCTCGTTGCAGACGATCACGATTTGCAGGTCGTGGCCGGTGGCCTCGGGGAGGCGGTGGCTGCCCTGGGGGTCCAGTCGCCACTCCAGTTCGTTGCGCTCGACGACGAGGGCGCCGGGGATCAGCCCGTCCCGCTCGCGCAACGCGGCGTAACGGATGTCCACCAGCAGGGCCTCGCCGGCCCGGGCGATGGTGTACGCCGCACGTGGCTCGACGCGCTCATAACCGCGACGGACCCGCTCCAGCAGCTCGTCGATCCCGACCAGCTGTTCGTCCACGCCGCTCACTGCCAGTCCTCCGGGCGCTCGACCTGTTCCAGACGCAACGTCTGGCCGGTGCGACTGTAGCGACGGATCCGCGGCAGCGGCGGGTAGTAGGCGTGCACGGAGATCGCGTGTCGGTCGGTGGACCTGTTGAGCACCTCGTGGACGTGGTGGCGCCCGAAGGCGCGCCCCTGGCCGGCCGGGAGCCGTCGCTCGCGGTCCACGCCGTCGGTGAGTTCCAGGGTCTTCCAGCCGTCGGTGGGCAGCCGTGCGGCGAGCGAGTTCTCCGTCAGCTCACCGGAGGCCGTGACGAAGGCACCGACCGAGTCGGCGTGGTCGTGCCAGCCGGTCCCGGTGCCGGGCGGCCAGCCGATCAGCCAGGCCTCGCTGCCCGCGGGCCCCTCCAGCCGCACCCAGGTGCGGCCCTCGGGGTCGAGCGGCAGGGAGGCGATCAGCTCGGCGTCGGCGGCCACCCGCCGCGCGAAGTCAAGGAGCTCAGCCTGGGTGGGACCCGCAGGTTGCCGAGCAGCCGGAGCAGGCGAGGCGGTCGTGGACGCGGTGGTGGCGGGAACGGATGGGGATGCGGAAGAGAAGACAGACACGTACACCGTCCTGAAGAGCGTTCGCGGAAGGCGCGCGGCGGCACGGTGGTGCAATGAGCGCAGGAGGCGCGAGAGCGGCGCGCGCGGGATGAGGGATGCGAATTCAGCAGAACGGGTGACACACGCAGCCCGCATAGCGGACGAGGTCCATATGGACCCTCCGCCACAGGCGCACATCGGTGTCGGTCACGATCCGGAGTAGAACACGGCGAACCGAAACCGGTCAACTCACCGTCACCATGCGGACCCCACAGTGACGGTGAGTACGGCCCCCCAGATGCCCGGCCGTCAGCGTGCGCCCGCCTCCGCCCGTGTCGCCGTGTGTCCCGGGCCGCCGAGCGTGGCCTCCGCCGCCGTGTACAGGTCGGCGGGGCGGACTCCGCCGAGCGCCGTGACCAGGTGTCCGTCGGGGCGCACCAGCAGCACGGTGTGGGGGGCTGCCCCCGGGTAGCTCTCGGCGACCAGCAGCTCGGCGCGGTGCGGCAGGGCGGTCACCGCGGCCGCCAGCCGGGGCATGATCCCGGCGCCCACCCAGTGCCGGCGCTCCCACACCATCGAGCCCGGTGCCACCAGCACCACCAGCAGCGCCCCCCGGCCCAGCCGCTCCCGCAGCGGTACGAACGAGCCGTCCTCGGCCGTCACCACCACATCGGCGACCGGCGCGCCGACCGGCGTGTCCACCGGCACCTCCGAGTCGAAGCCCGGAGATGCGAGCGGCGAGTCGCCGTACGCCCCCGGCGTACCCAGCGCGCCGCGCCCCACGTGGCCGTCGGTGAGCATCGCGTCGTGGGCGCGTGCCGCCCCGGGGACGTACGAGCGCAGCCCGCCGCCCCCGCGCAGCACCGGCAGCACCTGGTCCGCGGCTCGCAGCCGGGCGGCGACGATCGCCCGCCGCTCCGCCTGGTAGCTGTCCAGCAGAGCCTCGTGCGGCCCGTGGTGCCAGGCCGTGGCCAGTTTCCAGGCCAGGTTGTCGGCGTCCCGCAGGCCCTCGTCCAGCCCGTGCGTGCCGAACGCGCCCAGCAGGTGCGCCGCGTCCCCGGCGACGAAGACGCGACCGGCGCGCCAACGGCGGGCCAGCCGGTGGTGGACCGTGTGGACTCCGGCGTCCAGGAGTTCGTACGACGGCGAGGACTCTCCGGTCCAGCCGGTCAGCGTCTCCCGGATCCGGGAGACCAGCAGCTCGGGCGTGACCAGGTCCTTGCCGGGCGGCAGCAGCCAGTCCAGCCGCCACACGCCGTCCGGGAGCGGGCGTGCGGTGATCTCCCCGGCGAAGGGACCGGTGGTCCGCCACGGCGGCGACCGGTGGAGGAACGCTTCCTCGGGTCGGGGGAGTTCCGTGCGCAGTGCCGCGACGGCATGCCGCTCGACGGCCGTACGGCCGGGGAAGCGGATGTCCTGAAGCTTGCGCACGGTCGAGCGCGGCCCGTCGCAACCGACGAGGTAACCGCCGCGCCACCAGGTGCCGTTCGGGCCACGGGTGTGGGCGGTGACGCCTGCTGCCTCCTGCTCTATGGTGTCGAGGCGGCTGTCGGTGGCGAGTTCGACCAGCGGCTCGCGGGCGACGGCGGCGCGCAGGGCGCCGGTCAGGACGTGCTGGGCGATGTGCAGCGGTGCGGGCACGCCGTCACCGGTCGTCCCGGTGTCGCCGAAGGCGACCTCGCCCGTCACCTGCTTGCGCCGCAGCAGCCGCCATCCGGCCCAGCGCAGCCCGGCCGGGCCGAGCGCCACACCGGCCAGCCGCTCCACCAGAGCGGCCGTGTCCTCGCGCAGCACGACCGTGCGCGCGGCGCGCGGTGTCTCCCTGCCCGGTGTCTCGTCGAGCACGACGGACGGCACCTCCTGGCGCGCCAGCGCCAGGGCGAGCGTGAGCCCGACAGGCCCCGCTCCGACGACGATCACCGGGTCCACGGCGCGGCGTCCCCTGCCCGCAGCGGTGTCCTGACGGACAGACGTGAACAAACAGTAGGAGCAGGGTGCACGATCACAGAACGTATGCAACCCATTGCCGCTGCTTGCGTCAAGTGACGGGGGCGGTGGTGATCACTCCACTGCCCCCGTGTCGCATCTGCCGGGTGACCCTCCGTCAGGCCGCGGTGCCGGCCGACTCGGCGCCCGCCACCGCCGCCGGCGCCAGCACCGCACCGGTCGACTTCTTGGCACGGCGCAGCCGCCGCTCCAGCCAGCTCGCGAAGCTGGTGAGGCTGAAGTTGAGCGCCACGTAGATCAGCGCCACGATCGTGAAGCTCGCGATCGTGTTCGCACCGTAGTAGGAACTCATCGGGGAGACCGCCGCAAGCAGCTCCGGGAAGGTGAGGATCGCGCCGCCGAGTGCGGTGTCCTTCACGATCACCACCAGCTGGCTGACGATGGCCGGCAGCATCGCGGTCACCGCCTGCGGCAGCAGGATCGACGTCATGGTCTGGGTCTTGCGCAGGCCGATGGCCTGGGCGGCCTCAGACTGGCCCTTGGGCAGGGCCAGGATGCCGGCCCGGACGATCTCCGCCAGCACCGAGGCGTTGTAGAGCACCAGGCCGGTGACGACGGCGTACAGGGGGCGGTCGTCGGAGCTGACGTTGGAGTACTGGGCGAACAGCGCGTTCCCGAAGATCATCAGGATCAGCACCGGGATGGCGCGGAAGAACTCCACGATCACGGCGGCCGGAACACGGACCCAGGCGTGGTCGGAAAGGCGGGCTATGCCGAAGAAGGCTCCGAGGGGCAGCGCGACGACCATCGACACGGCCGCCGCGATCAGCGTGTTCTTCAGGCCCGGCAGTATGTACGTGGTCCAAGCCTCGGAACCGGAGAAGAAGGGCTTCCACTTCTCCCAGTCCAGCTGCCCCTTTTCGCTCAGGCTCTGGTACACCCACCAGACGACCCCCGCGAGGGCGAGCAGGAACACGATCGTGTAGACGACGTTGCGCCGCTTGGCCCTGGGCCCCTGCGCGTCGTACAGCACCGAGCTCATCGCTTCACCGCCACCTTCTTGCCCACCCAGCCGAGGATCAGGCCGGTCGGCAGCGTCAGGCACACGAAGCCGAACGCGAAGATCGCGGAGATCAGCAGGAGTTGTGCCTCGTTCTCGATCATCTTCTTCATCAGCAGGGCCGCCTCGGCCACACCGATGGCGGCGGCCACCGTGGTGTTCTTGGTGAGCGCGATCAGAACGTTGGTCAGCGGGCCGACGACCGACCGGAACGCCTGCGGCAGCACCACCAGGGTGAGCACCTGGGTGAAGTTCAGGCCGAGGGCGCGGGCCGCCTCCGCCTGTCCGACCGGCACCGTGTTGATGCCGGAACGGATCGCCTCGCAGACGAACGCCGAGGTGTAGGCGATCAGACCGAGGACGGCGAGCCGGAAGTTGAGGGTGTCGAAGTTCTGCGTGCCGAAGGTGACGTTGAGTGTCTGGTTCAGGCCCAGCGAGGTGAACAGGATGATCACCGTCAGCGGGATGTTCCGCACGATGTTGACGTAGGCGGTACCGAATCCGCGCATGAGCGGCACCGGGCCCACCCGCATGGCGGCCAGCAGGGTACCCCAGACCAGCGAGCCGACGGCTGAGAGCAGGGTGAGCTGCACGGTCACCCAGAAGGCTCCCAGCAGGTCATAACCTTGAAGAAAGTCGAACACGATCTCCCGCGCTTCCGCGTGTGAAGGGGCCGCGGGTGCGCCGCCCCCGTGAA
>NZ_MUBM01000143.1 GCF_002154505.1 Streptomyces carpinensis | reverse complement strand
CTTCGCCCAACCCACCGAACTCGATCTGCGCGCCTTCCACGGACGGCACCCGGTCGAGCTCATCGGTGGGGTCCGCTTCCCGGCCATCGGTGAACTCCCCTATCTGCTGACCCTGGCGGGACACGGCTTCTACTGGTTCCGGCTCACCAAGGTCGCAGCCCGGATCGGCCGACGAGTCTGAGCCTGCGGCCGAGACGAAAGGAGGCGTGACCATGCCGAAGACCGCATCCCTGCAGCCGAGCACCGCGGACCTGGCCGAGCCCATGGCCTCGCTCGGATCGCTGCTGCGCGAGTGGCTGCCGCGCCAGCGCTGGTTCGCCGGCAAGGACCGGCCCGTCACCGATCTGCGGCTGCTGTCGATGACCGAGCTGTTCCCGGGCTGCCTGCATCTGCTGGTCCACGCCGAACACGCGGGTGTCCCCGCCGTACACGGCGGGGTCCCCGCCCCGGCCGGCACGACCGCGCCGCCGCCCGCCGACTGCTACCAGCTGCTGCTCGGCGTGCGGCAGCAACTGGCCCCGCGCCTGCACCGGGCCTTCATCGGCCGGCCGGTGGAGGGATCGCTGGCCGGGCTCGCGATCTACGACGCGCTGTGCGACCCGCGCTCGGCGCAGCTGCTGCTGGAGCGGCTGCGCCACCCCGGCGGGTCAGGCCCCCTGCGCTTCGAGGCGGACCCGTCCGTGCTGATCCCCGGCGGCCTGGTACCGCGGCTGCTGGACGCCGAGCAGTCCAACTCCTCGATCATCTACGGGGACGAGTTCATCCTGAAGGTCTTCCGCCGGATCCAGCCGGGCGTCAACCCGGACCTGGAGGTGCCGTGGGCCCTGGCCCGGCAGGGCTGCAGCCGGGTGCCCGCCCCGGTGGCCTGGCTCCGCACCACCCAGCCGGAGGAGGCCACGCTCGGCGTGCTCCAGCCGTTCCTGCCGGACGCGGCCGACGGCTGGACGCTGGCGCTCCGGGCGCTGGCCACCGGTGACGACTTCACCGCCCAGGCGCACCAGCTGGGCCAGGCGACGGCGGAGGTGCATCTGGCGCTGGCCGAGGCATTCCCCACGGGCGGGCACCGCGAGGTCGCCGGGACCGCGACGGCGATGGCCGAGCGGCTGGAGGCCGCGGCGCACAGCGTGCCCGCGCTCAGACCGTACGCGGTGCGGCTGCGGACCGCGTTCGCCGCGCTGGCCAGCTGCGACGCCGGGCCGCCCGCCCAGCGCGTCCACGGCGACCTGCATCTCGGCCAGGTACTGCGCGCCGGACGCGAGTGGTTCGTCATCGACTTCGAGGGCGAGCCGTCCCGTCCGCTCGCCGAGCGCCGGATCCCCGAGTCCCCGGTGCGGGACGTCGCCGGGATGCTGCGCTCCTTCGACTACGCCGCCCGTCAGCGCCGCCCCTGGCGGCCGGAGTGGGCGCGCCGCTGCCGGGAGGCGTACTGCGCCGGCTATGCCTCCCGGGCCGGCTGGGACCCCCGTAAGAAACACGCCCTGCTGCGGGCCTACGAGACGGACCGTGCCGTGTACGAAGTGTTGTACGAGGCCCGGCACCGCCCCGACTGGCTCGCCGTACCGATGGCGGCGATCGAACGTCTCGCCGTGAGAGGAGGCTGAACCGGTGGCACTGCGCGACACGTCACTTCCCGAGCCGTCCGGCCCCGTCCCGCCCGCAGCGGGCCCGGGCACGGCGGCCCCACCCCTGGACCCGGTCGACCGCGAGCGCCTGCTGTCCGGCGCCCACCACGACCCGCACGCGCTGCTCGGCGCGCATCCGGTGCGGGGCGGCATCGCCTTCCGCGCGCTGCGTCCGTTCGCCCGTTCGGTGAGCGTGGTGATCGACGGCGAGCGCACGCCGCTCGTCTCCGAGGGCGACGGCCTGTTCTCGGCCCTGCTGCCGCTGGCGGCGATCCCCGCGTACACGCTGGTGGTCGCCTATGAGCAGGACGAGTACGAGGTCCACGACCCCTACCGCTTCCTGCCCGCCCTGGGCGAGCTCGACCTGCACCTGATCCGGGAGGGCCGGCACGAGCAGCTGTGGAAGGCGCTGGGCGCGGAGCCGATGACCCACCAGGGTGTGAGCGGCACGCGGTTCACGGTGTGGGCCCCGAACGCCCGGGGTGTCCGGCTGGCCGGGGACTTCACCTACTGGGACGGGACCGCCTTCCCGATGCGCTCGCTCGGCGCAGCAGGGGTGTGGGAGCTGTTCCTGCCGGGCATCGGGGAGGGCACGCGGTACAAGTTCGAGATCACCTCCCAGTACGGCGGCCGGTTCCTCAAGGCCGACCCGATGGCCCGCCGCACCGAGGTGCCGCCGGACACGGCCTCGATCGTGACCGCGTCGCACCACGAGTGGGACGACGCCGAGTGGATGGCCCACCGCGGGGACACACCGGTGCACGAGGCGCCGTTCTCGGTGTACGAGGTGCACCTGCCGTCCTGGCGTCAGGGGCTGACGTACCGGGAGCTGGCCGAGCAGCTGCCGGCGTACGTGAAGGACCTGGGCTTCACCCATGTGGAGCTGATGCCGGTGGCCGAGCACCCCTTCGGCGGCTCCTGGGGCTACCAGGTCACCTCCTACTACGCCCCGACGTCCCGCCTGGGCTCGCCGGACGACTTCAGGTACTTCGTCGACGCCTGCCACCGGGCCGGCATCGGCGTGATCATGGACTGGGTGCCGGCGCACTTCCCGAAGGACGACTGGGCCCTGGCCCGCTTCGACGGGGACCCGCTGTACGAGCCCGGGAACGCGCAGCGTGCCGAGCACCCCGACTGGGGGACGTACGAGTTCGACTTCGCCCGCACCGAGGTACGCAACTTCCTGGTCGCGAACGCCGTCTACTGGTGCGAGGAGTTCCACATCGACGGCCTGCGCGTGGACGCCGTGGCCTCCATGCTCTACCTGGACTACTCGCGCGACTCCGACCAGTGGACGCCCAACGCGTACGGCGGCCGGGAGGACCTGGACGCGATGGCGTTCCTGCAGGAGATGAACGCCACCGTCTACCGGCGGGCCCCGGGGGTGGTGACCATCGCCGAGGAGTCCACCGCCTGGGGCGGGGTGACCGCGCCGACCGACTGCGGGGGGCTGGGCTTCGGGCTGAAGTGGAACATGGGCTGGATGCACGACTCGCTGCAGTACATGAGCAAGGAGCCGGTGCACCGCAAGTACCACCACCACGAGATGACCTTCGCGATGGTGTACGCCTACAGCGAGAACTACGTGCTGCCGATCTCCCACGACGAGGTGGTGCACGGCAAGCAGGCGCTGGTGTCGAAGATGCCCGGCGACTGGTGGCAGCGCCGTGCCAACCACCGCGCCTACCTCGGCTTCATGTGGGCCCACCCCGGCAAGCAACTGCTGTTCATGGGCCAGGAGTTCGCCCAGGGAGGCGAGTTCTCCGAGGAGCACGGTCCGGAGTGGTGGCTGCTCGATCCGGGCTACTGCGCCGCGGGCGACCACCGCGGGGTGCAGGACCTGGTCCGCGACCTCAACACGCTCTACCGGGCCACTCCCGCCCTGTGGCAGCGCGACACCCGGCCCGAGGGCTTCCGCTGGGTGGCGGTGGACGCCGCCGACGACAACGTCTACGCCTTCCTCCGTCACGACGCGCAGGGCGCCCCACTGCTGGCGGTGTCGAACTTCTCGCCGGTGGTACGCCACGACTACCGCCTGGACGTGCCGGGCGACGTCACCGCCTGGTACGAAGCCCTCAACACCGACGCCGCGCGCTACGGCGGCAGCGACGTCACCAACCCCGACCCGGTCAAGCCGGAGGACGGGCACATCCGGCTCACGCTGCCTCCGCTCGCCACCGTCTGGCTGACGCCGTATCCCGCCTGAGTACGCTCCCGGGGTCTGTCCGGCGATCCCCGCCCGCTCCGCCTTCGGGCGGACGGCGGGGATCTCGGACAGGCCCTCGCACCGCCATCCCAGCCCTGCCCCGCATCCAGGTGTCCGGCCGCCGTCCCTGGGCATTCGGGGTCGTGCGACCCGGTCGCCCGTCCGGTGTCGCGGCAGTCTGACGGAAAGGCGGCACAAGGTGCGGACGGTCGGAGTGGAGGAGGAGCTCCTCCTGGTCGCCCCGGACAGCGGGGAACCGAAGGCCCTGTCGGCGGCGGTGCTCGCGCATGCCGAGGCGCACGACGCGCACCCGGACGTGTTCGAGAAAGAGCTGTACGGCCAGATGCTGGAGTTCGCCACGCATCCGCAGACGGACATGGCGGAACTCGGCGCGGAGATCGTGCGCTGCCGCAAGGAGGCCGCCCGGCACGCCGGGGAGCTCGGCTGCGCGGTCGCCGCGCTGGCCACCTCCCCGCTGCCGGTCAGCCCCACCATCAGCATCAACCCCCGCTACCAGTGGCTGGCCGAGCAGTACGCCATCGCCACCCGGGAACAGCTCGTCTGCGGGATGCACGTGCACGTGGCCGTGGAGTCGGACGAGGAGGGCGTCGCGGTCGTCGACCGGATCCGGCCGTGGCTGCCCGTGCTGCTGGCGATCAGCACCAACTCCCCGTTCTGGCAGGGCGAGGACACCCACTACGACAGCTACCGCAGCCGGGTGTGGGACCGCTGGCCGTCGGCGGGGCCGACCGAGCTGTTCGGGTCGGCCGAGCGGTACCACCGGCGGGTGGCGGACATGGTGGCCACCGGCGTCATCCTCGACGAGAAGATGGCCTACTTCGACGTGCGGCTGTCCGAGCGGTATCCGACGGTGGAGATCAGGGTCGCG
>NZ_MUBM01000142.1 GCF_002154505.1 Streptomyces carpinensis | reverse complement strand
GCGGACCTTAAACGCCAAGCTGAGGTACCGGACTCGATCTGGCTGATCTGGACGGAGTTCACCCCGAGCATCGCTGCCGCTTCACGGGAGCTGATGCCTGCGGCCTCACGGAGTCTGCGCAGTTCGACGGCCAGCCGCATCTGTCGCGCTGTGGGTTCGCGCTTGGTCCCCATAGGCCGCTCCTTGCTCCAACGCCTGTCAACGCGACTCGTTCGAGGGTCAGATTACGGGATCGCCTTGCCGACTCTTAATTCTAATGTCTACCGTCAGTGACGCGACGCACACGCTGCGGAATCCCGGGGTCCCGGAAGCGCACCGCTCCGTCCTGCCATGACGGCTGCGGCAGGCCACCGCCCGTCGAACCGCGACCACCTCTTGGACCGAACGGAGTTCACGCATGCCCGAAACCGGTACCACCACCCCCACCGACCCCTGGGAGTACTCCCTCTACATCCCCAACGACCCCCGCGCCGTCACGGTCAGTCGCCGCACCCTCCGGCTGATCCTGACCATGCACGGGCTGAACGGCCTCGTCGACGTGGCCGAACTGCTCGCGGCCGAGCTCGTGTCGAATGCCGTACGGCACACCAAGGGGCCCGCCGCCCTGCGGGTGCGCTGGGCGGCGGGCGTACTGCGGATCGGGGCGTGGGACGCCGACCCCGCGCCGCCGGAGCCGCCCGTGCCGTTGGAGCGGGTCGCCGAACTGGAGGAAGGGCGCGGGCTCGGGCTCGTCCGGGCCTGCTCCGACCTCTGGGGATGGCAGCCGCTGGCCAGAGAGGGAAACCGGGGCAAGGTCGTCTGGTGCGAGCTCGCCGCGGCCTGACTCCGTCGCCGCCTGGCCCGCCTACTGCGCGTACGGGTATCCGTACGGCTGCCCCTGCGCAGGCGGCGCCGGTGTCCCGTACGCCAGCTGCGCGCCCTGTGCCGTCCCGCGCCCGTCGAAGAGGGCGAACAGCAGCATCGCCGTCGCCGTCAGCACGCACAGCACGAAGACGGCGCCCAGGATCGGGTCGCCGTCGCCGTCGGACGTGATGGCCGCCCAGGGGATCGTCACGCACTCGTAGAGGACGAAGGACGCGAACGCGCCCCAGTCCGAGCCCCGGCCGCGGCGGATCGCCACGTACAGGAACGGGACCCACATCAGCAGGCCCAGCGAGCCCCAGGCCAGGACCGACCAGGCGATTCGCTGCAACCAGCCGGCTTCCAGGCGCTTTTCCATCTCCACCCCCACGGCGGCGCGGCCCCCCTGGCAGCGCAGGGGGCAAGATTAAGCCACCGGACGGTGCGCGGCCTCGTGTCAGGAAGTCTTCGCCGAAGCCGTCTTCAGGGACGCGACGATCTGTCCCGTCAGCTTCTTCGCCGTGGCGGCTCCGTCGTCGTGGCCGTCCGTCGAGAGCACGGTGACAAGGTTGGTGCCCTGCCGGGCGGCGATCAGAGTGGTGCCGTTGTCCCAGGCGCTGCTGGTGAGCGTGATGGTGTAGGCCTCGTCACCCAGTCCGGGCGTGGACCGGCCGCTCGTCCTCACCTTGGTGTGGGTGCCGGAGTCCGTGAAGGTCGCGCAGGTGGTCGTCGCGATCCTCGCCACGTCCTTCAGCACGCTCGCCGCGGTCGTGCCGCGGTAGGCGTCGATCTCCTGGGTGATCTCCTCGGACGTGTTCTTGTTGACGTAGTCGCCCTGGGCGAAGGACACCCCGGTGACACCGGTGATGCCGATCCAGGCAGTGCCCTCCAGCATCGTGCAGTCGGGCTTCGCCGGGCTCTTGGTGGCCGGCGGCACGAACGTGTCCCCGGTGTCCCGGGTGGCGCTCGGATCGGAGCTGAAACCGGCCGGGAAGAACGACGCCGGGGCCAGCGCCTTCTTCAGCTGGGCGCCGGTGAGCAGACCGGCGTTCGGGTCCTTGGTGGCCGGGGACGCCGGGGACGCCGGTGCCTTGGCCGAGGTGCTCTCGGTCGTGCCGCAGGCCGCCAGGACCAAGGGGAGCGCAGCCACGGTGAGAACGCGAGCGGCGCGGGACGCGATGTGCATGAAAGTCCTTCGAATGAGCCAGGGGGGTGGCCAGCGGACCATACGACGCTCAGCGGACGCACAGTTCATGTACAGGTCAGGAGCGGACCAACATGCGGTCAAGTCAAGTGCGACGCGGGCGAATTGTCGTGCGGCGACCGCCCCCGTCGTCGGTGACACGAACGTCTTTACCGTCGTTTGATGCAATCATGTGCCGATCAAGGGGGTCCGTTTCCCGTTCACAGGAACCGCATCGGTTACTTTGCGATCCGCTTCGGGCGCCGGGGGAAGTGTCGGCAGACGCACCACGCGCGCCGCACCACGGGGGCTCAGCAACGTTTTCCAGCGGACGTACGTCGCCCGACCGTCGTCGTACGCCGCATCCGGCACGCGTGCAGCACGCACGCCCGCGCGCGCACGCGCGCGTGCACGACACAGACAGGGGTGGGGATGGCCGAGCACCGGCAGTCCAAGAAGCGCAGGTACGTCACGTGGGCGGTGGCCGGGGCCGCCGTCGTCGCGGGCGGCGGGATCGCCGCGCAGACCTCGATGGCCGCCACCACCTGGCCGGCCCAGAAGACGTTCACCGGCCGCGCCTTCGACACCTGCACCGCGCCCTCGCTGTCCACCATGAAGGCCTGGCACACCGGCTTCTACGGCGCCGCGGCCGTCTACGTCGGCGGCAAGAACCGCGGCTGCGCCCAGCCCAACCTGACCGCGTCCTGGGTGAAGTCGGTCAGCTCCATCGGCTGGAAGCTCATCCCGATCTACGTCGGCGCCCAGCCGCCGTGCCAGACCAGCTCCAACCCGGAGAAGCTCACGGCCTCCACGGCCACCTCCCTCGGCACCAGCGACGCCAACGACGCCGTGTCCAAGGCCTCCGCGCTCGGCATGAAGGCCGGCAGCGCGATCTACCTGGACATGGAGCCGTACGACGTCACCAACAAGTCGTGCAACGACGCCGTGCTCGCCTACGTCCGCGCCTTCGACAAGCAGCTGCGCGCCAAGACCTACCGCGCCGGCTTCTACGGCTTCACCAGCTCCAGCGCCAAGGCCATCGCCACCGCGACCAACAAGACCGACCTGCCCGGCAACCTCTGGTACGCCCTCTGGGACAGCAAGAACACCACCACCACGGACTGGCCCTGGGGCTCCACCCAGTTCACCAACCACAGCCGCGCCCACCAGTACATGGTGAACAGCAAGGAGGCGCACGGCGGTGTCACCCTCACCGTCGACCGCGACGCGTGGGACGCGCCCGTCGCCATCACCGGCTGAGCGGAACCGGCGGCCGGGAAGGAACGAGCAGGATCGGACGGTAGGCGTGAGCAAGCAGGTCAGGCAGGTGACGCAGGCGCGTCCGGCCAAGGAGGCGCAGACGCCGGCGGGCGGCCCGCTCGCCGTGGCCGGACTCGCCGCCGCCCGATGGCTGCGCGCACTGCGCGGTCGCACCATCGCCCTCGCCGCGGGCGCGGTGGCCGTCGTCGGCGCGCTCGTCGTGACCGGGGCCCTGCTCTCCCGGCACGACGACCGGCCGCCGATCCCGGACACCCGCGCCCGGCACTACACCGAGACCGACGCCTGCCTGCTCACCGACGGGGACGGCATCACCGCCGGCACCACCGCCGCCGACGTCTGGCAGGGCATGCAGGACGCCTCCCGCACGACCCACGCCCGGGTCAGCTACGGCCAGGTGACCGGTGAGCAGAGCGTCGGCAACGCCCGGCCGTTCCTCAACGGGATGCTGCAGCGCTCGTGCGACGTCGTCCTCGCCGTCGGCCGGCCCGAGGTCACGGCGGCGAGCGAGACGGCACCGCACCACGGGAAGATCGGCTTCGTGCTGGTCGGCGGCGGGCACGCGGGCGGGAACGTCACCACGGTCCGCGCCGGCGACGGGCTGCGCGCCGACGTGGCCGCCGCCGTCGAGCGGGCGGTGCGCGCACGCGGCTGAGCCGCCGGGGCCGAGGCAGTACCCGAAACACCCGTGGAATCGTTGGTCGAATGGGTTGGCCGGAGCCCGGCCGCTGCCTAACATCGATCACCGCAAGACCTTGTGCACCGTCGCACAATCTCCAACGGGAGGTTTCCTTGCACCGCCGCCGTCGCACCGCGCTCGTCCTGTCCGCCGCGATCGCCGCGGCTCCTCTCCTCGCCGCCTGCGGGAACGACGCGCATCCCGGCGCGGCGGCCGTCGTGGGCGGGCAGCGGATCACCGTCGCGCAGTTGCAGAGCCGGGTGGACGAGGTGCGCAGCGCGCAGCGGTCCGCGGTGGCCGACGAGACGCAGTACCAGCAGGCCATCACCCGGACCGGCACGCTGACCCGGGACACCCTGCACCAGATGGTGCTCGACCGGGTGCTGGACCGCGCCGCCCGGGACTCGGGCGTCACCGTCAGCGCCCGGGAGGTGCAGGACATGCGCACCGGCCTGGAGCAGCAGGCAGGCGGCTCCAAGCAGCTGGAGACGGCGTGGCTCCAGCAGTACGGGGTGCCGCCGAAGCGCCTCGACGAGAACCTCCGCCTCCAGATCGAGGCCCAGAAGCTGGCGGCGGCGCTGCACGCCGACACCAGCCAGCCGGCCTTCTGGAAGGCCCTGTCCACGGCCTCCGGCGAACTGCACGTCGACCTCAACCCCCGCTACGGCGCCTGGGACGTCCAGAAGGGCGGCGTCGAGGCGAAGACCCCGTGGCTGCGGAACGTATCGACGGTGGCGGCGCAGCAGGCGGCCTGAGCAGGGTGCGTTACGTTCGGAAGCGTGAACACCACCACCGACCACGCCGCCGACACCGCCCCGCCCGCCCCCGGCCGCATCGTCCTGCTCACCACCAGCCACCGGGTCGCCCCGGGGCTGCTGTCCTGGGCCGCCTGGCAGGTGCTGCGCTCCGCCGACGAGGTGCTGTGCGCCGACGGCGCGCACCCGCAGCTGCCCTATCTGCGTGAGGCGGGCATAGCCGTGGCCGAGGCGGCGCCGAGCGCCGAGGAACTGGTGGACGCCTGCGCCGGCGGGCGCACGATCGTGGTCGTGGCGACCGGCGAGGGCGAGCCCGCCCTGACCGACGGCCTCGCCCGCCTCGCCGGCTCCGGCCGGATCAGCATGCCGGACCTGGAGCTGCTGCCCGCCTCCTACGACCTGCCCGGCGCCCGGCTGCTCGACCTCGTGCAGGTCATGGACCGCATCCGCGCCGAGTGCCCCTGGTCGTCCCGGCAGACCCACAAGGGACTGGCCAAGTACGGCATCGAGGAGGCGTACGAGCTGGTCGAGGCCATCGAGGAGGGCGACCGGGAGGAGCTGCGCGAGGAGCTGGGCGACGTCCTGCTCCAGGTCGTCTTCCACGCCCGGATCGCGGAGGAGGACCCCGAGGCGCCGTTCTCCATCGACGACGTGGCCGGCGGCATCGTCGCCAAGCTGATCCACCGCCACCCGCACGTCTTCGGCGAGGAGACGGCCACGACGCCCGAGGAGGTCAAGGAGCACTGGCTGCGCACCAAGGCCGAGGAGAAGCGCCGCACCTCCGTGACGGAGGGCATCCCGCTCCATCAGCCGGGCCTGGCCCTGGCGGCGAAGCTGGCGTCCCGGGTGCGCACGGCGGGCCTGGAGGTGCCCGTCCCGCGGGGCGAGGGCATCGGCTACGAACTCCTCTCCCTGGCCGCCCGCGCCGAGGCGGAGGGCGTGGACCCGGAGGCGGCCCTGCGAGCGGCGGCACGGGCGTACCGGGACGCGATCAGGGAGACGGAAGGGGCATGAGGGGCGCGGGGCCGTATCGACGTGCGGCTCCGCCGCCCGGGCGCGCCCAGCCCCCACCGGCCCGCACGGGACGCCGCACACCCCGGGGGGCCGGGGGCGAGCCCCCGGGTTCGGGAAGGGAAGGTGCGACGGGGGCGAAAACCCCGGACGGCACCCGACGACTAGGGTCAGCCGTATGCAGGACCAGCCGCCCACCGACTCCGCGGACACCGCACCGACCCTCTTCAGCTGGGAGTTCGCAAGCAACCCCTACCCCGCCTACGCCTGGCTCCGCGAGCACGCCCCCGTGCACCGGACCCGACTGCCCAGCGGAGTCGAGGCCTGGCTGGTCACCCGGTACGCCGACGCCAAGCAGGCCCTGGCCGACCAGCGGCTGAGCAAGAACCCGGCGCACCACGACGAGCCCGCGCACGCCCGGGGCAAGACCGGCATCCCCGGCGAGCGCAAGGCCGAGCTCATGACGCATCTGCTCAACATCGACCCGCCGGACCACACCCGGCTGCGCCGGCTGGTCAGCAAGGCGTTCACGCCCCGCCGGGTCGCCGAGTTCGCACCGCGCGTGCAGGAGCTGGCCGACGGTCTCATCGACCGGTTCGCCGAGCGCGGCACCGCCGACCTCATCCACGAGTTCGCCTTCCCGCTGCCCATCTACGCCATCTGCGACATGCTCGGCGTCCCCCGCGAGGACCAGGACGACTTCCGCGACTGGGCGGGCATGATGATCCGGCACGGGGGAGGCCCCAGGGGAGGGGTCGCGCGGTCGGTGAAGAAGATGCGCGGCTACCTCGCCGAGCTCATCCACAAGAAGCGCGAGGCCCTGCCCGCCGAGCCGACCCCCGGCGAGGACCTGATCTCCGGCCTCATCCGCGCCTCCGACCACGGCGAACACCTCACGGAGAACGAGGCCGCCGCCATGGCCTTCATCCTCCTGTTCGCCGGGTTCGAGACGACCGTCAACCTCATCGGCAACGGCACGTACGCGCTGCTCACCCACCCCGAGCAGCGCCACCGGCTGCAGCGGTCCCTGGCCCGCCGGGAGAGGGACCTGCTGGCGACGGGAGTCGAGGAACTGCTGCGCTACGACGGCCCCGTCGAGCTGGCCACCTGGCGGTTCGCCACCCGGCCGCTCACCATCGGCGGCCAGGACATCGCCGCCGGCGACCCCGTGCTCGTCGTGCTCGCCGCCGCCGACCGCGACCCGGAGCGGTTCGCCGCCCCCGACACCCTCGACCTCGGCCGGCGCGACAACCAGCACCTCGGGTACGGGCACGGCATCCACTACTGTCTCGGCGCCCCGCTCGCCCGCCTGGAGGGCCAGACCGCGCTCGCCACCCTTCTCACCCGGCTCCCGGACCTGCAACTCGACGCGGATCCGGCCGACTTGCGCTGGCGCGGCGGGCTCATCATGCGCGGGCTGCGGACGCTTCCCGTCCGGTTCACCGCCGGACAGTCGTCGTGACCGCCGCAAAGGTGACACACGTTCAACTATGTGATCTTCACGTGATCTGCGCGGCATGAACTTGTGATGGGCGATCATCTGCCGATACGTTCACGCATCAGCGTGGCGTCCGAGCACGACCGCCACGCCGGTCACTGCTGTCGTGTGAAAGGTCTCCGCATGCTCTCCGGGAACGGTCGTCACCGTCGCCCCCGTCAGGCTCCGGCTCTCCTCGTCACCGCCGGAGTGACCGGCTCCGCCATCGCCATCCCGCTGCTCGGCGCCACCGGGGCCAACGCGGCCGACGGAACCACGTGGGACAAGGTGGCGCAGTGCGAGAGCGGCGGCTCCTGGAGTGCCGACAACGGCAACGGCTACTACGGCGGCCTGCAACTGACCCAGGACGACTGGGAGAAGTACGGCGGCCTCGACTTCGCCCCGAGCGCCGACCAGGCCAGCCGGTCCCAGCAGATAGCCGTGGCCGAGAAGATCCTCGCCGACCGGGGTCCCGGCGCCTGGCCCACCTGCGGGCTGCTCTCCGGCCTGACGAAGGACTCCGGCGCGGCGGACGTCGACACGGGTCTGGGCGGCGGTTCGTCCTCGGACACAGGTTCCTCCGGTTCCCGTGACTCGTCCGGCTCGTCCGGAAAGTCCGGCTCGTCCGAGGACTCCGGCGGGTCCGGCGTGGACGACCCCGGCCTCTCCGACGCGTCGCAGGGCACCTCCAACTCGCCTGGATCGTCCGACTCTTCGGCAGGTCGCGGCCATTCGGCTGGTTCGCCGGATTCGTCTGATTCATCTGAATCCGCGCCCAACTCCTCGGCCGACCCCTCCGCCGAATCCTCCACGAAGCCCTCAACTTCGGACACCTCACCCGGAAAGGCGGACGACTCCGCCAAGTCCGACACCTCCCCCGGGTCCGGGGCGGACGAGTCCGGTTCGCCCAGCGGCCCGCCCTCGGCGCCCGCCGGATCCAACCGTGACGACTCGGACAACCCCGGGCAGACCGTCGGCTCTTCGGCCCTCGTCGACACCGGGTCGCTGGGTACCGGGCGGCACCGCGGCGGCAGCGCCGCCGAGGACGCGGCGGAGGGTTCGACGGCGGCCGGCGGTCGGCACGCCTCCCGGGGTGGCGGCGACGCACACACCGCGTCCGCCGACTCCTACACCGTCCGCACCGGTGACTCGCTCGCCTCCATCGCCGACTCCCTTGGCGTCGACGGCGGGTGGCACGCGCTCTACGACGCGAACCAGGGCGCCATCGGCTCCGACCCGAACCACATCGTCGCCGGTCAGAGCCTGGATGTCCCGGTCGAAAACGCCCAGAACTAGGGGAAGTTCACGTCATACTTCGCGCCGAATGTCCCATTCGGTGAAAGTGTGGGATGAGTCTCAGAAGCCCTGATCGTCTTTGAAATTGGGCGGATCGCGTGTCTACGGTCATGACCGCTCGCCACCGCGAGCCCCGGCTGCCGCAACGCCGAATCCTGCCAGCGGCCGCACGGGAACAGTCGTCGCGTCAAGCGCCGTAGGCAGGAGCGGGGGACCCAAGGTAAGTGCCGCGCCGGATCGTTGACCGGAGCGGCTTGGGGTGAAGCCGTGCCTCCCCAAGGGCACGGCCGGGCAACTCAACCGGCCCGAACCCGACAGCTCACCTCGCAGGCGNNCGCCCGTCCAAGGCCACCCGTGTCGTCGCGCTCGCCGGTGTCACCGGTGTCGCCGTCGCCGGCCCGCTGATGGCGGCCGGCAACGCCTCCGCCGCCACCGCCTCCCAGTGGGACGCGGTCGCGCAGTGCGAGTCCGGTGGCAACTGGTCCATCAACACCGGCAACGGCTTCTACGGTGG
>NZ_MUBM01000141.1 GCF_002154505.1 Streptomyces carpinensis | reverse complement strand
CGCGGCGGCGCGGCCGACGGCATCGGGCCAGGCGAGGCGAATGACGGCATGCCTGGCCGCAGTCCGGCCGACGGGCCCGCGGGAGGGGTGACGAGGACGCGTCCACGGACCCGGCGGACGCGTCCTCGTGACCGCCCGCACGATCAAGGGAACACATGTTCTATTCTGCTTCCAGTGCCACCGAGCAGGGGAGGCGTCATGCGCTGGGACAACCTCACAGCGGACTCCGGGGCCCCCGGAGACTCCGAACACAGCCGGGCCGACGTCGCGCTGTTCGGCGCGGACGCGGTGACCACCCGCACCTTCGACACGCCCGAGTTCCGCGGAATCACCTTCCACGAGGTCCGGGCCCGCTCGATCATCAACCGCGTGCCGGGCGCCTCCCGCATGCCGTTCGAGTGGACCGTCAACCCCTACCGGGGCTGCACGCACGCGTGCGTCTACTGCTTCGCGCGCAAGACGCACAGCTATCTGGACCTGGACACGGGGCTCGGCTTCGACAGCCAGATCGTGGTCAAGGTCAACGCGCCGGAGCTGCTGCGCCGCCAGCTGGCCTCGCGCCGCTGGCGGGGCGAGCACATCGCGATGGGCACGAACGTCGACTGCTACCAGCGGGCCGAGGGCCGCTACCGCCTGATGCCGGGCATCCTGGCCGCCCTGCGCGACCAGGCGAACCCGTTCTCGATCCTGACCAAGGGCACGCTCATCCTGCGCGACCTGGACCTGCTGACGCAGGCGGCGGAGGTCACCGACGTGGGCATCTCCGTCTCCGTCGGCTTCGTCGACCCCGAGCTGTGGCGCACCGTGGAGCCGGGCACGCCGGCGCCGGAGCGCCGCCTGGACGTCGTCCGCGCCCTCGGCGAGCGCGGGATCGGCTGCGGGGTGCTGATGGCCCCGGTGATCCCGTTCCTGAGCGACCACCCGGCCCAACTCCGGGCGACGGTACGGGCGATCGCCGAGGCCGGCGCCACCTCCGTCACCCCGCTGACGCTCCATCTGCGGCCCGGCGCCCGCGAGTGGTTCATGGCCTGGCTCGGCCGGCACCACCCGCATCTGGTGCGCCGGTACGAGCGCCTGTACGCCGAAGGCGCCTACGCCCCGAAGTGGTACCAGCGCCGGATCACCCGTCAGGTGCACGACCTGGCCCGGGAGTACGGCATCGGCCCCGCGCGCGCGGGGATGCCGCGGCGCATCCACCCGCCGGAGCCGGACACGGCCGCACCGCATCCGGCCTCGACGTCCGAGCCGGTCCAACTCACGCTTCTCTGAGGTCGTTCGAGCGCATCGCGCGGCCCAATTGGGTCAACAATCGTCAGAACGCGTTCTAGAAGGGGTGCTTTCCGGGACGATGCGGCGAGGAGCGCGAGACCGCGGTCCGAAGCCTCTCCGTCCTGGGAGGACTCATGAGAAAGCGCGCTGCCGTGCTGTTCGGCGCCGCCGCCGTCGTCGCCGGTTCCCTCACAGCCGTCCCCGCCGACGCCACCACGTCGCACCCCGCCGCCGCCGTCCGGGCCGCCGGCGTCAGCTGGAAGAAGTGCGGCACCACCGACCATCCGACCCTGCAGTGCGGGTCCCTGAAGGTGCCGCTGGACTACCGGCATCCGTCCGGGCGGCAGATCACGCTGGCGCTGTCCCGCGTCCCGCACACCGCGAAGACGTACCAGGGACCCCTCCTGGTCAATCCGGGCGGCCCCGGCGGCAGCGGGCTCTCGCTCCCCTCCTTCGTGGCCTCCTCGCTGCCCGAGGCGGTCGCGGCCCAGTACGACGTCATCGGCTTCGATCCGCGCGGGGTCGGCGCCAGCGAGCCGGCGATGAACTGCGCGCCGGACCACTTCAAACCGGTGCGCCCGGACTCGGTGCCGAGCACGCCCGCGCTGGAGAAGGCCAACCTCGCGCGCGTGCGGTCCTACGCCGCCGCCTGCGGCAGGAAGTACGCGAGCCTGCTGCCGCACATCGACACGGTCGACGCGGCCACGGACATGGACTCCATCCGCAGGGCCCTCGGCGCGCGGAAGGTCAACTACTTCGGTTACTCCTACGGCACCTACCTCGGCGCGGTGTACGCCAGGCTCTTCCCCGAGCGGGTGCGCCGCCTGGTCCTGGACTCGATCGTCGACCCGACCGGGGTCTGGTACGAGGACAACCTCCAGCAGGACCACGCCTTCAACGACCGGCACCGCGCCTTCATGGCCTGGATCGCCAAGTACGACTCGACGTACCGGCTCGGCACCGATCCCGCCCGGGTGGAGGCCAAGTGGTACAAGATGCGGGCGGCGCTCGCCAAGCACCCCGCGGGCGGCAGGGTCGGCGCCTCCGAGCTGGAGGACACCTTCATGCCGGGCGGCTACTACAACGGCTACTGGCCCTCCCTCGCCAAGGCGTTCGCCGCGTACGTGAACGACGGGAAGACCGGCCCGCTCGTACAGGCCTACGCCGGCTTCGGCGCCGTCAACGCCTCCGGCGACAACGGCTACAGCGTCTACAGCTCGGTGCAGTGCCGTGACACCGCCTGGCCGCACGACTGGAGTCAGTGGCGCGCGGACAACTGGGCGGTGTACGGCAAGGCGCCGTTCATGACCTGGAACAACGCCTGGTACAACGCGCCGTGCGCCTTCTGGCCGGCCGCTTCCAAGCCACGCCCGGTGAACATCGCCAACGGCCAGCTGCCGCCGGCCTTGCTGTTCCAGGCGACCGACGACGCGGCGACCCCCTACGAAGGCGGAGTGACGGTCCATCACCTCCTGGCCCGCTCCAGCCTGGTCGTCGAGCAGGGCGGCGGCAACCACGGCATCACACTGAGCGGCAACGCCTGCCTGGACAAGTACCTGGCGCGGTATCTGACCGACGGCACCGTGCCGCGCGGTCACGCCGGCCCGGCCGACGCGGTCTGCCAGAAGCTGCCCGACCCGAAGCCGCAGGGCGCGAAGACATCGGCGGCCCCCTCCGCGTCCGGCGCGTCGCGGGGTGCGACGCTGCACGGGCTGGTGGGCTTCCGCGGCTGATCCGGCCGTCGGGGGCGGGCCGGACCCCGGCTGTCGGACCCATGGTCCACCATGGACCCATGACCGAGCCGATCCGGATCCCCGCCCCCGAAGGGGTCGCCCCCGCCGCGCAGTACACCCACGTCGTCATCGGCACCGGCCGCTTCGTCGCGGTCTCCGGCCAGCTGCCGCTGGACGAGGACGGCAAGCTCGTCGGTGAGAACGACCCGGCGGCCCAGGCCCGCCAGGTCTTCGAGAACCTCCACCGCTGCCTGGCCGCCGCCGGGGCGACCTTCGACGACGTCGTCAAGCTCACCTATTTCGTCACGGACATGAGCCACATGCCGGCCATCCGCGCGGCCCGCGTCGCGCACATACCGGACGACCGCCTGCCGGCCTCCTCGGCCGTTCAGGTCGCCGCCCTGGTGCGCCCGGAGTTCCTGATGGAGATCGAGGCGTTCGCAGTGGTGGGCGGGTGACGCGACCGCGGATCCGGGCCATGAGGCTCGACGACTGCGAGCGGGTGTCCGAGATCCGGGTCCGCGGCTGGCAGAGCGCCTACCGGGGCCTCATGCCGCAGCCGTACCTGGACGGGCTCAGCGTGGAGCGCGACGCCGAGCGCCGGCGCGCCCGCCTGGAGCGAAGCGACGGCGCCGTGGTGAACCTGGTCGCCGAGAGCGACGGCGAGCTCGTCGGCTGGGCCTGCCACGGCCCCTACCGGGAAGGCGAAGCCCGCCCCGAGGAGGCCGAGTTGTACGCCCTCTACGTGGCCCCCGACCGGTGCGGCGGCGGTATCGGGCGGGCGCTGGTGACGGAGGCGGTACGGCAGTGCGCGGCCGCCGGGTACCGGCGCATGCTCCTGTGGGTGCTGAAGGAGAACACCGGTGCCCGCCGCTTCTACGAGCGCGCGGGGTTCCGGGCGGACGGCGCCGAAGAGCCCTTCGAGGCGGGCGGCGCCCTGGTGCCCGAGGTGCGGTACGCCAGGGACCTGCCGGGCTGAACGAAAGACCCCAGGCGTCAGCGCTGCTTCGGGATCACCGCGAGTGCGCGTACCGCCGCCTCCGCGAGGGCCGGGTGGGCCAGGGCCTCGTTCAGTACGGGGCGGGCCCGTGCGTCCCCGAGTGCTCCCAGGCCCTCCACGCAGGCCAGGGCCACGCGACGGTAGGGGTCGTGCGGGCCCAGCCGGCGTTGCAAGGTGGTGATCAGGGCGGGCACGGACTCGGGGGCGCGCAGTTCCACCAGGAGACGTACGGGGTGCAGTGCGTATGCGACGCGCAGTTCGTTGGTCGCCAGGGCCGCCGCGGCGCGGGCGGTGCGGGGATCGCCGAGGCGGGCCAGGGCGTGGGCGGCGGAGACGCAGCGCTGCGGGTCGCGGTGGTTCAGGAGCAGGACCAGGGACTCGAAGGCCCGCCGGTCACCGGCCAGCCCCAGCCGGAAGGCCGCCAGCTCCCTGGCCCACAACGGCTGCCCCGGAGCCGTGAGGACCTCGGCCAGTTCGTCCGGGTCGTCCGTGGCCTCCAGGCGCCGGAACGCCGCCGTGTCGCCCGACTCCTGCCGTAAGCGCTCCGTGAGCGACCGCAACTCTTCGTCCACAAGGGCCAGCCTAGGGGCCGAGTCATCCGCGCGGGACCTACATCACAAACTCAAGGGGGTGGCGCGCTCGTTACCCACCGGTTAAGCTCATACGAGCGAGTTACCCGCTCGCACCACCTCGCAGTGGCCTGGTGACGCAGCCGCTGCGAGCGTTGTCGGTTCGGTACGTCAGGTACCGCAGTACGACTCGGCTTCGGGACAGAGCCGGTCGGCTCCCGCCATCGCCTGGGCGTGTGCACGCCCACGGCGGTCGGCACCGGGCGTGTGCGCTCGTAGCCCGGCCACACCCGCATTCCTTTCCTTCGCACCCGGTGCGCTCTCGGCGCACCGGGCCGCGCTCCCAGTCGTCACCCCTCATTCCTGGAGTCCCGCGATGGCCACTCCCCTCTCCGACACCTCTCTGTCCCCGCTGAAGACGATCGCCGTCGTCGGCCTCGGCACCATGGGCACCGGCATCACCGAAGTCCTCGCCCGGGGCGGCCGCGAGGTCGTCGGCATCGACATCAGTGAGGCGGCGGCCGCCAAGTCCGTCGCCACCCTGGAGATCTCCACCGCCCGTGCCGTCGAGCGCGGACGGCTGACCGAGCAGGAGCGCGCGGACGTCCTCGCTCGTGTGCGCACCTCCACCGACCTGGCCGCCGCGGCCGGCGCCGACCTGGTCATCGAGGTGGCACCGGAGTCGTACGAGATCAAGCAGCAGATCCTCCGGGAGCTGGACGGCATCGTGCGGCCCGGGGCGATCCTGGCGACCGGCACCAACGCCCTGTCCGTGACCCGCCTGGCCGCCGACTCGGCGCACCCCGAGCGGGTGCTCGGCCTGCACTTCTTCAACCCGGCGCCGGCGATGAAGCTGGTCGAGGTCGTCTCCTGCGTGCTGACCGCTCCGCAGGCCGTCGCCGCCGTCACCGACCTCGCCCTGGAACTGGGCAAGGAACCGGTCGCGGTCGGCGACCGGCCCGGATTCGTCGCGGACGGCCTGCTGTTCGGCTACCTCAACCAGGCGGCCGCGATGTACGAGGCCAAGTACGCCTCCCGCGAGGACATCGACGCCGCGATGCGGCTCGGCTGCGGGCTGCCGATGGGCCCCCTGGCCCTGCTCGACCTGATCGGCGTCGACACCGCGCGTACGGTCCTGGAGGCCATGTACGCCGAGTCGCGCGACCGCCTGCACGCGCCCGCGCCGATCCTCAAGCAGCTCAGCGAGGCGGGCCTGACCGGACGCAAGGCGGGCCGCGGGTTCTACACCTACGAGGCGCCGGGCAGCGGCGTCGTCCTGCGTGACGCGCTGACCCCGCTGGACGGCGACACCCTCACCGCCGGCCGTCCCGTCCGCTGCGTCGGCGTCGCCGGCTCGGGGACCATGGCCTCCGGCATCGCGGAGGTGTTCGCGAAGGCCGGGTTCGAGGTGGTGCTCGCCGCGCGCAGCGCGGAGAAGGCGCAGGCCGCCAAGGCCCGTATCGGCAAGTCGCTTTCCCGCTCTGTCGACAAGGGACGGCTGACCGCCGAGGCGGCCGCGCAGACCCTGGACCGGATCACGGCGACCGGCAGCTACGACGACTTCGCCGACGTGGACCTGGCACTGGAGGCCGTCGCCGAGGACCTGGCGGTCAAGCAGCAGTTGTTCGCGACGCTGGACAAGGTGTGCAAGCCGGGCGCGGTGCTCGCCACCACCACCTCCTCGCTGCCCGTGGTCGCGTGTGCGCGTGCCACCTCGCGTCCGCAGGACGTGGTCGGCATGCACTTCTTCAACCCGGCACCGGCGATGAAGCTGGTCGAGGTGGTGCGCACGGTGCTGACCGCGGACGACGTCCACGCGACGGTCCGCGAGGTGTGCGCGCAGATCAGGAAGCACCCCGTTGACTGCGGCGACCGTGCGGGCTTCATCGTCAACGCGCTGCTGTTCCCGTACCTCAACAACGCGATCAAGATGGTCCAGGAGCACTACGCCTCCCTCGACGACATCGACGCGGCGATGAGGCTCGGCGGCGGCTACCCGATGGGCCCCTTCGAGCTGCTCGACGTGGTCGGCCTGGACGTCTCGCTGGCCATCGAGAAGGTCCTCCACCGCGAGTTCCGGGACCCGGGCCTGGCCCCGGCTCCGCTCCTGGAGCACCTGGTGGCCGCGGGCTGCCTCGGTCGCAAGACGGGCCGCGGTTTCCGCGAATATGCCCGCCGCTAGGGGGCGTCTTGTGGGTCAGGCCGGCTCGGACGAGCGGCCCCTCTCAGGAGACCCGAGCGGGGCCGGGCGCGTGCGGCTGCAAGGCGGAGGAGGGAGTCGACGCGGAGCGTCGGCGAGTGACGACAACGCCGCAGACGCGCGTGTCAGGCCCCGCGGCCCCGGCAGGACCCACGAGACACCCCCTGGCCGACCGGAGGACCGGTTCGGGGCGGGGCGGAAGTGGGGTGGTCTGCTGGACCCCGCGGCCCCGTCCCCGCCCGCCGAGGACGGGGTGAGCCGGGGACCTGCGCACCGGAGTGAGCGGATGCAGTACGTTCAGGGCATGTCCCAGCCCGCCAAGTCCTCACGTACACCAGCCACGCCCGACGCGCCGGAGAGCGCCGCGGGCTCCCGCGCGGCCGCCCAGCGGCTCAAGATGCGCCGGGAACTGGCTGCCGCCGCGATGGAGCTGTTCGCGACCAAGGGGTACGAGGCGACCACGGTCGACGAGATCGCGGCGGCGGCCGGGGTCGCCCGCCGCACCTTCTTCCGCCACTTCCGCTCCAAGGAAGAGGCGATCTTCCCCGACCACGACGACACCCTGATCCGCGCGGAGGCGGTCCTCAACGCGGCCCCCGCGCACGAGCACCCGCTCGACACGGTGTGCCGCGGCATCAAGGAAGTCATGAAGATGTACGCGGCCCGGCCGGAGATCTCGGTCGCCCGCTACAAGCTGACCCGCGAGGTGCCCACGCTGCGCGAGGCGGAGATCGCCTCGGTGGCCCGCTACGAGCGCCTGTTCACCCGCTATCTGCTCGGCCACTTCGACGAGCGCGTGCACGCCGACGACGCCAACGACGACCCGCTGCTCGCCGAGGTCGCCGCCTCCGCCGTGGTCACCGCGCACAACCACGTGCTGCGGCGCTGGCTGCGGGCGGACGGCCGGGGGGACGTGGAGGCGCAGCTGGACCACGCCTTCGCCATCGTCCGCAAGACCTTCGGCACCGGGATCGGGGCCGGCCGCACCGCCGCGCCCGAGCCCCACTCGGTCTCCCCCGCCGCCGTCTCCCGGCAGGGCGAGGTCCTGGTGACGATCGCCCGCACCGACGCCCCGCTGGACGAGGTCATGCGGACCATCGAGGAGGCCCTGAAGGACCGCTGAGCCCCGCGCGACGGCCGCCGGAGCCCGAGCGCGCTGTGAGAACGGCCACCCTGCGGGGTGGCCGTTTTGGCATGTCAGGGGCCCTTTTCGACCGGGTCCGAGGCAGCGTTCGATCGATCATCGCTCATTTGTTACGTAAAGATTTCGTCTGAGCGAAATTCATGGCACTCAGTGCCTTGCGAGCTGACACGGGGTGTCATACGTTGAAGGTGTCCGGGCGACCGGCGTGCAGCGACCGCACCGCATGCCGGCTGTCCCAGCAGGCCAACGGCCCGCACGCCCGGACGCCTGCGTCACAGGCAACCTCCCGCGCCACAAAGCGCTGCCACAGCACCACCCGCCGAACCGACGGCACCCAGGCCGAACCGACGGCACCCTCACCCAAACCCTCAGCAGCACCGACGTAACCCTCAGCGCCCTCCCTCAGGGCGCTCATCGCCGGAGGCAACACCGTGACCGTGAAGGACATCCTGGACGCGATCCAGTCGCCGGACTCCACGCCGGCCGACTTCGCCGCTCTGCCGCTCCCCGAGTCGTACCGCGCGATCACCGTGCACAAGGACGAGACGGAGATGTTCGCGGGTCTGGAGGCCCGCGACAAGGACCCGCGCAAGTCGATCCACCTCGACGAGGTGCCAGTGCCCGAGCTGGGCCCGGGCGAGGCCCTGGTGGCCGTCATGGCCTCCTCGGTCAACTACAACTCGGTGTGGACCTCGATCTTCGAACCGCTGCCGACCTTCGGCTTCCTGGAGCGCTACGGCAAGCTCTCGGAGCTCACCAGGCGCCACGACCTGCCGTACCACATCATCGGCTCCGACCTCGCGGGCGTCGTCCTGCGCACCGGCCCGGGCGTCAACGCCTGGAAGCCCGGTGACGAGGTCGTCGCGCACTGCCTCTCCGTCGAGCTGGAGTCGTCCGACGGCCACAACGACACCATGCTCGACCCCGAGCAGCGCATCTGGGGCTTCGAGACCAACTTCGGCGGCCTCGCCGAGATCGCCCTGGTCAAGTCCAACCAGCTGATGCCGAAGCCCGGCCATCTGAGCTGGGAGGAGGCCGCCGCCCCCGGTCTGGTCAACTCCACCGCCTACCGCCAGCTGGTCTCCCGCAACGGCGCCGGTATGAAGCAGGGCGACAACGTGCTCATCTGGGGCGCGAGCGGCGGCCTCGGCTCCTACGCCACACAGTTCGCCCTCGCCGGCGGCGCCAACCCCATCTGCGTCGTCTCCTCGCCGCAGAAGGCCGAGATCTGCCGCTCCATGGGCGCCGAGGCGATCATCGACCGCAACGCCGAGGACTACCGGTTCTGGAAGGACGAGCACACCCAGGACCCCAGGGAGTGGAAGCGCTTCGGCAAGCGCATCCGCGAGCTCACCGACGGCGAGGACGTCGACATCGTCTTCGAGCACCCCGGCCGTGAGACCTTCGGCGCCTCCGTCTACGTCACCCGCAAGGGCGGCACCATCGTCACCTGCGCCTCGACCTCGGGCTACAACCACGAGTACGACAACCGCTACCTGTGGATGTCGCTGAAGCGGATCATCGGCTCGCACTTCGCCAACTACCGCGAGGCCTGGGAGGCCAACCGCCTCATCGCCAAGGGCAAGATCCACCCGACCCTCTCGAGGGTCTACTCCCTGGAGGACACCGGGCAGGCGGCGTACGACGTGCACCGCAACCTCCACCAGGGCAAGGTCGGCGTGCTCTGCATGGCCCCCGAGGAGGGCCTGGGCGTGCGCGACGAGGAGAAGCGCGCCAAGCACGTCGACGCCATCAACCGCTTCCGGAACATCTGAGGCAGCGGAGGCCATAGATGACAGAGCGTCAGCCCGCCGTGGACGGGCGCGAGCCCGCGCAGGCGCGAAAGGAAAGGGACCGGCCGTGGCTCATGCGCACCTACGCCGGTCACTCCACCGCCGAGGCGTCCAACGAGCTGTACCGGCGCAACCTCGCCAAGGGTCAGACGGGCCTGTCGGTGGCGTTCGACCTGCCGACGCAGACCGGCTACGACTCCGACCACATCCTCGCCCGCGGCGAGGTCGGCCGGGTCGGCGTGCCGATCGCGCACCTCGGTGACATGCGCCGCCTGTTCCAGGACATCCCCCTGGAGCAGATGAACACCTCGATGACGATCAACGCCACGGCCATGTGGCTGCTGGCGCTCTACCAGGTCGTGGCCGAGGAGCAGGGCGCGGACATCACCAGGCTCCAGGGCACGACCCAGAACGACATCGTCAAGGAGTACCTGTCCCGGGGCACCCACGTCTTCCCGCCGGGACCGTCGCTCCGCCTGACGACGGACATGATCGCGTACACGGTCTCCCACATCCCCAAGTGGAACCCGATCAACATCTGCAGCTACCACCTGCAGGAGGCGGGCGCCACGCCGGTGCAGGAGATCGCGTACGCGATGTCCACCGCGATCGCCGTCCTCGACGCCGTCCGGGACAGCGGTCAGGTGCCGCAGGAGCGCATGGGCGACGTGGTCGCCCGCATGTCCTTCTTCGTCAACGCGGGCGTCCGCTTCGTCGAGGAGATGTGCAAGATGCGGGCCTTCGGCCGGATCTGGGACCGGATCACGCGCGAGCGCTACGGCATCGAGGACCCCAAGCAGCGCCGGTTCCGCTACGGCGTCCAGGTCAACTCCCTGGGCCTCACCGAGGCCCAGCCGGAGAACAACGTCCAGCGGATCGTGCTGGAGATGCTGGCGGTCACCCTCTCCAAGGACGCACGCGCGCGTGCCGTGCAGCTGCCGGCCTGGAACGAGGCGCTCGGCCTGCCCCGCCCCTGGGACCAGCAGTGGTCGCTGCGCATCCAGCAGGTGCTCGCCTACGAGAGCGACCTGCTGGAGTACGACGACATCTTCGAGGGCTCGAAGGTGATCGAGGCCAAGGTGGACCAGCTGGTCGAGGCGGTGCTCGCCGAGATCGACCACATCCAGGAGCTGGGCGGCGCGATGGCCGCCGTGGAGTCCGGCTATCTGAAGTCGCAGCTGGTCGCCTCGCACGCCGAGCGCCGGGCCCGGATCGAGTCCGGTCAGGAGAAGATCGTCGGCGTCAACATATTCGAGGGGACGGAGCCGAACCCGCTCACGGCCGACCTGGACACCGCGATCCAGACGGTCGACCCGGCGGTCGAGGCCCGTGTCATCGCCTCGCTCCAGCACTGGCGCGACACCCGCTACCAGCCGCCCTTCAACCACCCGCGCCCCTGCAAGGCGCTGGAGCGGCTGAAGGAGGCGGCGAAGGGCACCGAGAACCTGATGGAGGCCACCCTGGACTGCGCCCGCGCGGGTGTCACGACCGGGGAGTGGGCCGGGGCGCTCCGGGAGGTGTTCGGCGAGTTCCGGGCGCCGACCGGCGTGTCGTCGGCGCCGGTGGCCGTCGCCGCCGAGGAGGGCTCGGCCCTGGCGGACGTCCGCCGGAAGGTGGACGCCACCGCCCGCGACCTCGGCGTCGGCAAGCTGCGCTTCCTGGTCGGCAAGCCCGGCCTGGACGGGCACTCCAACGGCGCCGAGCAGATCGCCGTCCGCGCCCGCGACGCCGGGTTCGAGGTGGTCTACCAGGGCATCCGGCTCACGCCCGAGCAGATCGTGGACGCGGCCCTCGCCGAGGACGTGCACGCGGTCGGCCTGTCCATCCTCTCCGGCTCGCACGCCCGGCTGGTGCCGGACGTGCTCGAGCGACTGCGTGTGGCCGGTGCCACAGATATACCCGTGATCGCAGGTGGCATCATCCCGAACGGTGACGCCGAACAGCTCAGGGACGCCGGAGTGGCGGCCGTCTTCACCCCGAAGGACTTCGACATCACCGGCATCATCGGCCGCATAGTCGACGAGATCCGGAAAGCGAACAAGCTCGACCCCCTGGAGGTCCCCGCATGACCAGCCCTGCTCCCCAGGTCAACCGACTGCGCCCGCGGCGCTCCTGCCTGGCCGTACCGGGCAGCAACCCCCGCTTCCTGGAGAAGGCGCAGGGCCTGCCCGCCGACCAGGTCTTCCTGGACCTGGAGGACGCGTGCGCGCCGCTGGCCAAGCCCGAGGCGCGGCACACCATCGTCAAGTTCCTCAACGAGGGCGACTGGACGGGCAAGACCAGGGTCGTGCGCGTCAACGACTGGACGACTGAGTGGACGTACCGGGACGTCGTGACGGTTGTCGAGGGAACCGGCCCCAACCTCGACTGCATCATGCTGCCGAAGGTGCAGGACGCCCAGCAGGTGGTCGCGCTGGACCTGCTGCTGACCCAGATCGAGAAGACGATGGGCTTCGAGGTCGGCCGGATCGGCATCGAGGCGCAGATCGAGAACGCCCAGGGCCTGAACAACGTCAACGAGATCGCGCAGGCCTCCCCGCGCATCGAGACGATCATCTTCGGCCCGGCGGACTTCATGGCGTCGATCAACATGAAGTCGCTGGTCGTGGGCGAGCAGCCGCCCGGCTACCCGGCGGACGCGTACCACTACATCCTGATGAAGATCCTGATGGCCGCCCGCGCCAACGACCTCCAGGCGATCGACGGCCCCTACCTGCAGATCCGCAACGTCGACGGCTTCCGTGAGGTCGCCGGCCGCGCCGCCGCGCTCGGGTTCGACGGCAAGTGGGTGCTGCACCCCGGCCAGGTGGACGCCGCCAACGAGGTGTTCTCGCCCTCCCAGGAGGACTACGACCACGCGGAGTTGATCCTGGACGCCTACGACTACTGCACGTCCGAGGCGGGCGGCAAGAAGGGCTCCGCGATGCTCGGCGACGAGATGATCGACGAGGCCAGCCGGAAGATGGCCCTCGTCATCGCCGGCAAGGGCCGGGCCGCCGGCATGCGGCGCACGTCGAAGTTCGAGATCCCCGCCAGCTAAGGAGCCCTGAGCGCGATGCAGTTCGGACGCACCTACGAGGAGTTCGAGGTCGGCGCGACGTACAAGCACTGGCCGGGCAAGACGGTCACGGAGTACGACGACCACCTGTTCTGTCTCCTCACCATGAACCACCACCCGCTCCACATGGACGCGAACTACGCGGAGCGGACGACGGACTTCGGCAAGAACGTCGTCGTGGGCAACTACATCTACTCCCTGCTGCTCGGCATGTCCGTGCCGGACGTCTCCGGCAAGGCGATCGCCAACCTGGAGATCGAGTCGCTCAGGCACGTGGCGCCGACCTTCCACGGCGACACGATCTACGGCGAGACGACCGTGCTCGACAAGTGGCCGTCGAAGTCGAAGAACGACCGCGGCATCGTCCACGTCGAGACCAAGGGCTACAAGCAGGACGGCACGCTGGTGTGCGTGTTCCGCCGCAAGGTGATGGTGCCGACCGAGACGTACATCAAGGAGCGCGGCGGCGAGCAGCCCGGCCGCCCGGAGCTCGAGACCCAGGAGAAGTAGAGATGAGCCGTCTCGCCCAGACCCACGGTCTCACGGACGTCCAGCAGGAGATCGTCTCCACCGTCCGTGACTTTGTCGACAAGGAGATCATCCCGGTCGCGACCGAGCTGGAGCACCGTGACGAGTACCCCCAGCAGATCGTGGACGGCCTGAAGGAACTCGGCCTGTTCGGTCTGATGATCCCCGAGGAGTACGGGGGCCTGGGCGAGTCGCTGCTGACGTACGCGCTGTGCGTGGAGGAGATCGCCCGCGGCTGGATGTCGGTGTCCGGCATCATCAACACGCACTTCATCGTCGCGTACATGCTCAAGCAGCACGGCACACAGGAGCAGAAGGACTACTTCCTGCCGAAGATGGCCCTCGGCGACATCCGGGGCGCGTTCTCGATGTCGGAGCCCGCGCTGGGCTCGGACGTGTCGGCGATCACGTCGAAGGCGGTGAAGGACGGTGACGAGTACGTCCTGACCGGTCAGAAGATGTGGCTGACCAACGGCGGCACGTCCTCGCTGGTCGCGGTCCTGGTGCGCAGTGACGAGGGTCTCTCCCCCGAAGAAGCGGCCGCGAAGCCGCACAAGTCGATGACGACCTTCCTGGTGGAGAAGGAGCCCGGTTTCGGCGAGGTCCGTCCCGGCCTGACGATCCCCGGCAAGATCGACAAGATGGGCTACAAGGGTGTCGACACCACCGAGCTGATCATGGACGGCCTGCGGGTACCGGCCGATCGGGTGCTCGGCGGCACCACCGGCCGGGGCTTCTACCAGATGATGGACGGCGTCGAGGTCGGCCGGGTCAACGTGGCCGCGCGCGGCTGCGGCGTCGCCCAGCGCGCCTTCGAGCTCGGCGTCCAGTACGCCCAGCAGCGGCAGACCTTCGGCAAACCGATCGCCCAGCATCAGGCCATTCAGTTCAAACTCGCCGAGATGGCCACCAAGGTCGAGGCCGCGCATGCCATGATGGTGAACGCGGCCCGGAAGAAGGACTCCGGCCAGCGCAACGACCTTGAGGCCGGGATGGCGAAGTACCTGGCCTCCGAGTACTGCAAGGAGGTCGTCGAGGACGCCTTCCGCATCCACGGCGGCTACGGGTTCTCCAAGGAGTACGAGATCGAGCGTCTCTACCGCGAGGCCCCTATGCTGCTCATCGGTGAAGGTACCGCCGAGATCCAGAAAATGATCATCGGCCGCAGACTGCTCGAAGAGTATCGGTTCCAGGGCTGATCGTCCCGGTTCGGGGTGTTTTCTTCGAGAAGAAGATCACACCCCGTCAGCGGTCTTCGGCCGCCGACTCGGCTTCCCGACTTACCCAGTTGTGGTCCTTAACCGCTACGATCGCGGAAAGCCGCCGTCCCCCGTCGAAGCGCGGCATCATCCGCTACGAAGGTCATCCATGCCCCACAGCCAAACCTCTGCACCTCGCGACAGCCTCGCCGGCGTACGCCTCGCGCGCGGAGCATCGCCGTGGCTTTTGCCGACCGTCGCCACCGCAGCCGTCAGCCTGGTCCGCGCCCGCCGCTCCGGAGCGGCCAGGGCCGTGGCCGTCCCCGCCACCGCACTCGCGGCGGGGATGCTGTGGTTCTTCCGCGACCCCGAGCGCGAGATCGCCCAGGGCCGGGTCATCTCGCCCGCCGACGGTGTGGTGCAGAGCATCATGCCGTGGAAGGACGGCCGCACCCGCGTCGCGATCTTCATGAGCCCGCTGAACGTCCACGTCAACCGCGCCCCGCTCTCCGGCACGGTCACGTCGGTCGAGCACATCCCCGGCGGGTTCGTTCCGGCGTTCAACAAGGAGAGCGAGAACAACGAGCGGGTCGTCTGGCACTTCGACACCGAGCTCGGCGACATCGAGATGATCCAGATCGCCGGCGCGGTGGCCCGCCGCATCGTCCCCTACATCCCGTCGGGCACCAAGGTCGAGCAGGGCGACCGGATCGGTCTGATCCGCTTCGGTTCGCGCGTCGACCTCTACCTGCCCGAGGGCGTGGAGGTCGCGGTCGAGGTCGGCCAGAAGACCGTGGCTGGGGTGACTCGCATTGACCGTGATTGATCCGGAGACCCAGGCCGGCTGGGTGCCCGAGGCCGACGACGTGGACGACGAGGAGGAGATGCCCCTCTCGCTGCGCCTGTCGATAGCGGACACCCTCACCCTGGGCAACGCCACGTGCGGCTTCATGGCGGTGTACTTCACCACCACCGGCATCCTGATCCCGCACCTCACCGGCAGCAGTGAGTCGGGCATGGCCCGGCACAGCGCCGCCACGGCCGTCATCCTGATGCTGTGCGCGGCGGTCTTCGACCTGTTCGACGGCCTGGTCGCGAGGAAGCTGCGCTCCTCCCCCATGGGCGCCGAGCTGGACAACCTCTCGGACCTGATCAGCTTCGGTCTGGCCCCGGCGTACTTCGTCCTCGTCTACGGCATGGTCGCGGACGACGCCCACCAGAGGGTGGCCGCGCTGGGCGCGATCGTGGTGCTGCTGGCGGTGGTGCTGCGGCTCGCGAGATTCTCCTGCGTGACGATGAAGGACGGCGTGTTCCAGGGCATGCCCTCGCCCTTCGGCGCGCTGACGGTGGTGTCGATCGTCCTGCTGGAGCTGCCCTTCGTGGCGACGCTGCTGGCGATCCTGGGCACCGCCTGGCTGATGGTGAGCCGCGTGGAGTACCCCAAGCCGCGGGGCCGCCTGGCGGTGGCGATGCTCTCCTGGATCGTGCTGTCGATGGGCCTGCTCGCCGCCTGGGCGTTCGACGCCCCGAGCGGCCAGCTGCTCCTGCAGACCGGCTGCGCGCTCCAGCTGGTGATGGGCGCGGTGATCCCGCTGTTCGCCACGGCCCGCCGGGTGAACAACTTCCGCGACAACCGCCGCGAGGCACGGGCGGCGCAGCTGCCGTAGCGGTCGTGAAACGGCGTACGACGGGCAAGGGCCTCCGGACCTCAGGGTTCGGGGGCCCTTCCGCCATCCGGGGCGCGGTCGGTCTCCTGATCGTGCGCCGGCGCGGCGAGACTGCCGAGGATCTTCAGCTGCTCGGCGCTGCGGCTGCCGGGCTCGGTGTGGAAGACCACCAGGGTCAGGCCCTCGGTGCCGTCGATGGTCAGCTTGTCCGAGTGCAGCTCGATGTCGCCGACCCGCGGATGGCGCAGCCGTCTGACCAGCCCGTGCCGGGGCCGTACGTCGTGGCGGGCCCACAGCCGGCGGAACCGGTCGCTGCGCACCGACAGCTCACCGACCAGCTCCCGCAGCGCCGGATCGTCGACGTCCGGCCCCACCCGGGCCCGCAGCGTGGCCACGGCCTCCTCGGTGGCCTCCTCCCAGTCACGTCTCAGTTCCCGTTCGGCGGGGTCGAGGAAGACGGCCCGCAGCAGGTTGACGCCGACGGCGTAGTTCGGCGACAGGGCGGCGCACAGACGGTTCACCGCGAGGACGTCGGTGAGCTTGCTCTGCACGTAGGCCGGATGGTCGCTCCAGCCGTCGATGAGCTGGAGGATGCTCACCGGCACGGCCGCCAGCGCCGCGGCACCGCGCCCGCGGCCGGCGCTCCGGGACCGGCCGCCACCCGCCGGCCCTGCGCCGGACGGGCGCGGCTGCGTCAGAGCGAGCAGGTACGCGGTGGCGTCGGCGTCCAGTCCCAGGACCCGCGCGACGGCCTCCAGGACCTGGACCGACGGATTGCGGTCCCGGCCCTGCTCCAGGCGCAGGTAGTAGTCGGAGCTGATCCCGGCGAGCATCGCCACTTCCTCGCGGCGCAGTCCCGGCACCCGCCGCAGGCCGCCGCTGCGCAGGCCGACGTCCTCCGGCCGTACCAGCCCCCGGCGGGCGCGCAGGAAGTCACCGAGCGCGTTCGTACCGTCCATGCCCTCACCGTACGGCCGCTCCCCCCGACGTTCCTGTCCCTCTCACTCCCAGGAACAGCGGGGCACTGCCGCCGCCCCCGGGACCGGCGCAGGGTGGGGGCACGACACCACGACGGAACGTCACGGAAGGTACGACGGCATGCCCGCGACTCTCGGCGGAATCCTCACCCCGGCCAATGGCCTGACCCTCACCCGCATCGGCTACGGCGCCATGCAGCTGGCCGGGCCGAACGTCTTCGGCCCGCCCAGGGACCGCGACCGGGCGATCGCGGTGCTGCGCGCCGCGGTGGAGGCCGGCATCACCCACATCGACACCGCGGACTTCTACGGCCCGGCGGTCGTCAACGAACTGATCAAGGAGGCGCTGCACCCCTACCCGGCGGACCTGCGCATCGTCACGAAGGTCGGCGCCCGCAGGGGCCCGGACGGAAGCTGGCGGCAGGTCCTGGACCCCGCCGACCTGAGGGCCCAGGTGCACGAGAACCTCACCCACCTGGGCGTGGACGCGCTCGACGTGGTCAACCTCCGGCTGGGCTCCCACGACACGCCGAACGAGGACTCCCTCGCGGAGCAGTTCGGCGCCCTCGCCGAGCTGCGGCGGCAGGGGCTGATCCGCCACCTCGGCCTGAGCGCCGTCTCCGCCCGGCAGCTCGCCGAGGCCCGGACGATCGCGCCCGTGGTGACGGTCCAGAACCTCTACAACCTCGCC
>NZ_MUBM01000140.1 GCF_002154505.1 Streptomyces carpinensis | reverse complement strand
CGCGCGGCGGGCATGGGGGCGCTGGCAGGTCGGGCATCCGGTCGCCGCGCGGAGGGTCTCCCTCGCCGTCACCGGGCTGGCCCTGGTCCTCGTCGTGGTCGCGCTGCTGCTGCCGAACAAGCGGGAGCAGTTCCATCTCGCGGCCTTCGTGCGGATTCCGGTGGAGGCGTTGCTCGGGGCGGCCGTACTGATCGCGTTGCCGCGCAGGCCACGCGTGGTCCTGGCGGCGCTCGGCGGGGTGGCGCTCGGCGTGCTGACCGTGCTGAACCTGACGGACATCGAGTTCAACCAGTACCTCGGCCGCAGCTTCGACGTGATCCTGGACTGGCAGCTGCTCGACGACGCCCAGTCGTATCTCGCCGACACCCTGGGCGGCACGGTCGCGCTGCTGGCCGCCGTCGCCGCCGTCCTGTTGGTCGTGGCGGTGCTCGCCGTGATGGCCCTTGCGGTGGTCCGGGTCGCCGCCTTCCTCGGCCGCGACCGGTCCCGCGCGACCCGTGGCCTGCTGCTCGCCAGCGCGGTGTGGATGACGTGCTCGACCCTGAACCTCCAGGTCTCCGGCATCCCGGTGGCGTCCGAGCACACGGTCACCATGCTCAGGTACCACGAGCAGGCGCTGCGTTCGACGATCCGGGACGAGCGCGCGTTCGCGAGGACGGCGAAGGCCGACGCGTTCGGGAACACGCCGGGCAGTCAGCTCGTGCCGGATCTGCGCGGCAAGGACATGATCTTCACGTTCATCGAGAGCTACGGCCGCAGCGCGGTCGAGGACCCGATCATGGCACCCGGTGTCGACAGGACCCTCGACGCCTCCACCCAGGCCCTGGCCAAGGCGGGCTTCCACGCCAAAAGCGGCTGGCTGACGTCGGCGACGTACGGGGGCGGCAGCTGGCTCGGCCACTCCACGTTCATGTCGGGCCTGTGGGTCGACAACCAGAACCGCTACCGCACGGTCACCTCCGGCGACCACCTGACCCTCACCGAGGCGTTCAGGAAGACCGGCGCCTGGGACACGGTCGGCATCATGCCGGGCGTGCAGAAGGGCTGGCCGGAGGCGAAGTGGTACGGCCTGGACAAGGTCTACAACGCCTTCCAGATGGGCTACGCGGGCCCGAAGTTCAGCTGGTCGACCATGCCCGACCAGTACGCCCTGGATGCCTTCCAGCGCCTCGCACACGGGAAGAGGCACGACAAGCCGCTGACGTCGTTCGTCATCCTGACCTCCAGCCACCAGCCCTGGGCGCCGGTCCCGCAGACGGTCGGCTGGGACCGGCTCGGCGACGGCTCGGTCTTCAAGGGCATCGAGGCGGCCGGCACCAAGCCGCAGGACATCATCACCGACCCCACCCGCTCCCGGGAGGCGTACGGAAAGTCGATCCAGTACTCGGTGACCGTCCTGACCCAGTGGCTCCAGCGCTACGGCGACGACAACACCGTGCTGGTCTTCCTCGGCGACCACCAGCCCATCGCCCGGGTCAGCGGCGACCACGCCAGCCGGGACGTGCCGGTCTCCGTCGTCGCCAAGGACCCCAAGGTCCTCGACAAGATCTCCGGCTGGGGCTGGACCGACGGCCTGCGCCCCGCCCACGACGCCCCGGTGTGGCCGATGAGCGCCTTCCGCGACCGCTTCCTGACGGCGTACGGCTCCACGCCGCACCCGTCGAAGGGCTGACCGCGTGGGCCGGCCCCTCTCAGGACGCCTCCATGGCCGCGCGAGCCGTCTCGGCGAACCGCTCCAGGGAGCCCAGGTACGCCTCCCGGGCCGTGTCGAAGCGGGCGTGCGCGCCGGCCTCACCGCGGGAGACGTGCCACAGGGCGCGGCTGACCTCGGTCGCGGCCGTCAGCACGGCCCGTGCCGCCGCGGCTTCTGGGCGGGGCCCTCCAGGGCGATGGCGCGGACACCGCGCATGAGCGGGTCGTAGGCCTCGCGCACCGCGACCCGCAGCTCCTGGACACTTGCCAGGAACCTCTCGCCCTCGCCGTGCTGGAAGCGCGCGTCGACGACCCGCCGGTACAGCTCGCCCATGACGTGGGCCCGCTCCATGAGCTCCAGACAGGCCGCCCGCCGCGCCTCCCGTACCCGCCCGCGGTGCTGGGCCTCGGCCGACGCCTGGGCCTGCGTCCTGGCCGCGCGTACGTTCCCGAGATTGGTCACCCAGCTCGTGAGCACCGCCGTACCACCGGTGAGGGCCGCCACCCATAACGCGCTGTCCGCCACGCGCAACAGTGTCGGCGCGGCCCGCGGCCGCTGTCGAGAGCGCCTCAGCCGCCGGAGGTGTCCAGCTCCGCGTCCTCGCCCACGCCCGCGCAGTCGTAGGGGTCCCTCAGCCAGCCGTCCGGCAGCACCACCCGGTTGTTGCCGGAGGTGCGGCCGCGGGGGCCGTCGGCGCCGGCCGGCCAGGGCTGGTCCAGGTCCAGCTCGTCCAGGCCGGCGCGCAGCTCCTCCAGCGAGGAGGTGATCGCGAGCCGCTTGCGCATCTCGGAGCCGACCGCGAAGCCCTTCAGGTACCAGGCGACGTGCTTGCGGAAGTCGATGACGCCCCGCGACTCGTCGCCGATCCACTCGCCGAGCAGCGTGGCGTGCCGGACCATGACGTCGGCGACCTCGCGCAGGGTGGGCCGCACATAGGCGTCGGTACGGCCCTCGAACGCCGCCACCAGGTCGGCGAACAGCCACGGCCGGCCGAGACAGCCCCGCCCCACGACGACGCCGTCGCAGCCGGTCTCGTGCACCATCCGCAGCGCGTCCTCCGCCGACCAGATGTCGCCGTTGCCGAGCACCGGGATCTCGGGCACGTGCTCCTTCAGGCGGGCGATCGCGTCCCAGTCGGCGGTGCCGCCGTAGTGCTGGGCGGCGGTGCGGCCGTGCAGCGCGATGGCCGTCACGCCCTCCTCGACGGCGATCCGGCCGGCGTCGAGGTAGGTGATGTGGTCGTCGTCGATGCCCTTGCGCATCTTCATCGTGACCGGCAGGTCGCCCGCGCCGGTGACCGCCTCGCGCAGGATGGCGCGCAGCAGATTGCGCTTGTAGGGCAGGGCCGAGCCGCCGCCCTTCCTGGTCACCTTGGGCACCGGGCAGCCGAAGTTGAGGTCGATGTGGTCGGCGAGGTCCTCCTCCGCGATCATGCGGACGGCCTTGCCGACGGTGGCCGGGTCGACGCCGTACAGCTGGATCGAGCGCGGTCGCTCGCTGTCGTCGAACCGGATCAGCTGCATGGTCTTGTCGTTGCGCTCGACCAGGGCCCGGGTCGTGATCATCTCGCTCACGAACAGGCCCTTGCCGCCGGAGAACTCCCTGCACAGGGTGCGGAAGGGCGCGTTGGTGATGCCGGCCATGGGGGCCAGGACCACCGGCGGCTGGACGGTGTGCGGACCGATCTGCAAGGGGGACTCGGGCGTGGGCATTCCCCCATTGTCGCGTATCGGCGGGGATCATGTACCAGTCATTAGTTAACCGCACTATCGAAACCGACTACCATGGGGCCCATGCCCGAGCTCAGCCACCGCCGGCGTCTGCTGGTGCTCGCGATCTGCTGCATGAGCCTGCTGATCGTGAGCCTGGACAACACCGTTCTGAACGTCGCCCTCCCCTCGATGCAGCGCGAGTTGCACGCGAGCACGTCCGGCCTGCAATGGACGATCGACGCCTACACGCTGGTCCTGGCCTCGCTGCTGATGCTCGCCGGTTCCACGGCCGACCGGATCGGCCGCAAACGCGTGTTCATGACCGGCCTCGTCGTCTTCGGCATCGGCTCGCTGCTGTGCTCGCTCGCGCCCAACCTGGAGCTGCTGGTCGTCTTCCGCATGGTGCAGGCCGTCGGTGGCTCGATGCTCAACCCGGTCGCCATGTCGATCATCACCAACACCTTCACCGACCCGCGCGAGCGCGCCCGCGCGATCGGCGCGTGGGGCGCCGTGGTGGGCATATCCATGGCTGCCGGCCCGCTCGTCGGCGGACTGCTGGTGGAGTCGGTCGGCTGGCGCTCGATCTTCTGGGTCAACCTGCCCGTCGCCCTCGCCGCGATCCTCCTCACCCTCCGCTTCGTCCCCGAGTCCCGCGCCCCGAAGGCCCGCCGCCCGGACCCGGTCGGCCAGGTGCTGGTCATCGCCCTGTTCGGCGCGCTGACGTACGCGATCATCGAGGCCCCGGACGCGAGCGCGGCCACGGTCGTGCCCTTCGGCGCCGTCGCGCTCGCCGCTCTGCTCGGCCTGCTGTGGTACGAGCCGCGCCGCACCGAACCCCTCATCGACCTGCGGTTCTTCCGGTCCGCCCCGTTCAGCGGCGCCACCGTCATCGCGGTCAGCGGCTTCGCGGCCCTCGGCGGCTTCCTCTTCCTGTCCACGCTCTACCTGCAGAACGTGCGCGGCCTGGACGCCCTCCACGCGGGCCTGTGGATGCTGCCGATGGCGACGCCCACCTTCCTGTGCGCCCCGCTGTCCGGCCGGCTGGTCGGCAACCGGGGTCCGCGCCTGCCCCTGCTGATCGCCGGGTCCGCCATGACGGTGAGCGCGGTGCTGTTCGCGGCCTTCGAGGCCGAGACGTCCAACCTCACGCTCGTGATCGGGTACGTGCTGTTCGGCATCGGCTTCGGCTTCGTCAACGCCCCCATCACCAACACCGCGGTCTCCGGCATGCCGCGCGCCCAGGCGGGCGTCGCCGCGGCCGTCGCCTCCACCAGCCGGCAGCTCGGGCAGACCCTCGGCGTCGCGGTGGTCGGCGCGCTGCTGGCCTCCGGGATCGGCTCGTCCTCGTACCGGGACGCGTTCGTGTCGGCGGCCCGGCCCGGGTGGTACGTGCTGGTGGTCTGCGGACTGGCGGTGCTGGCCCTGGGTGCGGTCACCTCCGGCCGGTGGGCCAGGCGGACCGCCGAGCGCACGGCCGACCGGCTCGAGGAGAACGAGGTGCGCCAGGCGGCGGGCGTCGGCGCCTGAGCCGCCCCGGCAGCACCCCTTCCCCCACCGGCGGCCCTACGCGCGCATCTCCAGCGCGATCGCGTGCAGCTTCTCCAGCCGCTCGCGCGACTCCTCGTCCGCCGGTACGTACGTCACCATGCGCGGCCCCACCTCCGGGCTGAGCCACAGGTCGGTGTGGTCGACGGTGAGACGGCCGACGTGGGCGTTGCGGAACTCCTTGCGCTTGCTCGCCGGGGCGACCACCTCGTGCCGGTCCCAGGCCCGGCGGAAGTCGGGAGACTGGTCGCGCAGCCGCTTGAGCAGCGTCTTCCAGGTCGGGTCGGCCAGATGCCCGGCCATCGCGGCGCGGAACCGGGCGGCCATGTGCCGGGTGGCGTCCTCCAGGTGCACGATCGACGAGCGCCACTCCTCGTGCGTGTACGACAGGACCATGCAGTTGCGGTCCTCGGCGGCCACCGCGTCCAGGTCGCAGAGGAGCAGGCCGTAGGTGCGGTTGTAGGCGAGGATGTCGTACCGGCTGTTCTGCAGGCAGGCCGGGAAGGGCTCGATCTGCTCCAGGACGGCCCGCAGGGCGGGTGTGACCGACGGGCAGACGGTCGGCGGGGCCGGGTCCGGGGCACCGGCCAGCTGGAAGAGGTGGGCCCGCTCGCCGGGGTCGAGCAGCAGGGTGCGGGCCAGGGCGTCCAGGACCTGCACGGAGACCTGGATGTCCCGGGCCTGTTCGAGCCAGGTGTACCAGGTGACCCCGACCGCGGAGAGGTGCGCGACCTCCTCGCGGCGCAGGCCCGGTGTACGGCGCCGGGGGCCGCGGGGCAGGCCGACCCTCTCGGGCGCGATGTGCTCGCGCCGGTGGCGCAGGAAGGCGGCGAGTTCGTGCCGCCGGACCGCCGACGCGACGGCCTCCCGGGAGCGCGCGGGCCGAGGCTCACGCTCCGCTTCGCCTGCCGCTTCCCGGAACCGCGTCTCGTGGGCCATGGTGGTCATGTCTCCAGCCTGCCCCCTCGCGAATCCTGTTTCCAGGTAGTGCCAGTACCAGGATAAGAACACTCTGGTACCCGTCTCGGCACCGGCGCAGGCTCGGGTCCGTGACCACCCAAACCATCTCTTCACGCACCGTCCGGTCCGCCGCGGCGACGCCACCCGCGCTGGGCGGGCTCGGACTGTTCACGGTGCTGCTGGCCGCGGCACTTCCGCTCATCGACTTCTTCATCGTCAACGTCGCCCTGCCCACCATCGGCAAGGACCTGCACGCGGGCGAGGCGGTCCTGGAACTCGTCGTCGCCGGGTACGGGGTGGCGTACGCCGTCCTGCTGGTCCTCGGCGGCCGGCTCGGCGACCTGTTCGGCCGGCGCCGCCTCTTCATCGGCGGCATGGCCGCCTTCGGCCTGACCTCGCTGGCCTGCGGGCTCGCGCCCGGAGCCTGGTCGCTGGTCGGGGCGCGGGTGGCCCAGGGCGCGGCGGCCGCCGCGATGCTGCCGCAGGTACTGGCCACCATCCAGGCGGCCACGTCCGGCCCGCGCCGGGCCAGGGCGATGGGCCTGTACGGGGCGACGGCGGGCCTGTCCATGGTGGCCGGGCAGATCCTCGGCGGCGTCCTGGTCGCCGCGGACCTGTGGGGCTCCGGCTGGCGCTCGGTGTTCCTGGTCAACGTGCCCGTCGTGATCGTCGGCCTGGTGCTGGCGCTCCGGACCGTCCCGGAGACCCGCTCACAGCACCCGGAGCCGGTCGACGGCCCCGGCACGGTCCTGCTGGCGGTGTCCTTGCTGGCGCTGCTCGTACCCCTCGCCGAGGGCCGTGCGGCGGGCTGGCCGCTGTGGACGTGGCTGTCGCTGGCCGCGTTCCCGCCGGTGACGGCGGTGTTCTACGCCGTGGAGCGCCGGGCGGACCGGCAGGGCCGTACGCCACTGGTGCCGCCGAGCCTGTTCCAGCTGGTGTCGCTGCGCCGGGGCCTCGCGCTGATCGTGCCGTTCTCCATCGGCTTCAGCGGTTTCATGTTCGTCATCGCGGTGGCGTTGCAGCGCGGCGCGGGTCTCGGCCCGGTCCCGGCGGGGCTGGCCCTCGCGCCCATGGCCGTCGTCTTCTTCTTCGTCTCGCTGGCCGGGCCCCGGCTGGTCGCCCGGTACGGCACGCGCGTGGTGACGGCGGGAGGGGTCGTGCAACTGGTGGGCGTGGGCCTGATGGCGCTGGCCGTCCGGCAGTCCTGGCCGCACCTGGGCGTCGTGGAACTGCTGCCCGGGGCGGCGTTCGCCGGCGCCGGCCAGGCGCTCCAGCTGCCCATCATCTTCCGGATCATCCTCTCCGAGGTGCCGGCCGCCCGGGCCGGCGTGGGCAGCGGGGTCATGGTCACCGCCCAGCAGTCGTCGCTGGCGCTGGGCGTGGCCACGCTCGGCACCCTGTTCCTCTCCCTGGTCCCCGGCTCGGGCATGCGGGACGCCCTGGTGATCACGCTCCTCGCGCAGCTGGCGGGGGTGGTCCTGACGGGGCTGCTCAGCCTGCGGCTGCCGCGCACGATCGGCTGAAGTCCGAGATCGCCCGGGTGCGGGTGCGGTGCGATGACTTTCCACGGTGGCGGGAGTCGTAGACGGGACCGGGGCCCGGTCGCCGTGCACGGCACGAGCCGTGCACACGACGGGGAACTCCGGGACGACCGCGACCACCGGAAGGCCGACCGATGAGCGAACTGCACGACACCCTGCGACGGTACGTGGACGACGGCACGGTGCCGGGGGCGGTGGGCCTGGTGGCCCGGGGCGACGACGTGGAGGTGGTGGCCGTCGGGTCCGTCGACACCGACGGGACCGCCCCGATCACCCGTGAGTCGATCTTCCGGATCGCCTCGATCACCAAGCCGATCACCGCGGCGGCCGTGCTGATGCTGGTGGAGGACGGGCTGATCGGTCTGGACGACCCGGTGGCCGAGTGGCTGCCGGAGCTGTCGGAGCCGGTCGCCGTCCGCACGCCGTCGAGCCCCGTGGGCGACGTGGTCCCGGCGGCCCGGCCGATCACCGTCGAGGATCTGCTGAGCTCGCGCACCGGCTGGGGCTTCCCCTCCGACTTCTCCCTCCCGGCGGTCGAGGCGCTGTTCGCGGTGCAGAAGGACGGCCGGGCCCTGCAGGAGTGGCCGGACCCCGACACCTGGCTGGCCGAGCTGGCCCGCGTCCCGCTGCTGCACCAGCCCGGCGAGGCCTGGCTGTACGGCACGTCCTCCGACCTCCAGGGCGTGCTGATCGCCCGGGTGTCGGGCCGTACGCTTCCGGAGTTCCTGGCCGAGCGGGTCTTCGAGCCGCTCGGCATGCGGGACACGGCGTTCGAGGTCCCGGCGGCCGCGCGCGACCGCTTCACCAGCTACTACCGCCTCGCCGAGTCCGGTGCCCTGGAACTCGCGGACGCCCCGGACGGCGACTGGAGCAGGATGCCGGCCTTCCCGTCGGGCGGCGGGGGCCTCGTCTCCACGGCCGACGACTGGCTGGCCTTCGCCCGCATGCTCCTGAACGGCGGCACGGCGGGCGGCCACCGCCTGCTCGATACCGCTTCGGTGAGCCGGATGACGACCAACCACCTCACCGCGGCCCAGCGCGACATCGCCACCTTCTTCCTGGAGGGCCAGGGCTGGGGCTACGGCGGCCAGGTCGACGTCACCCCCGCCGACCCGTGGAACGCCCCCGGCCGCTACGGCTGGGTCGGCGGCACCGGCACCACGGCACACCTCACCCCCACGGGCACGGTGACGATCCTGCTGACCCAGGTGGGGATGCGCAATCCGACCCCGACCCGGTTGATGCGCGCCTTCTGGCGCGCGACGGCCTGACGGGGGCCTGGGGGCAACGTAAGAAACAAGTGAGCGGGCTCACCAGTGCTGAGCTGCGGGCTTGCCTCAAACATGAGGTTTTCCGTCCCGTTTTTGACCTTCGTCGAGTCGCCGCGCAGGCGGCCCGGAGCAAGTCTGGAGGAGCGCGATGAGCCCCCCTCGGGGGGTCGTCGGCCGCAGGGGGGATCCGTCGACCCAACGGGAGACACCACCATGCCTGCCACCCTCCGCCACCGCTGTGTCCGTGCACTCGCGGCCGGCGCCCTGTCCGCCGCGCTGGCGTCCGCCGGATCGGCCGCCGCGCTCGCCGCGGACAACGCGCCGCCGGCGGTGCCGAGCGTCACGCACAGCGCACCGGCGAAGCCGATGACCAAGGCCTCGATCACGGCCAAGGTCAACCACACGTCCGTCAAGGCCGGGGAGAGCGTCACCGTCGCCGGGCGCGCCAAGGACGTGAAGCCCGGCACCAAGCTGGTCCTGCAGCACATGCACAACGGCAAGTGGACCACGCTGCACGCCAACACCACGGTCAAGAAAGGCGGCGCCTACAAGCTGACCGGCAAGCTCAACACCAAGGGCACCGAGCACCTGCGGGTGGCCACGTCGGACGGCAAGACGCACTCGCCGACCCTGACCGTCATGGTGCACTGACGCACACGGGACAGCGCCCCGCGGTCCACCACCGCGGGCCGCTCGAGCGGCCGGCGCGCCTCTCTACGGCCGCAGTCCCCGCAGCAGCAGGTCCAGGACCGCGTCGAACTCGTCCTGGACACCCGGCCGCTCCCACTCCCGCGCATGGCACGGGTCGTGGAAGCGGCCGGTGGCGTGGAAGAGGGCACGGGCCGTGGCGGCCGGGTCGGCGGCGGTGAACGCGCCGGCGGCGACGCCCGCCTCGACGATCCGGGTCAGCTGGGCCGTGAGGTCGTCGATGTGCTCGCCGACCACCTCGCCGTTCTCGTCGGTGAGCACCGAGTAGGTGGCGAACAGCTCGGGATCGTGGCCCGCCTTGCGGCGCTTGGCGTCGAACAGCCCCTGGAACCAGTCGCGCAGCCGCGCCTCGGGACCACGTCCTTCCTCGGCGGCTATGCCCGACAGGGCTTGGGAGGTCCGGTCCAGCCACCGCTTGGTCACCGCCTCGCGCAGCGCCGCCTTGGTGCGGAAGTGGCGGTAGACGCTGCCGTGACTGACGCCGAGCGCGCGGGCCACGTCCACCACGGTGGCCTTGGCCGGCCCGTGGCGGCGCAGCACCTCCTCGGTCGCCTCGAGGATGCGCTCGGCGGTCAGGGTCTCGGTGGTGGGTGACATGTCTTAGACCGTACCTGGGCGCTCGACCGGCACCACCGTCAGCGTTCGCTGTCCAGATGCGCCATCTGCGCCTCGGGGTAGCGCTCGCCCGCCGCCGCGTCCGCCGGTACGGCCTCCTCGATCGCGCCCAGGTCGGCCGCGTCCAGGGTGACGTCCAGCGCGCCCAGCGCCTCCGACAGGCGCCGGCGGGTGCGGGCGCCGATCAGGGGCACGATGTCCTCGCCCCGGGAGAGCACCCAGGCGACAGCGATCTGCGCGACGGTGACGCCCTTGCCCTCGGCGACCTTCCGCAGGGCCTCGACGAGGTTCAGGTTGTGCTGGAGGTTCTCGCCCTGGAAGCGGGGCGAGTGCGCCCGGAAGTCGGTCGGGGCGAGCTGACGGTCGCGGCTGAAGTGTCCGGAGATCAGACCGCGCGAGAGGACGCCGTACGCCGTGATCCCGATGCCGAGTTCACGGGTGGTGGGCAGGATCCGGTCCTCGATCCCGCGCGAGATGAGCGAGTACTCGATCTGCAGGTCCGAGATCGGCGCGGTGGCCGCGGCGCGGCGGATCGTGTCGGCGCCGGCCTCGCTGAGGCCGATGTGCCGTACGTACCCCTTCTCGACCAGCTCGGCGATCGCGCCGACCGTCTCCTCGATCGGTACGTCGGGGTCGACGCGGGCGATCCGGTAGACGTCGATGTGGTCGACGCCGAGGCGCTGGAGCGAGTAGGCGGCGAAGTTCTTCACGGCGGCGGGACGGCCGTCGTAGCCGCTCCAGTTGCCGTCGGGATCGCGCAGCGCGCCGAACTTCACGCTGACCAGGGCCTGTTCGCGGCGGGCGGCGGGGGCGGCGCGCAGTGCCTCGCCGATCAGCATCTCGTTGTGGCCCATGGCGTAGAAGTCGCCGGTGTCGAGCAGGGTCACGCCCGCTTCGAGGGCGGCGTGGATGGTGGCGACCGACTCGGTGCGGTCCGCATCGCCGTACAGCGCGGACATGCCCATGCAGCCGAGGCCGAGGGCGGAGACCTGAGGGCCGGTGGTGCCGAGGGATCGGGTGTTCATCGTCATGGGTCCACCATGGCATGACGAATGACAGATTTCAATATCTGTCACTTGCCATTTGTCACGCGCCCGCCTCCGCCGCACCGGTCCAGACTCTTGACGAAAGGTCTGGACCAGAGCACTGTCATGTCTGCGACATCCACGGCCCTCACCGCACCCCCACCGGGAGGCTCCGCATGATCCGCCGCAGACTGCGTCTGCTCGCCGCCGCTCTGGCCACCGCCTGTCTCGCTCCGCTCTCCCTCGCCTTCGCGCCCGGCGCCTCGGCCGCCTCCACGGCGACCGACACCTGCGCCGTGAAGTCCAGGCCCGCGGGCAAGGTCCTCCAGGGCTACTGGGAGAACTGGGACGGCTCCTCCAACGGCGTCCACCCGCCCTTCGGCTGGACCCCGATCACCGACTCCCGTATCGCCGCGCACGGCTACAACGTGATCAACGCGGCCTTCCCGGTCATCCGCTCCGACGGAACGGCCCTGTGGGAGGACGGCATGGACACGGGCGTGAAGGTGGCCACGCCCGCGGAGATGTGCGCAGCCAAGGCCTCCGGGCAGACCGTCCTTCTCTCCATCGGCGGCGCGGCGGCCGGCATCGACCTGAGTTCGCAGGCGGTGGCGGACCGGTTCGTGGCATCGATCGTCCCGATCCTGAAGAAGTACAACTTCGACGGCATCGACATCGACATCGAGACGGGCCTGGTGGGAAGCGGCAGCATCAACCAACTGTCCACTTCCCAGGCCAACTTGATCCGCATCATCGACGGCGTCCTGGCGCAGATGCCGTCGAACTTCGGCCTGACGATGGCCCCGGAGACCGCGTACGTCACCGGCGGCAGCATCACGTACGGCTCCATCTGGGGCGCGTATCTGCCGATCATCAAGATGTACGCCGACAACGGCCGCCTGTGGTGGCTGAACATGCAGTACTACAACGGCGGCATGTACGGCTGCTCCGGCGACTCCTACTCGGCCGGCACGGTGGAGGGATTCACCGCCCAGACCGACTGCCTGAACAAGGGCCTGGTGGTCCAGGGAACGACGATCAGGGTCCCCTACGACAAGCAGGTCCCGGGTCTGCCCGCCCAGTCGGGCGCGGGCGGCGGCTACCTGTCCACCTCCCAGGTCTCCCAGGCCTGGCGCCACTACGGCACCGGGCTGAAGGGCCTGATGACCTGGTCGATCAACTGGGAC
>NZ_MUBM01000014.1:40374-40524 GCF_002154505.1 Streptomyces carpinensis | reverse complement strand
GGGCGGGGGGCGGGCCCCCTAGAGGCGCCCTGCGGAGCTGAGGCCCTGAGACCCCCGACAACCTGCGGAAAGACCCCGCCGCGCGCCCTGCATGTGCGCTCAGCGGGACGTATCGTGGCCGGAAGAGCACCGCCCGAGGACCCGAGTACA
>NZ_MUBM01000014.1:0-40354 GCF_002154505.1 Streptomyces carpinensis | reverse complement strand
CTGCTGCCGATCATCAGCAAGCAGGCCGACCGCTGCATGGACTGCGGTGTGCCGTTCTGCCACGAGGCCTGCCCGCTGGGCAACCTGATCCCCGAGTGGAACGACCTTGTCTCGCGGGAGGACTGGCGGGCGGCCGCCGACCGGTTGCACGCCACGAACAACTTCCCCGAGTTCACCGGCCGTCTGTGTCCGGCGCCGTGCGAGGCGGGCTGCGTGCTGGCGATCAACCAGCCCGCCGTCACCATCAAGAACGTCGAGTGCGCCATCGCCGACCGGGCGTGGGAGGAGGGTTTCGCCCCACCGCGTCCGCCGGACCGGCTGTCGGAGCGGACCGTCGCCGTGGTCGGCTCGGGGCCGACCGGGCTCGCCGCGGCCCAGCAGCTGACCCGCGCGGGACACACGGTGACCGTGTACGAGAGGGACGACCGGCTCGGCGGGCTGATGCGGTACGGCATCCCCGAGTTCAAGATGGAGAAGCGCCACCTGGAACGCCGGCTGGAGCAGATGCTGGCCGAGGGGACCAAGTTCCGTACGTCCTCGGTGGTGGGGCAGGACATCGGGGCTGCGGAGCTTCGTTCGCGCTGCGACGCCGTGGTGATCGCCACGGGAGCCACGGCGTGGCGTGAACTGGAGGTGCCGGGCCGCGAGTTGGCCGGGATCCATCAGGCAATGGAGTATCTGCCGCTCGCCAACCGGGTGTGCGAGGGGGACATCGCGGTCTCGCCGTTGTGCGCGGCGGACCGGCATGTGGTCATCGTGGGCGGGGGTGACACGGGGGCCGACTGTCTGGGTACGGCGGTGCGGGAGGGTGCCGCGTCCGTGACCCAGTTGGACATCTACGCCCAGCCCGGAGCGGAGCGCGACGAGGACATCGAGCCGTGGCCGACGTATCCAAAGATCTACCGGTTGTCGGCGGCGCACGAGGAGGCGGGGGTGCTGCGCACGGCGCCCGCCGCGGACGCCGACGCGCGGCTGTTCGCGGCGTCGACGCTGCGCTTCACCGGTGACGCGGACGGCCATGTGCGCGAGTTGCACCTGGTCGAGGTGGACGCGGAGCGGCGCCCGCTGCCGGGCACCGGGCGGGCCCTCCCGGCCGACCTGGTGCTGCTCGCGCTCGGCTTCTCCGGGCCGGACCGGCGGGACGGGCTGATCGACCAGCTGGGGCTCGACCTCGCGCCGCGCGGCACGCTCGCGCGCGGCGCCGACTTCACGACGAACGTGCCCGGTGTGTTCGCGGCGGGGGACGCCGCGCGCGGTCAGTCGCTGATCGTGTGGGCGATCGCGGAGGGGCGGTCGGTGGCGGCGGCAGTCGATCACTACCTGACGGGGAGTTCGCGACTGCCGGCGCCGATCGGGCCGTACGACCGGCCGATGGCCGTGCAGTAGGTGACTTCGGCGGGCAGCCGGACGGACGGCCCGTGCCGGGTCATGTGAGGTGGGGACGTGTGAGGCAGAGGCGTGTGAAGGAGAAGTGCGTGAGGTAGTCGGACGTGTTCTCGGACGTGCTCAAGGTGGCGCCAGAATTAGGAAGTCGAGGCAGAGGAAACATCCAGGCAGGTTCAGGAGAGCAGGAAGTCGGCCACCCCCGCCTTGGCGCCTTCGATGAAGGCGGTCATCTCGTCGGTGGTGTATATGAGCGCCGGCCCGTCCGGGTCGGTCGACTGGCGTACCGCGATCCGGCCGTCGGCCAGCTTCATCGCCTCCAGGCAGTTGCCGCCGTTGCCGCCGCTCCACGGCTTGTGCCAGCCCTCGCTGCCCAGTTCCCTGGCGGGCATGCCGTTGTAGATCCGCTCGCCGCGGATCCGGTCGCCGCGGCCCCGTGAGGCGGGCTGGGACGTGATGCGATCCATTCACAGCTCCTTGCGGAGATCCCGGAGGATCTCCTTCGTGCGATGTGCCGTAGCGGCATGAGCCGCCATGCGGTCCATGACCTCGAGGTGGGTCGCCACCTCCTCGCGCGCGTCCAGGTAGACGGCGCCGGTCAGGTACTCGCTGTAGACCATGTCCGGAAGTTCGGGCATGGCGAATCGGAACAGCACGAAGGGCCCGTACGTGCCGGGGTGCGGCCCCGAGGAGAACGGGGCTATCTGCAGGGTCACGTTGGGCAGCTTCGTGGCGTCGAGCAGCTTGTCGACCTGAGCACGCATCACCTCCGGGCCGCCGACCGGGCGGCGCAGTGCGGTCTCGTCGAGCACGACCCAGAACCGGGGCGCGTCGGGACGGGTGAGCAGTTCCTGGCGTTGCATGCGCAGGGCGACATGGCGCTCGATGTCCTCTGGACTGGTCTGGCCGATGGCCCCCGACTTGAGCACCCCGCGTGCGTAGTCCTCGGTCTGGAGCAGTCCGGGCACGAAGTGGGGTTCGTAGGACCGGATGAGCGCCGCGGCGCCTTCCAGGCTGACGTACATCGAGAACCAGCCCGGCAGGATGTCGTGGAAGCGCTGCCACCAGCCGGGCCGGTTGGCGTCCTCGGCGAGTTGCACGAAGGCCTCGGCCTCGTCGTCAGGGACGCCGTACGCCTTCAGCAGCAGTTGCAGGTACGGGATTTTGAGGGAGACTTCTGCCGTCTCCATGCGGCGGACGGTGGCCGGCGCGACGCGGAGGACCCGGGCGGCCTCCTCGCGTTTGAGTCCGGCCCGTTCCCGCAGGTCGAGCAGGCGCCGACCGAGCACGACCTGCCCGACGGTCGGTGCCGACCGCGGTTCGCTCATGCTCCACCTCCACCGAAGAGTCCCGGACTCCGCCGAGGAGTTCCGACGGGCCTGAAGGAGTCGTGCGGACCCCCGGGGTGAACCCCCGCAGGCCCAAGGAATCCTGACAGCCCTACGGCGCCACTCGAAGATCCGTTCGAAGATCCGACGGATCCTCGACGATCCCAACTGGCGCCGCGCGACGTGCTGTTGCGAGCAGTGTGCCACGGCCCTTCACCGCGTCATACAGCACTCTGCATTTTCCATAGTGCCACTTGCCAAGTGTCCACGGCGGGGAGATAGTGGCAAGCGTGATTCCGTCTCCGCCTTTAGGAACAGACGCCACCGCGGGTCTCCTTGCCCCCGGTGCCATCACGGGAACGGGCCCCGAGGGGGCCGTTGCCGAGCGCCGGTTCCGCTTCGAGCTGGCCGCACACCCGGGTTCTCCCGCCCAGGCCAGACGCCTGACCCGGGCCCGGTTGACCGCCTGGTCGGTGTGCGAGGACACCTGTGACACCGCCGACCTGGTCATATCCGAGCTGGTCACCAACGCCATCGTGCACACCGCGAGCAGCAGGGTCGTCTGCGAACTTCAGGACGGCGCGGACCTGGTGCGCATAGCCGTGCGTGACGAGGGCCGCGCGCCGGGTGAACCGCATCCGTCCCCGCAGCGGCCGGAGGAGGAGCACGGGAGGGGACTGTTCCTCGTCGGGGCCATGTGCCGGTCCTGGGGCGCGCAGCAGCACGGCCCGGGGCTCGTGGTGTGGGCGGAGCTGGCGCGTAGGACGGGCACCGGGAAGGACGCGACCGACGCCACATGGGACGCGGCCCTTACCGCGCCGGCGACGACCGACGACACGCCGGTCGCGACATGCATCGGGCAGCAGGCAACCGCCCCGCTGGGTCCTGTCCACGCCGCGCAGGAGGCGACCGGCACGGCGCAGGACACACAGGCGGCGGCCGTGCACGAGGTTCCGGACACGCACGAGGCCCGGGGCGACCTCGGCTGGGGCGCCCGCCCGAAGCCGTACCCGATGCCGGACCCGTCACCGACCCCGCACCCGGCTCCGCCGGACGACGAGGACGCCCCTCAGGCCGCACGGCTCCGCAGGGCATACGGACCACACGGACCCCATCGATCTCAGCTGTCGCACCACACATCGCATCTACCGCACGAAGCGCACGGAACGGGGGCCGTATGGCTGTGAGCGGTGCCGGCCCCTCCGGCTCCGGCCAGGTACTCGGCCTGGACACGCTCGTGCGCCTGGGACGCGCGACGGGCCGGCCCGCCACGTCCGGCGGAACCGCCTCCACCGGCGACGTCGGTGCGCCCCGGCGGCTGTCCCTCCCGGAGGGTATGACGGTCCCACTGGGTTGCGACGCGGTGGCGGTACCGGCCCGCTTCGGTGCCCTGCTGATGCAGCGGCTGCCCCGCGTGGGGTGCGTCTACGCCGACGAGACGCACTGGTGGTGGATTCTCCCGGCCGACTCCGACTACGCCCTGCGGTGGCCCTCCCCCGCGCACTACGCCACCGGTGCGGTACTCCCCGACACCCCGCGGGCTCCGCTCCCCGCCCTCATCCACCGACCGGAGGGAACGGTCCCCTACACCCCGCCGATCCCGTTGTACCTGGCACTGTGCCGGGTCACGGGGACGACCCCGGCGTGGTCCCGTCCGGTCAGCGCGTGAGCGCGGGCCGGCGGCGCCGGCCATACCCGCGCACGGCGTGCGCGCCCGCGCGCTTCGCCTGCCGGGTCACGCGCCCTGCCCGGAGCGCGCGCGCCCGGCCATAGTGGCCCTCCGCTCACGATCGGGGGAGGCTGTCGGTGGGGACGAGGCGCAAGCGGGGAGGCGGGACGGCCGAGCAGGCAGCAGCCGGACAGCGAGCGCCCGGGCCCGAGACGCCCCGAGGCGGAACACCCGCCCCCGGGAAACCCGCCCTCCAGCCGCCCGAAGGCGAAGCACCACCCGGCCCCGGAACACCGGAGGGCGACACGCCGCCGGTTCCCGAGACGCCCGACGGTGAGACCTCCGACCGTGAAACATCCGCCCCTGGGACGGCCGGACCCGACAAGCCGGGGCCCGAGAAACCCGGCCCCGAGGTCTCCGAGTCGGAACGGCTGCTCTTCGGTGGCCCGCTGCGCTACGACACGGGCTGGAGCCAGCACCACGACGCCTTCCTGGAACTGAACTTCCGGGGCATGGTGCGGCGGCTGCCCGGCCTGCTCGCCGCAAGTTTCCGGCTGGCCCGCCAGGCCGATCGGCGGGCCACGCACACGGTGCTGGCCGCCGAGGCGGTCCGGGGCATCGCGCAGGCGATCAGTCTGCTGGCGGTCAACAGTGTGCTGAGCCGGGTGATCAGCGGGGGCCCGCTGCAGGACCGGCTGCGCGGTGCCGTGCCCGCGCTGGTCGCCATGGCGGCGGTGATGCTGGTCGGCGCACTGCTGCGGGCGGCGTCGACATACGCGACGGGCCGGCTGGAGCCCAAGGTGGAGCGGGTGGCGACCGAGCTGTACCTGGAGCGGGCGGCGGCGGTGGAACTGTCGGCGATCGAGGACCACGCCTTCCACAAGCTGCTGGGCACCGCCCAGTACGGCGCCGCCTCGGCCCGCCGGATGATCTCGTACGGCACGCGCGTGGTGAACGCGATGATCTCGCTGGTCGCGGCGGCGGGCGTCCTGACCGTGCTGCGCCCGGTGCTGCTGCCGCTGCTGGCGACCATGACGCTGCCGAGCGCCTGGAGCGCGTTCTCGCCGACCAGAGCCACGATCCGGCCGCTCGCCGAGCGCATCGCGATGGTGGCGCAGGACTTCAAGCGCTGGCCGTTCACCGCCCGGGTCAATGTGGCCGTGGGCCGCTCGTCGGACCCGCTGACCGAGAAGCGGCCGGCCGCCGCGGTCCGCGAGGCGGGTGCCGAGGAGGTGGTCGCGGATCTGCCCAGGGGCCTGGACACCCTGCTGGCCCGGCACTTCAGCGGCGGGCACGAGCTGTCCGGCGGCCAGTGGCAGCGACTGGGCAGCGGGCGGCCTACCGGCGCGGTCGCATCCTGATCGTGGACGAGCCGACGGCGGCCCTGGGCGCCCGTGCCGAGCTGGAGGTCTTCGAGCGGATCCGGGGGCTGGCCGGGAGCGGCCAGACGGTGGTCCTGATCACGCACCGGCTGGCGTCGGTGCGCCACGCCGACCTGGTGCACGTCCTCGACCGGGGCCGGCTGGTGGTCCGGGCCGCCGGAGGAGCTGCTGGCCACCGGGGGCCTGTACGCGGAGCTGTACGCGCTCCAGGCGGCGCAGTTCGCGGCGGGCATCCCAGCCCCGACCGCGCCGGAGGCGAGCTGACTCAAGTCGTGTCCACGTCAGCCTGAGAGCCCACTGCGGCACCGGTTCAGGCGGTCACGTCACCGCCGCCCTCGCCGCCCCGGACGATCACCAGGAAGGTGTCCGTCGCGAGGTCCATCACGACCTCGGCGGGCAGGCCCTCCAGACGCCGCGCATGCGCGAACTCCTCCGCCGGCCACGACCCTCGCGGCCCGCCGGCGGGAAAGCGCTCGAGCACCGTTCGCCCGTTCACCCTGCACCTCCATGTAGCGCGTACTCGACAGATTTAAACGCCAAACATGGGGTGAACGCCTCGTCCAGTGATGGTACTGAGACGTACTCGACACGAGTTCAATGCCAAAAGTGGGTCTCACCTCACACTTTCGGCTCAATTGATCACCTACCGCGTCAAGCCGCGTACACCTCGTGTTCACCCGTCCGTGGTGGTTGCCGCGGCGTCGACGGCGGTGCTGGAGAACTTTTCGATCCTGGTGACGGCCTCGGTCAAGGCCGTGGGACACGCCGTCGGACCACTGAGGATGTCGTCGGGACGGTGAGGTCCCAGTCGTCGATGATCTGGTCCGACCGGCTCATCGCGGGCCCGCCTCGAGCCGTGCGTACCTGTCCGTCGCCGCGACCAGGGCATCCACCACGCCCGGGGCTCCCGCATCGTGCCCGGCCTGGTCCACGACGACCAGCTCGCTGCCGGGCCAGGCCTGGTTCAGGCGCCAGACGGTGCCCAGGAGGTTGCCGAAGTCCAGGCTGCCCTGGACGAGGGTGCCGGGGATGCCGCCGAGCAGGTGGGCGTCGCGCAGCACCACGCCCTCGTCGTTGCCCGGGCCGAGGAAGTGGTCGTTGCCGAAGTAGTGCGTGACGGTTCGGGCGAAGCCCATGCGGAACGCGGGGTCCTCGTAACGAGCGACGGAGCGCGGCGGCGCGGGGATCATCGCTGTCTCCCAGTCGGTCCAGGCGCGCGCCGCCCGCTCGCGCACCGACGGGTCGGGTGACTCGATCAGCCGGTTGCAGGCGGCCGCGAGGTTCCCGGCGCGGTCGGTGTCCTCGGGCAGTTCGGCGAGGAGGTGTCCGAAGGCCTCCGGGAAGATCCGGCCCAGCCGGTGGGTCAGCAGCGTGACCTCGGCGTTCGAGCCGGTCGCGACGCCCGTCAGCACCAGCTCGGAAACGGCTGCGGGATGTGTCTGGGCGTAGCGCAGCGCCAGCACCGAACCCCATGAGGCGCCCCACACCAGCCATCGCTCGATGCCCAGGTGGCCGCGCAGCAGCTCCAGGTCGGCGATCAGGTGGTCGGTCGTGTTGACGCTCATGTCGGTGTCGTACGCGCTCGCGTGCGGTGTGGAGCGTCCGCAGCCGCGCTGGTCGAGCAGCACGATCCGGTACGCGGCGGGATCGCAGTAGCGCCGGTGGCCGGGCGTGCAGCCGGAACCCGGACCGCCGTGCAGCATCACCGCCGGCTTGCCGAGCGGATTTCCGCAGGTCTCCCAGTACAGGCGGTTGCCGTCGCCGACGTCGAGCATGCCTTGGTCGTACGGTTCGATCTCCGGATACAGGCCCATCGGGGGAAGGTAGCCGCCGTTCATCGGCCGAGTCGCCTCATTTTCCCCGGTGCCGTGGGACCGCCGTGGCGGGCTTCCCCTCGGCGCGGGTCATCTCGTCGGCAGTCCCGCCGCCTTCGCCGCCGTCCGCAGGACGTCACGGAGCATCGCCGGGGTGAGCCTGCCGGTGAAGGTGTTGCGCTGGCTGACGTGGAAGCAGCCGAAGAGCTCGAGGCCGTCGAGCGGTACCCGTGCTCCGTGGGCGAAGGCGGGGCGGGGGCGGGGGACCGTCCAGCCCGCCTCGGCGAACGCCGGCAGTGCGGCCTGCCAGCCGAACGCGCCGAGCACGACCACCGCGCGCAGGGTGGGCCGCAGCAGATGCAGCTCCTGGACGAGCCAGGGCCGGCAGGTGTCCCGCTCGCCGGGCGTCGGCTTGTTGGCGGGTGGGGCGCAGTGCACGGGCGAGGTGATCCGCACGCCGTACAGTTCCAGTCCGTCGTCGGCGGCGACGGAGGTGGGCTGCGAGGCGAGGCCCACGTCGTACAGCGCCTCGTACAGCACGTCCCCGGACCGGTCTCCCGTGAACATGCGGCCGGTGCGGTTGCCGCCGTGTGCGGCCGGGGCGAGTCCCACGATCAGCAGCCGCGCGTCGGGGGGCCCGAAGCCCGGCACTGGGCGGCCCCAGTACGTCCAGTCGGCGAACGCGGCCCGCTTGGTACGGGCGACCTCCTCACGCCAGGCGACCAGACGCGGGCAGGCACGGCACTGCGCAATCCGCTGGTCGAGGGCCGCGAGGCTGCTGCTGTCCATACCCCCCACCGTAAATTGGTCCAGTGCGGCCGGTCCAAGAGACTAAGGTCGAAGCCATGGCTTCCGAGGACGACGTCAGGGACCGTGACCAGGACACGGGCGCAGGGGGCTCCGGCGAGTCGCCCGCCGCGGCCGTGGATCCGAAGGTCGCCGCCGCCATCGCCGCCGCCGAGGCGGCCGGCCCGGCGAGCGGTGAGTCCGTGCGGATCGACAGCTGGATCTGGGCCGTACGTCTGGTCAAGACCCGTTCCGTCGGGGCCACCGCCTGCCGGGGCGGGCACGTCCGGGTGAACGGCGAGCGGGTGAAGCCCGCCCACTCCGTCCGCGTCGGCGACGAGGTGCGCCTGCGGCAGGAAGGCCGCGAGCGGATCGTCGTCGTCAGGCGTCTGATCCGCAAGCGGGTCGGTGCTCCCGTGGCCGTGCAGTGCTACGTCGACAACTCCCCGCCGCCCCCGCCCCGCGAGGCCGTCGCTCCGATCGGCGTGCGCGACCGAGGTGCCGGCCGGCCCACCAAGCGCGACCGTCGCGAACTGGAGCGTCTGCGCGACCTGGGCGGCCTGGACGGTCCGAGCGGGCCCGCCGGCCGGCCGCGCGGCCGGTGACGGTCGCGGGGCCGCGCGCGGCGCCCGTCCCGTGGTCACGCCTGCCGCCGCACCAGCCGCAGCAGCTCCGCGTTGTGGCCACGCCGGGCCCAGGCGATGAGGCCGAGCGGCACGACCAGGATGATCGGGGTCGCTGCGTTCTGGCCGTCGAAGACGGTGAGCTGGACGACGAACGCGCCGACCATCAGCGCGCTCAGTGCCAGCGCCGCCACCGACTGCAGTACCGGGATCAGCAGTGCGACGGCTCCGGCCAGCTCCAGCGCGCCGATGGTGTACATGCCCGCACTGCCCCAGCCGATCCTGTCGAAGGAGTCGGCGGCCGATGGATGCGCGATGAGTTTGGGCAGGGCGCTCGCGATCCCGTAGAACAGGGCGAGCAGCACCTGCACGGAGCGCAGGGCGATGCGGGCGGTACGGCGGCCACGAGCTGACCCGGCGGACGGGTCGGTGGCGACGGACGGGACGGAAGCGGCGGTCTCGGACACGAGGTCTCCTTGGGGAAGTGGTCCGTGGTGCGGTCGAAGAGGTAGACCGGCCCCGGCCACGGAACTCATCGGTGCCCCGGCGGATTTCGTGGACCGCCTTCTCCGCTCGGGCCCCCGGTCAGCTCCCCTGTCGGCGTACGGCTCTCACCCAGGTCCCGTCGTCGGTCAGACACCGGTCGGTCTGCAGCCCCGCCTCCTCCAGTGCCTCCTCGAACTGCTCTCCGGTCAGCGGCCGGGACAGGAACGTCTGCGTCCAGGTGGCGTCCGGGAACACGTACTCCGCACGCACCGAGTCCACTCCGTCCCCGACCGGTTCGGCGGACAGGATCCGGACCGTGAAACCACTGGGATCGACGCGCTCGCGGGGCAGATCGGTGTGGTAGTCAGCCCCTTCCCGCTGGATCAGGACGCAGCCGTCCTGGGCGACATGCCGTGCGCAGGTGCGCAGCAGCCCCCGCCGTACCTCTGCGTCGCCTGCGTGCACCAGGAACGACGCGAGCATGACGACGTCGAAGGTCTCTCCCAGATCCAGCTGCTCGATCGGGCTGCATATGGTCCGTGCGCCGCGCACCCGCTGCAGCATCTGCGGGGACTCGTCCACCGCCGTCACGGTGAAGCCGCGCCGCAGCAGCGGGTGGGTCACGCGGCCCACACCGCAGCCCAGTTCCAGGATGTGCGCGCCCGCGGGTACGGCGGCGGCGACGATGTCCGGTTCGCTGCCGACCGGCAGCCGCGCGTACAACTCCACCGCGCAGCCGTCCGGGGTGATCGCTCCCGGTCCGGTGCCCTGATAGCCCTCACGCATGTTCAGCCCCATGCCCGGACAACGGCCCGCATCCGCACGGCCGTTCCCGCCCCGGCCCGCTTCACCCGTTCGAGTGAGTGCCTCGAGTGAGCGGCGAGTGTTCCCGTTGGCCTCCCGTCCCGGACGGGAGCCTCTCTCCCCGGTGCGCCTGCCCCGTACCACCTGGACCGTGGCCCCCCGTCCGCGTTTCCGAGACGCCCCTCCCCCGGCTTTCCCGTGGTGAACGTCCTGGTCGGAGAGTAATTTGCAAGGAGGAGTGGTGACCGACGATGCGTACGGGCAGTGAGCCGGCGACTGCGCGCAGTGCTCTGCGAGCGCGCTTCTGGCTGTGCTTGTGGGGGATGTTCTGGGCGCTGTTCGGCACGGCGGTGTTCGGGCTGCTCGGTCAGCCTGGATGGGCGGCCGCGTTCGGGGTGCTGTGGCTGGTGATCGCCGTCGACTTCACCGTGGTCGTCCGGCATCTGCGGCAGGGTCCCCACTACCAGCCGGGGCGCGACGTCCCGCCGTACTGGCCGCCGGACCAGCGGCGCCGGTAGGCGGGGTCAGGTGTCGAACCGGGCGCGCTGGAGGTACTCCGGGTTCGGGTCCAGCGCGGCGGCCAGCCGGAAGTGGCGCTTGGCCTGGTCGGGGCGGCCCTGCCGCTCGTAGGTCCGGGCGAGCGCGAAGTGCGCGAACGCGTTGTCCGGCTCACGCTCCAGGACGATGGTGAACTCCAGCTCGGCGGGTCGCAGTTGCGCGGCCGCGAAGAAGGCACGGGCGCGCAGCAGCCGGGCGGCCGTGTTCTCGGGATGAGCGGCGATGACCCCGTCGAGCAGTTTCACCGCGCCCCGAGGGTCCCGTGCGGCGAGCAGCTGCTCGGCGGCGCGGAAGTCGATGACATGCGTCTCCGGAGTACGTCCGGGCGAACCGCTGGTTTCGGGCACGGCACAGTCCTTCCCTCGCAGGAAGGGTTCAACGCCCCGGCGGGACACCCCTATTCCTGAGGCTCTTCTTCCCGGGGTTCCGCCTGCGCGGTGTGTGCCGCCCTGCGGACGAGCTCGGCCCAGACCTCCCTCACCCGTTGACGAAGCCGTTCCAGCGGCACGTCGTTGTCGATGACGATGTCCGCGATCTCCAGCCGCTTGTCCCGCGTGGCCTGGGCGGCCATGCGCGCACGGGCGTCGTTCTCGGTCATGCCGCGCAGCCGCATGAGCCGGTCGAGCTGGGTCTCGGCGCTCGCGTCGACGACGATCACGAGGTCGTAGAGCGGGGCGAGGCCGTTCTCCGTGAGGAGCGGGACGTCGTGGACGACGACGGCGTCCTCGGCGGCGGCCTCCTCCAGTTCGCGGGAGCGGGCGCCCACCAGGGGGTGGACGATCGAGTTCAGGACTGAGAGCTTCTCCGGGTCGGCGAAGACGATGGAGCCCAGCTTGGGCCGGTCCAGGCTGCCGTCGGCGGCGAGCACCCCCTGGCCGAAGGCCCCGACGACCGCGGCGAGGCCGGGTGTGCCCGGAGCGACGACCTCCCGTGCGATCCGGTCGGCGTCGATCAGCACGGCCCCGCACTCGACGAGCAGCCGCGACACCTCGCTCTTACCGGCTCCGATGCCCCCGGTCAGGCCCACCTTCAACATGAGCGGAAGCTTAGGCGTTGCCACCGGCGGCCCGCCCGGCGGGCCTGCGCTCCCGCCCTGCCCGCGAGCCTCGGTCGTCGCCCTGCCGGCGCCTCAGTTGTCGCCCTCCCGCTCCGCCAGGAACCTCTCGAACTCGCGGCCGATCTCGTCCGCCGAGGGGATGTCGATGGGTTCGGCCAGCATGTTGCCCCGGGTCTCCGCGCCCGCGGCGGCGTCGTACTGGTGCTCAAGCCCCTGGACGAGGGAGGTGAGCTCCTCGTCGCCCTCCCGGATCTGGCGGTCGATCTCCGTCTGGGTGCGGAGGGCGTCGTTGCGCAGGGAGTGCGCGACGCTCGGCAGGACCAGGCCGGTGGCCGCGGTGATCGCCTCCAGGACGGTCAGCGCCGCGTCCGGGTACGGGGAACGGGCGATGTAGTGCGGCACGTGCGCGGCCACCCCGAGGACGTCGTGCCCGGCCTCCATCAGGCGGTACTCCAGCAGCGCCTCGGCACTGCCCGGCACCTGTGCCTCCGCGAAGGGGCTGTGGTGGCCGGGAACGAGGTCGCTGCGGTTGCCGTGCGGGGTCAGGCCCACCGGGCGGGTGTGGGGGACGCCCATGGGGATGCCGTGGAAGTTCACCGACAGCCGGACGCCGAGCCGCTCCACGATCTGCCGTACCGCCGCGGCGAAGCGCTCCCACTCCACGTCGGGCTCCGGCCCGGACAGCAGCAGGAAGGGCGCACCGGTGGCGTCCTGGACGAGGCGCACCTCGATGACGGGCTCCTCGTACTCCGTCCAGCGGTCGCTCTTGAAGGTCAGCAACGGGCGGCGGGCCCGGTAGTCGACGAGCCGGTCGTGGTCGAAGCGCGCCACGACCTGGTGGGGCAGTGCGTCCAGAAGCCCCTCGACGATCTGGTCGCCGGTCTCGCCCGCGTCGATGTATCCGTCGAAGTGGTAGAGCATGACAAGGCCGGCCGACTCCTGGGCCAGCGCCATGTCGACGACCGCCAGGCCCTTCGGCTCCCATGCGTACAAACCCTGCGGATCAAGCACTGTGACCGCCCCTCCTCGTGTTCGTAGGTTCACAACGAGACACGCGACCCAGGCATTCCCCAACTCGCCCACATCGCCGCAAGCTTGACGCGAACATGCCCTGCTCCCACCCTCTCGGAGCAACCCGCCGTCCACGTGAGTGCTCATCGTTCACCTACAGGAACAAAGAGCGGCCCTCCACCAGGACGCACGGCTGGCAGTCCGGCCGGGGCTGCGGAAGGTATGCCACCGCAAGGGGTGCCAGACATGCCCCCCGGGAGGTCCACTCGCGCGGCACACGACTGCGGCCCGTACCCCCAAGGAGCGGGGGTACGGGCCGCAGCTATCGGCTAGTGCCTAGCGGTGAGCGGTCAGCTCTGGCCGCCGGCCAGCTTCTCGCGCAGGGCGGCCAGCGCCTCGTCCGACGCCAGCGCGCCGGAGCTGTCGCCGCCCTCGGAGGAGTACGAACCGCCGGACGCGGCCGGAGCGGCGGCCTCGCCACCCTCGGCGGCGGCAGCGGCGTCCGCCTCGCGGGACTTGATGACCTGCGCCTGGTGCTGCTCGAAGCGGGCCTGCGCCTCGGCGTACTGGCGCTCCCACTCCTCGCGCTGCTTCTCGTAGCCCGGCAGCCAGTCGTTGGTCTCCGGGTCGAAGCCCTCGGGGTAGATGTAGTTGCCCTGGTCGTCGTAGGACGCGGCCATGCCGTACAGGGTCGGGTCGAACTCGACCGCCGTCGGGTCGGCACCGAAGGACTCGTTGGCCTGCTTCAGCGAGAGGCTGATGCGGCGACGCTCGAGGTCGATGTCGATGACCTTGACGAAGATCTCGTCGTTGACCTGGACGACCTGCTCCGGGATCTCCACGTGGCGCTCGGCCAGCTCGGAGATGTGGACCAGACCCTCGATGCCCTCGTCCACGCGGACGAACGCACCGAACGGAACCAGCTTCGTGACCTTGCCGGGCACGACCTGGCCGATCTGGTGGGTGCGGGCGAACTGCTGCCACGGGTCTTCCTGGGTCGCCTTCAGCGACAGGGAGACGCGCTCGCGGTCCATGTCGACGTCGAGGACCTCGACGGTGACCTCCTGGCCGACCTCGACGACCTCGGAGGGGTGGTCGATGTGCTTCCAGGACAGCTCGGAGACGTGGACCAGACCGTCGACGCCACCCAGGTCCACGAAGGCACCGAAGTTGACGATCGAGGAGACCACACCGGAGCGGACCTGACCCTTCTGCAGGGTCGTGAGGAACGTCTGGCGGACCTCGGACTGGGTCTGCTCCAGCCAGGCACGACGGGACAGGACCACGTTGTTGCGGTTCTTGTCCAGCTCGATGATCTTGGCCTCGAGCTCCTTGCCGACGTACGGCTGGAGGTCGCGGACACGGCGCATCTCGACCAGGGAGGCCGGAAGGAAGCCACGCAGGCCGATGTCGAGGATGAGGCCACCCTTGACGACCTCGATGACGGTACCGGTGACGATGCCGTCCTCTTCCTTGATCTTCTCGATGGTGCCCCAGGCACGCTCGTACTGGGCGCGCTTCTTCGAGAGGATCAGGCGGCCTTCCTTGTCCTCCTTCTGGAGGACCAGGGCCTCGATCTCGTCGCCGACGGCGACGACCTCGTTCGGGTCGACGTCGTGCTTGATCGAGAGCTCGCGGCTCGGGATGACACCTTCGGTCTTGTAACCGATGTCGAGCAGGACCTCGTCCCGGTCGACCTTCACGATGACGCCGTCGACGATGTCGCCGTCGTTGAAGTACTTGATCGTCTCGTCGATCGCTGCGAGGAAGGCTTCCTCGTTACCGATGTCGTTGACCGCTACCTGCGGGGTGGTGGCGGTGGTCTCGGTGCTGCTCGTCATGTGGGAAAGGGCTCCGGTACGGACATTGAAGTCGTAGGTACTGCTTACGCCGGGAGCCCGTTTCGCTCTGCAGAAGCCGGACAGCCAAGGAAGCGCCACACAAAACCGCTTGTGGCGCCTCGAGAACCGAGGGGACATACAACAGATGCGAGCGCAGCCTGCTACGTCTGAGGTGCGCAGGCCCGCAGCGCAACTTGTAGCATACGGGGGCAGCCGGGCAGGGTCAATGCGCGAAGCCGCCCACCCGGGGCGTATCGCCGCATATCCGGCGGAAAACCTGTCTCCCGAGGCCACGCCGACACCAGGATGTCCCTCCGCCGGCGCGTACACCGGGGCGGGTTGGACGGAAGAGTACGACGAGGGAGCCGATCATCCAAGAGCCAGCACCGTTCGAACCGTTCGAACCGGAGGCCACCCGCCGGGCGGCCGGTGTCACCGAGAGCGCCCGGGCCAACCGGGGCTGGTGGGACCGGAACGCGGACGAGTACCAGATCGAACACGGCACCTTCCTCGGCGACGACCGCTTCGTGTGGTGCCCCGAGGGACTGGACGAGGTGGAGGCCGAGCTGCTCGGCCCGCCCGAGGAGCTCAAGGGCAAGGACGCCCTGGAGATCGGCGCCGGCGCGGCCCAGTGCTCGCGCTGGCTGGCCGCCCAGGGCGCGCGCCCCGTCGCCCTGGACCTGTCCCACCGGCAGCTCCAGCACGCGCTGCGGATCGGCGGAGCGTTCCCTCTGGTGTGCGCCGACGCGGGCGCCCTGCCCTTCGCGGACGGCTCCTTCGACCTGGCGTGCTCGGCGTACGGCGCGCTGCCCTTCGTCGCCGATCCGCGACTGGTGCTGCGGGAGGTGCGCCGGGTGCTCCGGCCGGGCGGCCGGTTCGTCTTCTCGGTGACGCACCCGATCCGGTGGGCCTTCCCCGACGAGCCCGGCCCGGAGGGGCTGAGCGTGTCCGCCTCCTACTTCGACCGGACGCCGTACGTGGAGCAGGACGACGACGGCCACGCCGTGTACGTCGAGCACCACCGCACGGTGGGCGACCGGGTCCGTGACGTCGTGGCGTCGGGCTTCCGCCTGGTGGACCTGGTCGAGCCGGAGTGGCCCGACTGGAACACCTCCGAGTGGGGCGGCTGGTCCCCGCTGCGGGGCCACCTGATCCCGGGCACGGCGATCTTCGTCTGCGAGCGGGACTGAACGTCCGCCGGCCGGACCGAACGTCCGCGGGCCGGACCGAGGCGGGACCGGAGCCGACCTGACGCAGGGGCCCGCACGCACGCGTGCGGGCCCCTGCGCCGTCCGGAGGACCCCGGAGGGCGTACGACACTGGGGGCGTGATCCGTTACGACGCCCTGGACGCGCTGCCGGTGCGCGGCGCCCTGCCCGGCCTGAACGACGCCCTCGACGGGCGGGGAACCGCCGTTCTGGTGGCCCCGCCCGGCACCGGCAAGACGACCCTGGTGCCGCTGGCGCTGGCCGGACTGCTGGGCAAGGGGCCGTCGCGGCGGGTGGTCGTGGCGGAGCCCCGGCGGATCGCCGCGCGCGCGGCGGCGCGGCGGATGGCGTGGCTGCTGGGCGAGCAGGCCGGCGGGAGCGTCGGCTACACGGTCCGCGGAGAGCGGGTCGTCGGGCGACACGCGCGCGTGGAGGTCGTCACGACCGGTGTGCTGCTGCAGCGGCTCCAACGCGATCAGGAGCTGGCGGGTGTGGACGTGGTGGTGCTCGACGAGTGCCACGAGCGGCATCTGGACGCGGACACGGCGGCGGCGTTCCTGTGGGACGTACGCGAGACGCTGCGACCGGAGCTGCGGCTGGTCGCCGCGTCGGCGACCACGGACGCCGAGGGCTGGGCACGGCTGCTGGGCGGCGCTGCGGTGATCGAGGCCGAGGGCGTGTCGCATCCGGTGGAGGTGGTGTGGGCGCCGCCCGCGCGCCCGGTACGGCCGCCGCACGGGGTGCGGGTGGACCCCGTGCTGCTGACCCACGTGGCGTCGGTGGTGCGGCGGGCGCTCGCCGAACGGGACGGGGACGTGCTGTGCTTCCTGCCGGGCGTGGGCGAGATCGCGCGGGTCGCCGGGCAGCTGGGGGATCTCGGTGACGTGGAGGTGCTCCAGGTGCACGGGCGGGCGCCGGCGGCCGTGCAGGACGCAGTGCTGGCGCCGGGGCGGCGGCGCCGGGTGGTGCTCGCCACCTCCGTGGCGGAGTCGTCGCTGACGGTGCCCGGGGTGCGGGTGGTCGTCGACTCGGGGCTCGCGCGGGAGCCGCGCGTGGACCACGCGCGCGGGTTGAGCGCGCTCGCGACGGTACGGGCCTCGCAGGCGGCCGGGCGGCAGCGGGCGGGCCGTGCCGGGCGCGAGGCGCCGGGCACGGTGTACCGGTGCTGGGCGGAGGCCGAGGACGGCCGTCTGCCGCGTTTCCCCGCTCCGGAGATCCAGGTGGCCGACCTGACCGCGTTCGCCCTTCAGGCGGCTTGCTGGGGCGATCCGGACGCCTCCGGGCTGGCGTTGCTCGATCCGCCGCCGGACGGCGCGATGGCGGCGGCGCGGGACGTGCTGACGGCCGTGGGAGCGGTGGACTCTTCGGGGCGGGCCACACGGCGGGGGCTGCGGCTGGCGCGACTGGGGGTGCATCCGCGGCTGGGGCGGGCCCTGCTCGACGCGACCGCCTCCGGCGGGGCGGAACGGGTGGCGGAGGTGGTCGCGCTGCTCAGCGAGGAGGTACCGCGGGAGTACGGCGACGATCTCGCCGCCGCGTTGCGCAGTGCCCGGCGGGGAGGTGACGCGTACGCGTCGCGGTGGCGTGCGGAGGTCCGGCGGCTGCGGGCCGCCGCGGCGGCGGTCTCCGACCCGCCCGCCCGTGAGGCTTCGGCGCCGGCGGACGCCGGGGCGGGACCTCGTAGCGGGCGCCGGCCGGGCGCCGGGGAGGACGGCGTCGCCGGGCTCGTCGCCGCCCTCGCCTTTCCCGAGCGGGTCGCCAGGCTCGACGGGGGGTCGTATCTCATGGCCTCGGGTACGCGGGCCGAACTGCCCGAGGGGTCGGCCCTGCGAGGAGCGCCCTGGATCGCCGTGGCCGTGGCCGACCGGCCGCTCGGCAGGGGGCACGCGCGCGTGCAACTCGCCGCGGCCGTCGGTGAGGACGTCGCACGGCTCGCGGCCGGGGCGCTGCACGAGCGGCGCGAGGAGGTCCGCTGGGCCGGCGGGGACGTCGTGGCCAGGAGCGTCGAGCGGTTGGGGGCGGTGGAGCTGACGGTCCGCCCCCTCCCCGACCCGGACCCCGGTCGCGTACGGGACGCGCTGCTCGACGGCCTGCGGCAGGAGGGGTTCGGGCTGCTGCGGTGGTCGCCGGACGCGGAGGTGCTGCGCCGGCGGCTCGCGTTCCTGCACCGGCATCTCGGGGAGCCGTGGCCCGACGTCCGGGACGAGGCGCTGCACGCGCGCGTGGCGGAGTGGCTGGAGCCGGAGCTCGGCAGGGCCCGCCGCCGCGCGGACCTGGCCCGGATCGACGCCGGGCAGGCGCTGGCCCGGCTGCTGCCCTGGGCCTCTGGTGAGGCCGCCCGGCTGGACGAGCTCGCCCCGGAGCGGATCACCGTGCCCAGCGGGTCCAGGATCCGCGTCGACTACGCCGACCCCGAGCGGCCCGTGCTGGCGGTGAAGCTTCAGGAGATGTTCGGGCTTCAGCAGTCGCCGGTGGTGGCCGGGGTGCCGGTCCTCGTGCACCTGCTCTCCCCCGCCGGGCGGCCCGCGGCCGTCACCGCCGACCTGGCCTCGTTCTGGCGGGACGGCTACCGGGGTGTACGGGCGGAGCTGCGCGGGCGGTATCCGAAGCACCCCTGGCCGGAGGACCCGGCGACCGCGGAGCCGACCCGCCACACCAACGCCCGGATGCGGCGGGCCTGACGCCGGGCCGGCCGGCCCGGTCGGGCGGGCGTGGGGACTGCGGGCGGGGCAAAAGCGGACGGGGCCGGACGAAGGCGCCCCTCCGCGGAGACGGAGGGGCGCTGTGGTCGTGTATGCCCGGTGCCGCGCGACCGGTGCGCCGGTGCGGCCGTGGACTATGAGGCCGAGGGGCTGGGCGACGGTTCGGCCGAGGTGTCGGCCGCCGCCACCTTCAGCTCCACGGTCAGCGTCGCGCCGCCGGTGGTGGTGATGCGCAGCAGGAAGGTGCCGGTGGTGTCGTCCGCGTACAGCTTCGGCAGCGTCAGCAGGCCCTTGGCGTCCGTCTGAAGGTCCTTCAGGGTGCGCACGGGCTTGCCGTCGGCGTCCTTGAAGTAGGGGCCCTTGTCGTTCTCGGTGGGGTCGTCGGTGGACTTGATCAGGGTGGCGGTGGCCGCGACCTTGTCGGCGACGGCGCCCTTGTAGGTGGCGCTGACCTCGACCTGATCGGCGAACTCACCACCCGGGGTGCAGGTCGGCGGGGCGTCGCTGGTGCGGGTGAGGGTGTCGGCGGCGCGCTCGGTGACGGTGGCCTTGTAGTCGAGGCCGGAGACCGTACGACCGACGACCAGGGCACGGACGGTGAAGTCGCCCGTCTTCTCGCCCGCCTGGAGTGCCGGGGCGACGGCCACGCCCGAGGAGTCGGTGACGACCGTGGCGACCGTCTCGCCGCCGGAGAAGGTGGCGTCGGTGTCACCGAGGACCATGAACCGGATCCTGACCTTGGCGACCGCCTTGCCGGCCTTCGTCTCGGCGCGGGTGCTGATCTTGTCGGTGAACGCATCACCGGCCATGGCGGTGAGCTTGGCGGTGCCCGCGTCCTGCAGGTGGTCCACGGTGTCGGTGGGAGTGGGGGGCGTGGACGGCGGCGGGGTCGGCGTGGACGGCGGGGTCGGCGTGGACGGCGGCGTCGGGCTCGGGCTGCCGCCGCCCGGCTTGCCCGGCTCCTCGCTGGGCTTGTTCGACTTGCCCGGCTTGTGGGGCTTGGGGGTGGCCTTCGGCGGGGACGACGGCTCGGGATGTGTCCCGGTGCTGTCGTCGCTGCGTCCGGACGGCAGTGTGCCGGTGCCGTCGGGGATCGAGTGGGTGCCCTTGCGGTAGTACTCCAGCCAGGACAGCACGGTGTTCAGGTAGTCCTGGGAGTTGTTGTAGCTGAGGATCGCGCTGCGGAGGTCGCCGTCGTCGGACAGGTCCCAGCCGTTGCGGCACAGGTAGTGGCCGGCGGCGAGGGCCGCGTCGTAGACGTTGTTGGGGTCCTTCTTGCCGTCGCCGTTGCCGTCGCGGCCCGCCCACGCCCAGGTGGACGGGATGAACTGCATGGGGCCGATCGCACGGTCGTACGTGGTGTCGCCGTCGTAGGCGCCGTGGTCGGTGTCGCTGATGTGGGCGAAGCCGCTGCCGTTGAGGACCGGGCCGAGGATCGGCGAGAGCGTCGTGCCGTTCTCGTCGACGCGGCCGCCGCGCGCCTGGCCGGACTCGACCTTGCCGATGGCGGCGAGGAGTTGCCAGGGCAGGTTGCAGCCCGGCCTGGTGTCCCGCAGTTCCGCCTCGGCCTTCCGGTAGGCGTCGAGGACGGTGGCGGGTATGCCCGCCTCGGCCGGCGTCCGGGAGGCCGGGGTGCCCACGGTGGGCGCCGGGTTCGCCGGGTCGGGGCTGTTGAGCGGGGGCAGGTCCGTGTAGTACGGCGAGTTTCCGGTCGCGGCGCCGTCACCGTCGGCGTTGACGTCGGGCGTGGGCGCCGCACCGGTGGCGGTCTGTCTCCCCTGGTCGTCCACCGTCACCCCGGGAGCCTGGGAGGCGGTGAGAGCCGCGACCGCTGCCGCGGCCACGGCGGTGGTAGCCGCCCCCTTGTAGAGCCTCCTGCCGAAATGCGCCGCCATGGAGTGAACCCCTCCCGTGGACGCCCGAGCGTCCGTCTGCCCTGTCTGTTCGCCCTGTTGTGACGGTTGACCCGCGGTACTGGTTGCCCTTGTGGAACTCCTCGGATGTACGACCCAGGTGACCCTACGACAACTTCCCTTCTCTCGGGAGTCGTTCGTGCCCGGTTTTCACCGGTTGGCCATGTACGCCGAGTGGGGCGCACCTGTGACGTGTCCCGCATACTGGACACGGTGATCAGCGGGCCGCCGGCCCGGTTCGACACGTTTCCCGGGGGGCCAGTTGCCGTTCACTCTGAGCCATGCGGCCGCCGTACTGCCCGCGGTCCGCGGCGACGGGACGGGGCGGGGCCGACTGGTACCGGCGGTGCTCGTGGCCGGCTCCTTCTCACCCGACATGACCTATTACGTTGCCAATGCCCTGCCCGGGGCGATGGAGTTCGGCAGTGTCACACACTCCTTCCCCGGGGTCTTCACCGTCGACGTGCCGATCGCCTGGGTGTCGGTGGGGCTGTGGCTGCTGGTTCGCGAGCCGCTCGTCGCGCTGCTCCCGCGGGCGCACCGGGGGCGAGTGGCCGCGCTGACCCGGTGCGGGGTGCCACGCGCGCGCGTGGGAGCGTCCTCGGTGCTGTGGTGGTACGTCTCCGCCGTACTGGGGGCGCTGACGCACGTGGTGTGGGACGCGTTCACCCATCTCGACCGGTGGGGGATGCGGCTGTTTCCGGTGCTGGGCCGCAGGCTGGTGGGCGCTCCCCTCTACTGGTACCTGCAGTACGTCGGCTCGGCGGTGGCCGCGGTCGTCATCGCGCTCTTCGTCGTCCGTGCGCTGCGGCGGGCACCGGCGGGCGAGCCGGCCGGGGCGCCCGTACTTGCACCACGCGACCGGTGGTGGGCCGTGGCGGTCGTCGGTGGATGCACGACGGCCGGAGCGGTGCAGCGGGTCGTGCAGTCCTGGGCCGGGCCGCACTCGGTGGCGGGCCTGCGGGAACTGGTCCCGATCCTGTGTTTCGGCGCGGGCGCCGGCCTGGTGCTCGGTCTGGCGGCCTACGCGGCGGCGGTCAGGGCGCGCCGCGGGTACGGGTACGGGACCATGAGCGGCTTCAGAGGTGTGGGGGGATCAGCTGGGGCGGGCGGCAGCTCCGGGGGCGCTGGTGGCACCGGTGGCTCCGATGGGGCCGGTGGGACCAGTGGCAGCGGCGGGGAGGCTGACCAACCCGGCGTTCCCGTGCGCTCGGACTGACGCGGACTTTTGGTGGTCCGGGCAGTCCCGACGGCCCCGGTGAACCCGGCGGTCCCGTGCGCTGGGACTGACGGGGACTTCCCGTGGTCCGGGCAGTCCCGACGGCCCCGGTGAATCCCGCGGTCCCGGGGGGCGTGGCGGTCCGGGCAGTCCCGGTGGTACGGGCGATTCGGATGGCTCCGGACGGCTCCGGACGACCGCCGGAGCTGTGACGCTCCGAGCCGAGCGGTGTCGGCGGCGTGCCGCTCCGGCGCCCTGGTCCCCCGGAAGGCCGGGCGCCTCTACCGGTCGCGGTGCCCCGGACGGCTCTGCGGGTTCTGGTGAGAGTGCCGGTCGTGGTGAGAAGGCTCGTCCGGGAGGCGGCGAGAAGGCTCGTCCCTGCGGGGATGGCCGTCCGGGCGTGGCCGATGCGGCGGCGGGCCCACCGGTCGGTCCCTGAGAGTGATCGGCGCCGCCACGAAGACGGTGACGGTGCGCGCCGGGGCCGGTTGCGGGAGGCGGGCGAGAACCAGCGCGACGTAGCCGCGCGTCAGGTCGGCCCACAGCCGCCAGGGGCCCGACTCGCCGGGCGTGACCCGGCGGCGCAGGCCCGACACGGCGCGGCGCACGGCGGCCGCGAAATCAGTGGGGATGCGGGCGGTGCTTGCGTCGGCCGCGTGGGCCGGGACCGGCGGGGGCGGCGCGGCGGGAGCCGCGCCGACGGCTGTCTGGTACACCGCCGGCCGGTGGTTGAGCATGCGTATACCCATGCCCGCATCCTGGCGGGCCGGGATGCGGGGTGCGTTTCTGCGGGGGCCACGTGAGTGATGGGCCCCGCCGGAGCCGAGCACCGCCCGCGTCGGTCCCGAGGGGGGTGGGGTGCCGCCGACCCGGCGAAGGGCTTGGCCCGCCCCAGCCGCCGGTGCCGCGGCAGACCCTCCCTCCACGTGGCCTTCCGCGCGCAAGTCCTCGACACGCGACTGTCCGCACCTGCGAGAGCTCCGCAGGCCGGCCGCCCGCACACGCAGGCCTCTGCCCGCCGGTCGTCCGTACACGCAGGCCTCTGCCCCGCCGCCCTTTCCAGACGTGTTCCACACGCGGGGCCTCTGCGCGCCGGCCTTCCGCGCCTCCGAGGCGTCCGCGACCGATGCCACCGTGGGCGAGACCTCCCACGCGGCCGGCACCGGCGCGCCCCCGTCCGCCAGGGCGCCGCCGACCCCCGGTCAGTGCGCCGCCGACTCCCAGTCCGGGCCGACGCCCACCGAGACGTCGAGCGGTGCCCTGAGCCGGACCGCGCCGGACATCTCGCGGCGGACGATCTCCTCCGCCGCCGCGCGCTCGCCGGGGGCGATCTCCAGGACGATTTCGTCGTGGACCTGCAGGAGCATGCGGGAGTGGAGGCCCGCCTCCCGCAGCGCGCTGTCCACCTTGAGCATGGCGATCTTGACGATGTCCGCCGCCGTGCCCTGGATGGGCGCGTTGAGGGCCATGCGCTCGGCCGCCTCGCGACGCTGACGGTTGTCGCTGTTGAGGTCGGGGAGATAGCGGCGGCGGCCGAAGAGCGTCGCCGTGTAACCGGTCGCCCGCGCCTCGTCGACCGCCCGGCGCAGATAGTCCCGTACGCCGCCGAAGCGCTCGAAGTACGCGTCCATCAGGGCGCGGGCCTCGGCCGCCTCGATGTTCAGCTGCTGGGACAGCCCGAACGCTGACAGCCCGTACGCCAGGCCGTACGACATGGCCTTGATCTTGCGGCGCATCTCCGCGTCCACCGCCGACCGCTCGACGCCGAAGACCTGGGAGGCCGCCGTGGTGTGCAGGTCCTCGCCGGAGGTGAAGGCCTCGATCAGGCCCGCGTCCTCGGAGAGGTGGGCCATCACCCGCAGCTCGATCTGGCTGTAGTCGGCCGTCATCAGCGACTCGAAGCCCTCGCCGACCACGAAGCCCCGGCGGATGGCCCGGCCCTCGTCGGTGCGGACCGGGATGTTCTGCAGGTTGGGGTCGGTGGAGGACAGGCGGCCGGTGGCGGCGACCGTCTGGTTGAACGTGGTGTGGATGCGGCCGTCCGCCGCGATCGTCTTGATCAGACCTTCGACGGTGACGCGGAGCTTGGCCTGCTCGCGGTGGCGGAGCATGATCACCGGCAGCTCGTTGTCCGTCTGGGCGGCCAGCCACGCCAGGGCGTCGGCGTCGGTGGTGTAGCCCGTCTTGGTCTTCTTGGTCTTCGGCAGGGCGAGCTCGCCGAAGAGGACCTCCTGGAGCTGCTTGGGCGAGCCCAGGTTGAACTCGTGACCGGCCGCAGCGTGCGCCTCCTTCACGGCCTGCTGCACCGCGCCGGCGAACATCTGTTCCATGGCTTCCAGGTGGGCGCGGTCGGCGGCGATGCCGTGCCGCTCCATGCGGGCGAGCAACGCGGAGGTGGGCAGCTCCATGTCGCGCAGCAGATCGGCCGCGCCGACCTCCCGCAGACGGCCTTCGAACGCCTCCCCGAGGTCGAGGACGGCGCGGGCCTGGATCATCAGGGCGTCCGCCTCGGCGGCGTCGTCCGCACCGAAGGCCAGCTGGCCGTCGGCCGTGGCGGCGGGCGCCAGCTCCCGGTGCAGGTACTCCAGGGAGAGCGCGTCCAGGTCGAAGGAGCGGCGGCCCGGCTTGACCAGGTAGGCCGCGAGCGCGGTGTCCATGGTGACGCCCTCGACGCGCCAGCCGTGCTCGGCGAAGACCCGCATCGCGCCCTTGGCGTTGTGGAAGACCTTGGCCCGCTCGGAGTCGGCCAGCCAGCCCGCGAACGCCCGCTCGTCGGCCTCGTCCAGCTGGGAGGGGTCGAACCAGGCGGCCGCTCCCCCGGCCGCCGCGAGCGCGACTTCGGCGACCGAGCCCGCCCCCAGCGCCCAGGCGTCGACGGTGGCGACGCCCAGGGTCTGCGCGCCGTGCTCGGTGAGCCAGCCTGCCAGCTCGCCGGTGCCGAGCACCGTGCCGTCCAGCTCCACGCCGTCGGCCGCGATCGGGGTGGTCTCGGCCTCCTCAGCGCCCGGGTCGACCGCGAAGAGCCGCTCGCGCAGGGACGGGTTGCGGATCTCCAGGCCATCCAGGAGCATCGCGACGGCCTTGCGGTCGTACGCCTCGCGGGCGAGGTCGGTGACCGCCTTCGGGAGCTCCACGTTCCGCTCCAGCTCGGTGAGCCGGCGGTTGAGCTTGACGGACTCCAGGTGGTCGCGGAGGTTCTGCCCGGCCTTGCCCTTGACCTCCTCGACGCGCTCGACGAGCTCTGCGAACGAACCGAACTGGTTGATCCACTTCGTGGCCGTCTTCTCGCCGACGCCCGGGATGCCCGGCAGGTTGTCCGACGGGTCGCCGCGCAGCGCCGCGAAGTCCGGGTACTGGGCCGGCGTCAACCCGTACTTCTCGAAGACCTTCTCCGGGGTGAACCGGGTCAGCTCCGAGACGCCCTTGGTCGGGTACAGCACCGTCGTGTGCTCGGAGACCAGCTGGAAGGAGTCGCGGTCGCCGGTGACGATCAGCACGTCGAAGCCCTCGGCCTCGGCCCGGGTGGCGAGGGTGGCGATGATGTCGTCCGCCTCGTACCCCTCGACGGCGAAGCGGGAGGCGTGCATCGCGTCGAGCAGCTCGCAGATCAGCTGGACCTGGCCCTGGAACTCGTCCGGGGTCTTGGAGCGGTTCGCCTTGTACTCGGTGAACTCTTCCGAGCGCCAGGTCTTGCGGGAGACGTCGAAGGCGACCGCGAAGTGCGTGGGCGCCTCGTCACGCAGGGTGTTGGCCAGCATCGACGCGAAGCCGTAGATCGCGTTCGTCGGCTGGCCCGTCGCGGTGGTGAAGTTCTCCGCGGGCAGCGCGAAGAACGCCCGGTAGGCCAGCGAGTGCCCGTCCATGAGCATCAGCCGGGGACGGGTGCCGGCGGGGGTCGTGTCGGTCTTCTTCGATGCTGTCTCTGCCACGCCCCCGATCCTGCCACGTGCCACTGACACTCGGCGCCGGCCCCGGCGCCGACCCCGCACCGGCGGTCCAGGCTCGGTCCCTGTCGGTGGCCCGCGGCGGCGCGGGCCCCGGCAGCCCGGGCCGGGGCGGGCACCAGACCACCCGCCCCCTCGCCGGAGCCAGGTTCCGCGGTCTTGGCTCTCCCGTCTCTTCCCATGACCGGGCGGGAGCGTTGTCGGTGTCCCGTGCGAGGATCGGAGATCTCCGGATCGCGGCCGGAGAGCACACCGTGTACGCAGTCGAAGGGGAGGGCGTGATGGCCAGCAAGCCGCCGAAGGGTGACCCGGTTCAGGACGCGCCGCAGGTCGTCGAGCCGAAACACGCGGCGGCGGGGCTGACGGCCATCGGGCACACCCTGCGCATCGCCCAGCAGCAGATGGGGGTGCGCCGCACCGCTCTGACCCTGCTGCGGGTCAACCAGAAGGACGGCTTCGACTGCCCGGGCTGCGCCTGGCCGGAGCCGGACGACCGGCACAAGGCGGAGTTCTGCGAGAACGGCGCGAAGGCGGTCGCCGAGGAGGCCACCCTGCGCCGGGTCACCCCGGAGTTCTTCGCCGCGCACTCCGTGGCCGACCTGGCCGGCCGCAGCGGCTACTGGCTCGGCCAGCAGGGGCGTCTGACCCACCCCATGTACCTGCCCGAGGGCGCCGACCACTACGAGCCGGTCACCTGGGAGCGCGCCTTCGACATCGTCGCCGAGGAGATCGCCGCCCTCTCCTCCCCCGACGAGGCCGTCTTCTACACCTCCGGCCGCACCAGCAACGAGGCCGCGTTCCTCTACCAGCTGTTCGCGCGCGAACTGGGCACCAACAACCTGCCGGACTGCTCCAACATGTGCCACGAGTCCTCCGGCTCGGCCCTGTCGGAGACCATCGGCATCGGCAAGGGCAGTGTCCTGCTGGAGGACCTGTACCAGGCCGACCTGATCATCGTGGCCGGTCAGAACCCCGGGACGAACCATCCGCGCATGCTCTCCGCCCTGGAGAAGGCCAAGGCGAACGGCGCGCGGATCATCAGCGTCAATCCGCTGCCCGAGGCCGGCCTGGAGCGCTTCAAGAACCCGCAGACGCCGAAGGGCCTGACGGCGGGCGCCACGCTCACCGACCTGTTCCTGCAGATCCGCATCGGCGGCGACCAGGCGCTCTTCCGCCTCCTCAACAAGCTGATCATCGACACCGAGGGCGCTGTCGACGAGGACTTCGTCCGCGAACACACCCATGGCTACGAGGAGTTCGCGGCCGCCGCGCGCGCCGCCGACTGGGCGGAGACGCTCACCGCGACCGGCCTCACGCGCGCGGAGATCGACCGGGCGCTGGAGATGGTCCTGGCCTCCAGGCGCACCATCGTGTGCTGGGCGATGGGCCTGACCCAGCACAAGCACGCGGTGCCGACCATCCGCGAGGTGGTCAACTTCCTGCTGCTGCGCGGCAACATCGGGCGCCCGGGCGCGGGCGTCTGCCCGGTGCGCGGCCACTCCAACGTGCAGGGCGACCGCACGATGGGCATCTTCGAGCGGCCCGCCCCGGCCTTCCTTCACGCCCTGGAGAAGGAGTTCGGCTTCGCACCGCCGCGCGAGCACGGCTACGACGTCGTGCGGGCCATCCGCGCCCTGCGCGACGGCGAGGCGAAGGTGTTCTTCGCCATGGGCGGCAACTTCGTCTCCGCCTCGCCCGACACCGAGGTCACCGAGGCGGCCATGCGCCGGGCCCGGCTGACGGTGCACGTGTCGACCAAGCTCAACCGCTCCCACGCCGTCACCGGCGCGCGCGCCCTGATCCTGCCCACCCTGGGCCGCACCGAACGGGACCTGCAGGGCAGCGGCGAGCAGTTCGTCACGGTCGAGGACTCCATGGGCATGGTGCACGCCTCGCGCGGCCGGCTGGAGCCCGCGAGCCGGCACCTGAAGTCCGAGCCGGCCATCGTGTGCCGGCTGGCGCGCCGGGTGCTGGGCGAGGACAGCGTGGTGCCGTGGGAGGAGTTCGAGAAGGACTACGCCACGATCCGCGACCGGATCGCCCGCGTGATCCCCGGCTTCGAGGACTTCAACGCGCGCGTGGCCCGCCCCGGCGGCTTCGCTCTGCCGCACGCCCCGCGCGACGAGCGCCGGTTCCCGACGGCCACCGGCAGGGCCAACTTCACCGCCGCGCCGGTGGAGTACCCCGAGTTGCCCGAGGGCCGGCTGCTGCTGCAGACGCTGCGCTCGCACGACCAGTACAACACCACGATCTACGGCCTCGACGACCGTTACCGGGGCATCTCCAACGGCCGCCGCGTGGTGCTGGTGCACCCCGAGGACGCGCTTGCCCTCGGCGTCGCCGACGGCTCGTACGTGGACCTGGTCAGCGAGTGGAAGGACGGCGTCGAGCGGCGGGCCCCCGGCTTCCGCGTCGTGCACTACCCGACGGCCCGGGGCTGCGCGGCGTCCTACTACCCGGAGACCAACGTCCTCGTTCCGCTCGACGCCACCGCGGACACCAGCAACACCCCCGCCAGCAAGTCCGTCGTGATCCGCCTGGAGACCCGTCTGGAACAATCGGCGACCGGCTGAGCGTTTGCTCAGCCGACAGATGTACGACGAACCAGGTGTACGACGAACGGAGCCGGGCCCATGGGTGAGCAGCAGCACGTGAAGTTCCCGCAGGAGGTCATAGACGAGTACGCCGCGCTCGGTGTCGATCTCCAGGCGCTGTTCTCGGCGGGGCACCTCGGGACGCGGATGGGTGTGCAGATCCTCGAGGCGTCGGCGGAGCGGGTCGTCGGGACCATGCCCGTGGAGGGGAACACCCAGCCGTACGGACTGCTGCACGGCGGCGCCTCCGCGGTGCTGGCCGAGACGCTGGGCTCGATCGGCTCCATGCTGCACGGCGGCCCCTCCAAGCTCGCGGTCGGCGTCGACCTGAACTGCACGCATCACCGCGGGGTGCGCTCGGGGCTCGTCACCGGCGTCGCCACGCCCGTGCACCGGGGACGCTCGACGGCCACGTACGACATCGTGATCAGCGACGAGGAAGGACGGCGGGTGTGCAGCGCCCGCCTGACCTGCATGCTGCGCGAGGTACGCCCGGGCGAGGGCGCGTAGAACCTGTGCGCCGGACCCCGCCGCAACGCGGGGTCCGGCAACGCACGCACACCGGACGGGGGTCCAGGCGCCCGCACCGGGCGCGAGGCCCGGCACGGGCGCCTGGACCGAACCAGAGGTGCCGACTCCCCTCCATCCCGGCTCCTCTCCGCCCCGCCTACCCTTCGGCGGGCTTCCCACCAACCCGGCTTGCCCCAGCCCGACTTGCCCTCCAGCATCCTCCCTTCTTCCCTCCCGTCTTCCCTCCCAGTCACCTTCCCTCCAGCCCGCTCTCCCTCCCTCTGGCCCGATCCGCCGGGCAGGCCCTAGCGTCATGGCATGGGAACGCAAGGAGCCCCGCGGCCCGGGGCCACGGCGCTCGGGTCCTGGCTCGGACCGGTACTCCTGGCGGGCGTGCTGACGGCCGGCTGCGGCGGCGCGGCGGGCGCCGGGCACAGCGCCGCGCCCGGCACCCCACCCCCGCCGTCACCTCGAGTGACACCCCGGGAGGAACTGTGCGCCCGGATCGTCGCGCACTGGGCCCTGCGGGTGCTGGACGGCGACACCTACGGTGACTACCAGTCGATGGGGCTGTCCAACGGGCAGTACGAGATCCTGCGCCGGGTCGTGGACGCCGCCCGATCGGTGAGACAGCGTCAGGGGCCGTGGAGGCGAACAAGTTGATTGCGCGTCGGTCGAAGAGGGGCTGCGCCGACTGGTACCGCGACGGCGGCCCGGGCAAGGGGCCGTGGCAGTGACCGGAGTCGGCCCCCTCGAACCGGGCGAGGGCACGCGCGCGTGGGACGCCCCGGACCCGGCCGACGCGCCCGTTCCCGGCCCGCGGTCCTGGCGTCCGCCCCGGCTCCCCGACCGCCACCGCCGTACCGTCCTGGCGGCCGCGGCCCTCGCCGCCCTCCTCGCGGGCAGCGGCTACCTCTACGCCACCCGCGAGCGCCAACCGCCGCCGCCCGCACCGCCGTTCCCCGCCCAGGTGGTCGACGTCTCCTACCTGGACCCGGCGGTCACGCCCGCCGGCGCACCGCCCGGGAGCTTCAGCTTCGCGGTGCTGGTGAGCGTGGACTCCGGCCCGCCGGTCACCGTGACCCGGATAAGTCAGCCGTACGCGGGACTTTCCGTCACCTCCGAGCCCCGCCCGCCTTTCCGGACCGAGGCGGGATCCGCCCGCAAGATCGTCGTCACCATGCATGTCACGGAATGCGGGATAGTGCCAGAGAATGCCGGACTCCCTTTCCTGGATGTAACGCTGCGTAATGTTCGGGCAATGCAGGTCCAGAGTTTCATCCTCGGGCCGCGCTATGCGCAGGCGCTCACCGAGGGCCTGCGCGGCGCCTGCGGCAACGATTCAAGGTAATCACCAAAACACTCGAGACGCCTGAACGCAGCCCTGCGCGTCCTGCGGGTTCTCGAAATGCGGACCGGGCGAATCGGCCTGAATTCCACTGTTCCACCCACCCGGTACCGCTCTGCATTACGTCGTGTCATAACAAGAACGTCACAGCATTGGCCAGACTCTCCTCCACGTTCCTCGCACGCGCCTAGAGTCACGGCCAGTCACCGCGCGGTCGGAATACCCCTTCAGACCGGCGTTCGACTCGGCCCCTTCCAGGGGGGAGGGCCGTGCCAGGGAAAGGACTGATCGTGCGTCAACGTTCGCTCATCGCCATCACCGCCGCGCTGGCGGCGGGAGCACTCACCCTCACCGCCTGCGGCTCCCGGGACGGCGGCGACAAGAACGGCTCCGGCTCCGGAAGCGGTGGCACCACCGTGACCATCGGCGTCGACGCCCCGCTGACCGGCGACCTGTCCGCCATGGGCCTCGGCATCAAGAACTCGGCCGACCTCGCCGCCAAGAACGCCAACAAGAAGAACTACGTCAAGGGCGTCACCTTCAAGATCGAGGCCCTCGACGACCAGGCACAGCCGTCCGCCGGCCAGCAGAACGCCACCAAGCTCGTCGCCGACAAGAACGTCCTCGGCGTGGTCGGCCCCCTCAACTCCTCCGTCGCCGAGTCCATGCAGAAGGTCTTCGACGACGCCAAGCTGGTCGAGGTCTCCCCCGCCAACACCGGCCCCTCCCTCACCCAGGGCCCCGACTGGCAGAACAAGAAGGTCCGTCAGTACAAGTCCTACTTCCGCACCGCCACCACGGACGCCATCCAGGGCCCGTTCGCCGCCCAGTACGTCTACAACGACGCCAAGAAGCAGAAGGTCTTCGTCATCGACGACAAGAAGACCTACGGCGCGGGCCTCGCCGCCACCTTCACCGAGGAGTTCAAGAAGCTCGGCGGCAAGGTCGTCGGAACCGAACACATCAACCCCGACACCAAGGACTTCTCCGCCGTCGCCACCAAGGTCAAGAAGTCCGGCGCCGACGTCGTCTACTACGGCGGCGAGTACCCGCAGGCCGGTCCGCTCAGCAAGCAGATCAAGGCCGCCGGCGCCAAGATCCCGCTGGTCGGCGGCGACGGCATCAACGACGCCACCTACGGCAAGCTGGCCGGCCCCGACAGCACCGGCGACCTGGCCACCTCCGTCGGCGCCCCCGTCGAGACCCTGCCCTCCGCCAAGCAGTTCGTCGCCGACTACAAGGCCGCCGGCTACAAGGACGAGTACTCCGCCTACGGCGGCTACTCCTACGACTCCGCCTGGGCCATCATCGAGGCCGTCAAGAAGGTCGTCGACGACAACGGCGGCAAGCTGCCCTCCGACGCCCGCGCCAAGGTCACCGAGGCCATGCAGAACGTGTCCTTCGACGGTGTGACCGGCAAGGTCTCCTTCGACGAGTACGGTGACGCCACCAACAAGCAGCTCACCGTCTACGCCGTCAAGAACGGTGCCTTCACGCCGGTCAAGTCCGGCACCTTCACCGGCTGACCACGCCGCACCACCCCACCAGCCGCGCGGGGCGCTGATTCACAGGCGCCCCGCGCGGACTCGCATCCGGTCACATCCGTCGCACATCCGAAAGTCTCGGAGGACATGCGGTGAACGAACTGCCGCAGCAGCTGGTCAACGGCCTGCTACTAGGATCCATGTACGGGCTGGTCGCCATCGGCTACACAATGGTCTACGGCATCGTCCAGCTCATCAACTTCGCCCACGGCGAGATCTTCATGACCGGCGCCTTCGGCGCGCTCACGGTCTACGTGTACATCCTGCCCGACGGCACCTCCATGTGGGTCGCGCTCCCCCTCATGCTGATCGGCGCCATCATCGTCGCCGTCCTCGTCGCCATGGGGGCGGAACGGTTCGCCTACCGCCCGCTGCGCACCGCCCCACGCCTGGCACCCCTCATCACCGCCATCGGCCTCTCCCTCGCCCTGCAGCAGGCCGTCTGGGCCTGGTACCCCGACGCCAAGTCCGCCCGCACCTTCCCCCAGATCCCCGGCGGCCCCTTCCACGTCGGCAACGTCACCATCCAGACCGGCGACATCTTCCTCCTCCTCGCCGCCCCCGTCAGCATGGCCGTCCTCGGCTACTTCGTCATGAAGACCCGCACCGGACGCGGCATGCAGGCCACCGCCCAGGACCCCGACACCGCCAAACTCATGGGCATCAACACCGACCGCATCATCGTGGTCGCCTTCGCCCTCGGCGCCGCCTTCGCCGCCGTCGGCGGCGTCGCCTACGGCCTCAAGTACGGCCAGATCGAGTTCCGCATGGGCTTCATCCTCGGCCTCAAGGCCTTCACCGCGGCCGTCCTCGGCGGAATCGGCAACATCTACGGAGCCATGATCGGCGGCGTCGTCCTCGGCATCGCCGAAACCCTGGCCACCGCCTACATCGCCGACCTCCCCGGCATGGAGAAGTTCGGCAGCCAGTCCTGGGCAGACGTCTGGGCGTTCGTACTCCTCATCCTCGTGCTCCTGTTCCGGCCCCAAGGCCTGCTCGGCGAGCGCGTGGCGGACAGGGCGTGACACCGATGACCACACAGACCACCGCACCCGAGACACCGAGCGCCCCCACCACCGGCGCCGCGAACTCCGGACTCCTCGGCATCCCCGCGGCCACCGGCCGCGCCCTCGCCACCGGCGGCAGCGTGCTCACCATCGTCGCCACCTTCCTCTCCTGGACCTGGACCGCCGATTTCCCCGGCGACCTCACCGTCTACGGCTACCCCGGCGGCCTGCAGGTCCTCGTCCTCATCGGCGGCGCCCTCACCACCCTCCTCGCCCTCGCCTCCTACGGCATCAAGGGCCTGCGCTGGCTCACCCCCGCCGGCGCCGACCCGGCGATCAAACTCGCCGCCCTCGCCACCTTCGCCACCGCCTGGTACACCGTCCTCGCCATCACCATCGAACTCGGCGGCGCCGTCAACCTCGAACCCGGCGGCTACATCGTCGCCGTCACCAGCCTTACCGCCCTCACCGGCGCCCTCGCGCTGCCCTTCCAGCGGCCCGAAGCCGACCCCATCGACCCCGACAGCACCGGCTGGGAGAAGTTCAAACACAGCCTCGCCCACGGCTGGACCACCACCAAGGCCGTCTTCGCCTCCGGCAGCCCCCGCCCCGTACGCGAACTGCCCTCCTACGCCGAAATCCTCATCATCGTCGCCGTACTCGCCCTCGGCCTGACCGTCTTCACCTACGGCATCGGCACCGAGTACGACGAACTCTTCGTCGGCTTCCTCATCCTCGCCGGCACCGGCTTCGCCGCCCTCAACAAAGCCGGCCTCATCGCCCACGCATCCCAGATCACCGCGCGGCACCAGACCATCACCACCTTCGGCGCCTTCATCGCCGCCGCGCTCTTCCCCTTCACCCAGACCGACGACCAGTACGCCACCATCGGCGTCTACATCCTCATCTTCGCCACCGTCGCCCTCGGCCTGAACATCGTCGTCGGCCTCGCCGGCCTCCTCGACCTCGGCTACGTCGCCTTCCTCGGCGTCGGCGCCTACGCCGCCTCCCTCGTCTCCGGCTCCCCCAACTCGCCGTTCCACGTCCACTTCCCCTTCTGGGCCGCCGTCATCGTCGGCGCCCTCGCCTCACTCGTCTTCGGCGTCCTCATCGGCGCCCCCACCCTCCGACTGCGCGGCGACTACCTCGCCATCGTCACCCTCGGCTTCGGAGAGATCTTCCGCATCACCGCCAACAACCTCGACGGCACCTCAGGACCCGACCTCACCAACGGCTCCAACGGCATCTCCTCCATCCCCAACCTCGACATCCTCGGATTCGACTTCGGCGCCCAGCACGACATCGCCGGATTCACCATCGGACGCTTCGCCAACTACTTCTTCCTGATGCTGATCATCACCGCCGTCGTCGTCCTCGTCTTCCGACGCAGCGGCAACTCCCGCATCGGCCGCGCCTGGGTCGCCATCCGCGAAGACGAAACCGCCGCCCTCGCCATGGGCATCAACGGCTTCCGCGTCAAACTCATCGCCTTCGCCGTCGGCGCCTCCCTCGCCGGACTCGCCGGCACCGTTCAGGCACACGTCACCTACACCGTGACACCCGAGCAGTACCTCTTCGCCGGAGCCATCCCGCCCAACTCCGCCTTCCTGCTCGCCGCAGTCGTCCTCGGCGGCATGGGCACCATCGCCGGCCCGCTCATCGGTGCCGCACTGCTCTTCCTCATCCCCAACAAGCTCCAGTTCCTCGGCGACTACCAGCTCTTCGCCTTCGGAGTCGCACTCATCCTGCTCATGCGGTTCCGGCCGGAAGGCCTCATCCCCAACCGACGCCGCCAGCTCGAATTCCACGAAGAGGCCGAAGCGCCCACGGTCCTCGGCAAGACAGGGGCCTGACCACCATGACCACCGACACCACCACCAAGGACACCGCACCGGGCGCCACCACCCCCGGCCAGACCGTCCTCGACGCACGCGGCGTCACCATGCGCTTCGGCGGCCTCACCGCCGTACGCAACGTCGACCTCACCGTCAACAGCGGAGAGATCGTCGGGCTCATCGGCCCCAACGGCGCCGGCAAAACCACCTTCTTCAATTGCCTCACCGGCCTTTACGTCCCCACCGAAGGCGAAGTCCGTTACAAAGGCAACGTCCTGCCGCCCAAATCCTTCAAGGTCACCGCGGCCGGCATCGCCCGCACCTTCCAGAACATCCGCCTCTTCGCCAACATGACGGTCCTCGAAAACGTCCTCGTGGGCCGCCACACACGCACCAAAGAAGGCTTCTGGTCAGCCATTCTGCGCGGACCCGGCTTCCACAGAGCCGAAGCCGCCTCCCGCAAACGCGCCACAGAACTCCTGGAATTCGTCGGCCTCGCCGACAAGGCCGAACACCTCGCCCGCAACCTCCCCTACGGCGAACAGCGCAAACTCGAGATCGCCCGCGCCCTCGCCAGCGAACCCGGCCTCCTCCTGCTCGACGAGCCCACCGCCGGCATGAACCCCCAGGAAACCCGCGCCACCGAAGAACTCGTCTTCGCCATCCGCGACATGGGCATCGCCGTCCTCGTCATCGAGCACGACATGCGGTTCATCTTCAACCTCTGCGACCGCGTCGCCGTCCTCGTCCAGGGCGAAAAACTCATCGAAGGCGACAGCGCCACCGTCCAGGGCGACGAACGAGTCATCGCCGCCTACCTCGGCGAACCCTTCGAAGGCGCACCCGGCGACGAAGAAGCCGCCGAAGTCGAAACCGCCGAGGCGAACGCCGAGACCACCACGGACGCAGCGCCCGGCAAGGAGAACGACCGATGACCACACTCCTCGAAGTCGAAGACCTCAGAGTCGCCTACGGCAAGATCGAAGCCGTCAAAGGCATCTCCTTCAAGGTCGAGGCCGGCCAGGTCGTCACCCTCATCGGCACCAACGGCGCCGGCAAGACCACCACCCTGCGCACCCTCTCCGGCCTCCTCAAGCCCATCGGCGGCCAGATCAAGTTCAACGGCAAATCCCTCAAAAGGGTCCTCGCCCACCAGATCGTCTCCATGGGACTCGCCCACTCCCCCGAAGGGCGGCACATCTTCCCCCGCATGACGATCGAGGACAACCTCCGACTCGGCGCCTTCCTGCGCAACGACAAGCCAGGCATCGAGAAGGACATACAGCGCGCCTACGACCTCTTCCCCATCCTCGGCGAACGCCGCAAACAGGCCGCAGGCACCCTCTCCGGCGGCGAACAGCAGATGCTCGCCATGGGCCGCGCCCTCATGTCCCAGCCCAAGCTCCTCATGCTCGACGAGCCGTCCATGGGCCTCTCCCCGATCATGATGCAGAAGATCATGGCCACCATCGCGGAACTCAAGTCCCAGGGCACGACCATCCTCCTGGTCGAACAGAACGCCCAGGCCGCGCTCTCCCTCGCCGACCACGGCCACGTCATGGAAGTCGGCAACATCGTCCTCTCCGGCACCGGACACGACCTCCTCCACGACGAATCCGTCCGGAAGGCATACCTCGGCGAGGACTAGATCCACGCCCGGCGACGACAACGAGGCCCGCACCCCTGCATCGGGGTGCGGGCCTCGCCGTGACGCCGAACGCCAGGCGCGCTCAGCCCTTCTCGGGCTTCCCGCCCTTCGCCGCCCTCTTCTCCTCGCTGTCCTGAATGACCGCCTCCGCCACCTGCTGCATCGACATACGACGATCCATCGACGTCTTCTGGATCCAACGGAACGCCGCCGGCTCCGTCAGCCCGTACTCCGTCTGCAGGATCGACTTCGCACGATCCACCAGCTTCCGCGTCTCCAGGCGCTGCGTGAGGTCCGCGACCTCCTTCTCCAGCTCCTTCAGCTCCGTGAACCGCGACACGGCCATCTCGATCGCCGGCACCACGTCGCTCTTGCTGAACGGCTTCACCAGATACGCCATCGCACCGGCGTCCCGCGCCCGCTCCACCAGATCCCGCTGCGAGAACGCCGTCAGCATCAACACCGGCGCGATCCGCTCCTCGGCGATCTTCTCCGCCGCCGAGATACCATCCAGCTTCGGCATCTTCACATCGAGGATCACCAGGTCAGGACGGTGCTCCCGGGCCAGCTCCACCGCCCGCTCACCATCACCGGCCTCACCGACGACGGTGTATCCCTCCTCCTCCAGCATCTCTTTGAGATCCAGCCGGATCAGCGCCTCGTCCTCCGCGATGACGACACGCGTCGTCAGCGGAGGCACGTGCGACTTGTCGTCGTCGGGCACGTCTACGGGCTGGGGCGACTCGGGGGCGGTCACGGGGGCGCTCCTAGCTTCGGGGGAGGCAGATACTGCTCCCAAGAGCCTACCTAGCTGCGGTAAGGTGGGGGCACGGCGGGTAACCGTCGATCTTCGTTTTGAAGGGCGCCCCGGTAGCCCAGCGGTAGAGGCAATGGTCTCAAACACCATCCAGCGTCGGTTCGAATCCGACCCGGGGTACTTTTCCATAGTTCCCAAGGTCACAGTCTGAAGCGGATGTTCACGTCCCGGTGAACTTCCGCTTTTTGCTGCGTGTCGACACGACCGCTCCCACATGGTGTGCGCATGTACGACCTCAGCACACGTAAGCGAGCCCTGTCGCTGGTTGCGCAGGGCCGCAGCCTGAACTCCGTCAGCAAAGAGATGGGAATCTCGCGGCACGCCATCACGTGTTGGCTAAGCCGGCTGGAACCCGTATCGCGAACTCCACCCTGCGTCCGGTGCCAAGAGACGCCCGAGTCGCCTGAAGATCCCGCCGCGTATGCCTACCTGCTGGGCCTGTACCTGGGCGACGGCTACATCATCTGCAAGCCGAAGCAGCGCTACCTCATGGTCACATGTACTGCTTCATGGCCAGGGCTCGTCGAAGCCGCCGAAGACGCCATGCGCAAGGTCCTGCCCTGGCCCAACGTGAGCCGTCTCCAACGTGCAGGCTGCGTCGACGTCAAGTCCTACACCCAACACTGGGTCTGCTTGTTCCCCCAGCATGGCCCGGGCAAGAAGCACGAGCGCCGCATCGCACTCGAGCCTTGGCAGCAGGAGATCGTCGACGAGCACCCCTGGGAGTTCATCCGGGGTCTCGTTCACTCCGATGGCTGCCGTATCACCAACTGGACGACCCGCCTCGTCGGCGGTGAGCGCAAGCGTTACGAATACCCCAGGTACTTCTTCACCAACGTGTCCGACGACATCCGACGGCTCTACACCGACACCCTCGACAAGCTCGGTATCGAGTGGACCCACTGCACCCGCAACGGCAGCCCTTACAACATCTCCGTCGCCAAGAAGGCCTCCGTAGCCCTCCTGGACGCCCACGTGGGCCCCAAGCACTGAAGGCGGGCTACTTGGGGCTGTCGTCCTCCCCGATGTGGTGCACGCGGACCATGTTCGTGGAGCCCGGCACCCCCGGAGGGGAGCCCGCCGTGATCACGACCACGTCGCCCTTCTCGCAGCGGCCGTACTTCAGCAGCAGCTCGTCGACCTGGGCGACCATCGCGTCGGTGGAGTCCACGTGCGGCCCCAGGAACGTCTCCACGCCCCACGTCGCACTGAGCTGGGAGCGGGTGGCCGGCTCGGGGGTGAAGGCGAGGAGGGGGATGGGCGAGCGGTAGCGGGAGAGGCGGCGGGCGGTGTCGCCCGACTGGGTGAAGGCGACCAGGAACCTGGCGCCGAGGAAGTCGCCGATCTCGGCTGCCGCGCGGGCGAGGGCGCCGCCCTGGGTGCGGGGCTTGTTGCGCTCGGTGAGGGGTGGGAGGCCCTTGGCGAGGATGTCCTCCTCGGCCGCCGCGACGATCTTCGCCATCGTGCGGACCGTCTGCACCGGGTAGTTGCCGATGCTGGTCTCACCCGAGAGCATCACCGCGTCCGTGCCGTCGATGACGGCGTTGGCGACATCGCTGGCCTCCGCCCTGGTGGGCCGGGCGTTGTCGATCATGGAGTCGAGCATCTGGGTGGCGACGATCACCGGTTTGGCGTTGCGCTTGGCCAGTTTGATCGCTCGTTTCTGGACGATCGGGACCTGTTCGAGGGGCATTTCCACGCCGAGGTCGCCGCGGGCGACCATGATGCCGTCGAAGGCGGCGACGATGTCCTCTATGGCCTCGACCGCCTGGGGTTTCTCGACCTTGGCGATGACGGGGAGGCGGCGGCCCTCGTCGTCCATGATGCGGTGGACGTCGAGGATGTCCCGGCCGCTGCGGACGAACGACAGTGCGATGACGTCGAAGCCGGTGTGCAGGGCCCAGCGCAGGTCCTCCTCGTCCTTCTTGGAGAGGGCGGGGACGGAGACGGCGACTCCGGGGAGGTTGAGGCCCTTGTGGTCGGAGACCATGCCGGCCTCCACCACCTCGGTGTGGACGCGGGGGCCGTCGACGGCCGTGACCTTCAGGGCGACTCTGCCGTCGTCGACGAGGATGCGTTCGCCGGGGGTGACGTCCTCGGCGAGGCCGGCGTAGGTGGTTCCGCAGATGTGGCGGTCGCCTTCGACGCCTTCTTCGACGGTGATGGTGAAGGTGTCGCCGCGTTCGAGGAGTACGGGGCCTTCATGGAAGCGGCCGAGGCGGATCTTCGGGCCTTGAAGGTCGGCGAGGACCCCGACGCTGCGGCCGGTTTCGTCGGCGGCCTTGCGTACGTGCTGGTAGCGCTCCTCGTGTTCGGCGTGGGTGCCGTGGCTGAGGTTGAAGCGGGCGACGTCCATTCCGGCGTCGACCAGTGCCTTGATCTGGTCGTACGTGGCGGTGGCGGGCCCCAGAGTACAGACGATCTTTGCTCGACGCATGGTGTGAGCCTAGGCCTTACCGGTCGGTAGAGACTTGGTGTGACGTGACTGCTCAACGACCTTTGGATGAAGCGTTATTGACAACTGTTGAAGTGTGCGGGGTGGCGCTCCTCTGAGCGTTCGGTGGTGCGGGTCGTCTTGGGGGTGTGTCTCCGTTGTTCGTGGTGGCGTCCTGACGTGTTTACAGTTTGGGCGGTTCCATGGTGAATCGCGCGTTGAGTTGCGCATAGACGTGCTGCCGCTGGGGTTCGAGGTCGAGGGGGGCCGCCTCCTCCGCTTGCGGTGCCGCCCCGTAGGCCGCCATGGAGCGCGTCCGGCCGGGTGGCGACGGGTAGGGCTGCGGGTTGTCCGCGCCGATGTCGGCGATCTCCACCAGGGCCGCGAGCTGGGTGCCGAGCGCTTCGGCGTACTCCTTGGCCCGCTGGACCGCCTCTCGTACGGCCTGTTGCCGGGCCTGGCGGTGGGCGGGTGAGTCGGGGCGGAGCGTCCACCAGGGGCCGTCCACCCGGGTGAGTTCCAAGTCGGCCAGTCGGGTGGTGAGTTCCCCGAGGGCGGTGAAGTCGGTGAGTTCGGCCGTGAGGTGGACGGTGCCGTGATAGGTGCGGATGCGTTCGCCGCGGCCGTGCCGGGTGAGTTCGGGGGTGATGGAGAAGGCTCCGGTCTCCAGGTCTTCGACCGCTTGGCCGTAGGACTTGACGAGGTCGAGGACGCCGGCGTTGCGCCGGGTGAGGTCGTCGAGGGCGGAACGGCGGTCCTTGCCACGGGCGGTGACGGTGATGCCGATGCGGGCGATCTCGGGGTCGACTTCGAGATGGGCTTCGCCGCGTGCGGCGATGCGGGGGGCCTCGGGGGTGCCGTAGGGGACGGCGGGTTGCGGTTCCTGCGG
>NZ_MUBM01000139.1 GCF_002154505.1 Streptomyces carpinensis | reverse complement strand
CTCCCACCCCGCACGCCCCCGTCGCGATCCTCCCCGGGACCGAAAGGCGAGACGGGGCTGACCACGATATGACCGACGGGTAGGGTCTGGTGACGTGCCCAAGCCCCTCAGTCTCCCGTTCGACCCCATCGCCCGCGCCGACGAGCTCTGGAAGCAGCGTTGGGGAAGCGTGCCGTCCATGGCGGCGATCACCTCCATCATGCGTGCGCACCAGATCCTGCTGGCCGAGGTCGACGCGGTGGTCAAGCCGTACGGACTGACGTTCGCGCGGTACGAGGCCCTGGTGCTGCTCACCTTCTCCAAGGCCGGCGAGCTGCCGATGTCCAAGATCGGTGAGCGGCTCATGGTGCATCCCACGTCCGTGACGAACACCGTCGACCGCCTGGTCAGGTCGGGCCTGGTGGCCAAGCGCCCCAACCCCAACGACGGCCGAGGCACCCTCGCCGTCATCACCGACAAGGGCCGCGAGGTGGTCGAGTCGGCCACCCGCGACCTGATGGCGATGGACTTCGGCCTGAGCGCCTACGACGCCGAGGAGTGCGCGGAGATCTTCGCGATGCTGCGCCCGCTGCGCATCGCCGCGAACGACTTCGACGAGGACTGACGCAAGACTTTCGGCGAGGACCGGCACGCGCCCTTCGGCAAGGCCCGACTCACGCCTCCCGTGAGGCCCGACACACGCCCCGGACGTGCTGGGGGAGCCGGGGGCGACCCGGGACAAGATCTCCCGGAACGGGCGGTTACGCTCGACTCCATGAAGAAGAGCGTGCTGACCCGCTACCGCGTCATGGCCTACGTCACCGGCGTGCTGCTGGTCCTGCTGACCCTCGGCGTGATCGCCAAGTACGGCCTCCAGATCGACGGCGCCGCCAAGTTCACCACCGTCATCGGCATCGCGCACGGATGGCTGTACGTCATCTACCTGATCTTCGCCTTCGACCTGGGCTCCAAGGCGAAGTGGCCGGTCGCCAAGCAGCTGTGGGTGCTGCTGGCCGGGACCATCCCGACCGCCGCCTTCTTCGTGGAGCGCAGGGTCAGCCGCGAGCTCGAGGCCACGGCCGCCGACGGTGCGCCCGCGGTCGCCGAGGCGTAACCGCACCGCCGTACGTCACACCCGCGTACGGCGGTCAGCCGTCGACAGTTACTAGGACGTCCTAGTAAATTGAAAGCATGGACGCTCACGCCATCGAAGAGGGCCGCCGTCGCTGGCAGGCCCGGTACGACGCCGCCCGCAAGCGCGACGCGGACTTCACCACGCTCTCCGGCGACCCCGTGGAGCCGGTGTACGGACCCCGGCCCGGGGACGACTACGAAGGCTTCGAGCGGATCGGCTGGCCCGGTGAGTACCCCTTCACGCGCGGGCTGTATCCGACCGGCTACCGAGGGCGGACCTGGACCATCCGGCAGTTCGCCGGGTTCGGCAACGCCGAGCAGACCAACGAGCGCTACAAGATGATCCTCCGCAACGGCGGAGGCGGGCTCTCGGTCGCCTTCGACATGCCCACGCTCATGGGCCGCGACTCCGACGACCCGCGCTCGCTGGGCGAGGTCGGCCACTGCGGGGTGGCCATCGACTCCGCCGCCGACATGGAGGTCCTGTTCAAGGACATCCCGCTCGGTGACGTCACCACCTCGATGACGATCAGCGGGCCGGCCGTCCCCGTCTTCTGCATGTACCTGGTCGCCGCCGAGCGGCAGGGCGTGGACACCTCCGTCCTCAACGGCACGCTCCAGACGGACATCTTCAAGGAGTACATCGCCCAGAAGGAGTGGCTCTTCCAGCCCGAGCCGCACCTGCGCCTCATCGGCGACCTGATGGAGCACTGCGCCTCGCGCATCCCCGCCTACAAGCCCCTGTCGGTCTCCGGCTACCACATCCGCGAGGCCGGGGCCACGGCCGCGCAGGAGCTGGCGTACACCCTCGCGGACGGCTTCGGCTACGTCGAGCTGGGCCTCAGCCGCGGCCTGGACGTGGACGTCTTCGCGCCCGGCCTGTCCTTCTTCTTCGACGCGCACGTCGACTTCTTCGAGGAGATCGCCAAGTTCCGCGCGGCGCGCCGCATCTGGGCGCGCTGGATGCGGGACGTCTACGGCGCGAAGTCGGAGAAGGCCCAGTGGCTGCGGTTCCACACGCAGACCGCCGGTGTCTCGCTGACCGCCCAGCAGCCGTACAACAACGTCGTGCGCACGGCGGTGGAGGCCCTGGCGGCGGTCCTCGGCGGCACCAACTCCCTGCACACCAACGCCCTGGACGAGACCCTGGCACTCCCCTCCGAGCAGGCGGCGGAGATCGCGCTGCGCACGCAGCAGGTGCTGATGGAGGAGACCGGCGTCGCCAACGTCGCCGACCCGCTGGGCGGTTCGTGGTACGTCGAGCAGCTGACGGACCGGATCGAGGCGGACGCCGAGAAGATCTTCGAGCAGATCAAGGAGCGGGGCCTGCGCGCCCACCCCGACGGACAGCACCCGATCGGGCCGATCACCTCCGGCATCCTGCGGGGCATCGAGGACGGCTGGTTCACGGGTGAGATCGCCGAGTCGGCGTTCCGGTACCAGCAGGCGCTGGAGAAGGGCGACAAGAAGGTCGTCGGCGTCAACGTGCACACCGGGTCCGTCACCGGGGACCTGGAGATCCTGCGGGTGAGCCACGAGGTGGAACGGGAGCAGGTGCGGGTGCTCTCCGGCCGGAAGGCGGCGCGGGACGAGACCGCCGTGCGCTCGGCGCTGGACGCCATGCTGGCAGCCGCGCGTTCCGGGGCCAACATGATCGAGCCGATGCTTCAGGCGGTGCGCGCCGAGGCGACGCTCGGTGAGATCTGCGGGGTGCTGCGGGACGAGTGGGGGGTGTACACCGAGCCGGCCGGGTTCTGAGGCGCCGGAGGGTGGTGCGGGCGCCGGAGGGTCTCGCCCCTGACGCCCCTACCCTTCCCGTCCCCGGGGGCCGCGCCCCAGGGCCCCCGCTTCGGCCTGAACGGCCTCGCCTCCGAGCTTCCCCAAGCTCCTCGAGGAGGGAGGGACCCCCGGACGGGCCGAGTCGGTCAACCCGAGCAGCAACACCGCTGTGAAACCCCGCACCCAGTCCTCGTCCGCCGGTTGCGCGCTGACCAGGGTGCGGTGGACGACCGCGCCCGCGACCATGTCGAAGATCAGGTCGGCGGTGCGGGAGGCCTCCTCCCGGTCCGGCTCCAGGGGGAGTTCGCCGCGGGCCTGGGCGCGCGCCCGGCCCTCCAGAACCAGCCGTTTCTGACGCTCCACGATCGAGGTGCGGATACGCGCCCGCAGCGCGTCGTCGCGGGTGGACTCGGCGACGACGGCCATCAGCCCGCTCCTGGCCTCCGGGCGGGCCAGGATCGCCGCGAACTGCAGGACCACGCCCTCGATGTCGGCGGCGAGGCTGCCCCGGTCGGGCAGCCGGAGTTCGTCGAAGAGCTCCGCCACCGCGTCCACGACCAGTTCGTTCTTGCCCGCCCAGCGGCGGTACAGCGTGGTCTTCGCAACCCCGGCCCGGGTGGCCACGTCTCCCAGGGTGAGCTTGGACCAGCCGAGCTCCACCAGGGCCGCGCGGGTGGCGGCCAGGATCGCCGCGTCCGCGGCGGCGCTGCGCGGGCGGCCGGCGCGGGCGGGCGGGGTGCGGCTCTGCATCCCATGACCATAACCGGACCAAAACCTGTGGTTCGTGTGCGGTGGTGAGGGAGATCACCGGGGTGTGGTTTCGCCGAGGCACTCCGTGCCATTACGCTACGGGTCGTAGCGAAAGCGTGGGCGGCAGCCCGCGCCCGAGCGACGACCACACAGCAGCACGCCACAGCAGGACCGCACGGCGGCACCACGCACCGTCGGCGGACCGGCGCCCGGTGGGGACCGGGCGCCCGGCAGAACCGGCTTTCACAGCCGTTTTCACTCAGGCACGCGGATCGGGGGAGGATAGACGCATGCAGCCACGGAACATGTCCATGAGCGGAGTCGTCGACCTCGCCGCGGTGAAGGCGGCCCAGGAGGCCAAGGCGAAGGCGGAGCAGGCGCGCGCCCAAGCGGCCCGGGAGGGCGGCACAGGTGCCGTCTCCCCGGCCGATCTCGTCATCGACGTCGACGAGGCCACCTTCGAACGCGACATCCTGCAGCGCTCCGCCGAGGTCCCGGTCGTCATCGACTTCTGGGCCGAGTGGTGCCAGCCCTGCAAGCAGTTGAGCCCGGTCCTCGAGCGGCTGGCCGTCGAGTACAACGGGCGCTTCCTCCTCGCCAAGATCGACGTGGACGCCAACCAGCTGCTGATGCAGCAGTTCGGGGTCCAGGGAATCCCCGCGGTCTTCGCGGTGGTCGCCGGTCAGGCCCTGCCCCTGTTCCAGGGGGCCGCGGGCGAGGCACAGATCAGGCAGACGCTGGACCAGCTGGTGGAGGTCGCCGAGCAGCGCTTCGGCCTGACCGGCCTGACCGTCGACCCCGACGCCCAGCCGGGCGCCGAGGCGGCCCCGCAGCCCCAGGCCGGCCCGTACGACGCCCTTCTGAACGCCGCCGCGCAGGCCCTGGACGCCGGCGACCTGGGCGGCGCCATCCAGGCGTACCGGAACGTACTGGCCGACGACCCGGCCCACCCCGAGGCGAAACTCGGGCTGGGGCAGGCCGAGTTGCTCCAGCGGGTGCAGAGCCTGGATCCCCAGAAGGTGCGCCAGGAGGCGGCGGAGAAGCCGGCCGACGTGGCCGCGCAGATCGCCGCCGCCGACCTGGACCTGGTCGGCGGGCACGTGGAGGACGCCTTCGGCCGGCTGATCGAGACCGTGCGGCGCACCGCCGGGGAGGACCGGGACGCGGCACGACTCAGGCTGCTGGAGCTCTTCGAGGTGGTCGGCGCCGAGGATCCCCGGGTGACGGGGGCGCGTCGGGCGCTCGCGCGGGCGCTGTTCTGAGCCGCATGAGAGCCGGTCTGCTGACCAGTTGCTAAACGCCGGGGCATGTGATGCCCGGGTGAAAGATTTGCTGACGAGCTGTCACGGCGGCCGTGCTTTACCAAAACTTGGTAAACGCGGCCGCTGTTACTGCGAGTAAGACCAGGGCGTTGTTCTGCCCGCTTCCGTCCAGTCATCAACAGTTTTGTTCCGGCCCTTGTTACCACCCAGTGTCGCCGTTCGAAGCCGGTGTGTCGTTGCGCGGTTATCCCGCCGTTACTAGCCAGTAACGAACCCCCTTGTGCGGGCGGCGAGAATGCACCACGATCGGCGACGCTCGGTCCATTCCCGTACCCCGACATCCGGTCGGGTCACGGGGTGTCTGGGTCCCCACCGAGCAGAGCCGGCGGCAGTGGCGCCGGCTCTTGGACAGGGGGGTCTTCGTCGTTGCGGCGAAGCCTGTCCAGCAGGGTTGTGCGTGATGCGTGTCAGGCGCGACCAGTGGTTGTCGCTCGGGGGTGATCGCCGGTGATTCGGGCGCGGTTCGCGCCTGACGAGCGCGGGCGCTCTCCTTCCCGAGGACGTAGCACTTCTCCCATCCCTGCCCGGCTCAAGCCGCCGCTCCGGGGGCGAGCCGAGGCCAGGAGATGTACGTCCGAGAAGGAGGAAATATGGAGTCCCAGGTGCGTGGCGGGACCAGATGGAAGCGGTTCGCCGTGGTCATGGTGCCCAGCGTGGCCGCCACGGCGGCGATAGGCGTGGCCCTGGCGCAGGGTGCTCTCGCCGCGTCGTTCAGTGTCTCCGGCCAGTCGTTCAAGGTGACGGCCGACAAGCTGGTCGGCACGGGGTTCGCGCAGTACGGCGCGCTCGACACGGGGTACACCCTCGACGGCCAGAAGACGGCTCACCCGGTCGCGGTCTCTTCGTTCAAGAAGGCCTCGATCAACAACATGTGCCAGTCCGTCGTCACGCCGGACATCCCGCTGCTGGGCTCGGTGAGCCTGGTCCTGAAGGCGGGCGGAGGTGACAAGCCGGTCGAGGCCGACAACCTCTACATCGACGTCGCCGACCTCAACGCCGATGCCACCTTCAACAACATCGACATCGGTGTGGCCGCCAAGGACGCCAACAAGGGTCCGGGCATGAAGGGCAACGGCGAGCAGGCCAACCCCTACGGGTTCGCCCAGCAGGCTGACTCGGCCACGCTCACCGGAGTGAAGCAGACGGCGTGGGCGACCACCGCCGGAACCTTCAAGCTCAGCGGCCTGAAGATGTCACTGAAGACGGGTACGCACGAGTGCTACTAGGCGCTCGGTGACGGGCGGGGGAGCCGATGGCGCCCCCGCCCGTTCCACCTTCATCCGCTCCTTCACACACCCCCCACAAGCACCACCACCCTCACCACAGCAACGCCGCACCAGGGAGCTGTTTTCCATGAGCGCCGAAACTCCTGCCGTGACCGGCCAGTTCACCCGCCGGAGGCTGCAGTTCCGCGCCTGGCGGGGCACCCGACCGTTCTGGGCCGGTCTGTTCGTCCTGATCGCCGGCTTTCCGATCATGTACTTCCCGTACGCCCACCTCCAGCTCGGTCACCTGACCCTGGCGATGGCCACCACCGCGGGTGCCGGTTCCCTGATCATCGGCGTGCTGCTCGTCGTCCTGGGCATCAGCCTCTGGTTCCAGAAGCACATCCGGACCTTCGCGGGTGTCGCGGCGATCCTGCTGGCGCTGGTGTCCCTCCCGGTGTCGAACTTCGGCGGCTTCGTCGTCGGCTTCCTGCTCGCGCTCATCGGCGGTGCGATGGCCGTGGCGTGGGCGCCGGGCGCGCCGCCCTCGCCGGAGGGCGGCGAGGAGACCGGCACGGCAGGGGGCGGGACGAACGGCGAGGCGAACGACCTGTCAGGAACGAGCCCGGCCAACGGGGCGAACGGGAGGCACAGTGCCGGCTGACGAGGTGACCCACGGGGCTGATGTGGACGAGTCCCGTGTGAGAACCGGGCCGCGCCACGCGGCACCCAAGAAGCCGCTGTTCACCAGGTTCCACATGCCCGCCGGCAAGGCGATCGCCACGGTGGCGATGCCGACGGCCGTGCTCATGGGGATGGGCTTCACGTCCTCGCTCGCGCTCGCCGACAACAACTCGTCCACGCCGTCTCCGTCCAAGACCCTGACCGCCGACGAGTACAAGGACTGTGTCGCGGCACTGGACGGCGCCAAGGACAAGTCCTCGGCCTCGCCCACGCCGTCGCCCTCCGACGGCGCCGCCGACTCCGCCACGGACGGCAAGGGCAGCACGGACGGAAAGACCGCCGGCGACGGCAAGGACGGCTCGGCGGAACCGACCCCGTCGGCGTCCGCCTCCGCCGACAGCACCGGGAAGGCGGACAAGTCCCCTTCGGGTACCTCCTCTTCGTCGGATTCAGGTTCCGACGACCAGGCCGCGCCCAAGACGTCCGCCACCGCCCCGGGCTCCGCAGGCGGCGACACGGCCACGCCGGCCCCGTCGGCGACCACGGGCTCCGGCGGCGGCCTGCTGGGCGCGCTCGGCGACACGCTCGGAAACGTCCTGTCCGGCGGGAAGTCGGGCTCCGGCTCGACGTCCGAGCCCACGGCCACGCCGTCCGCCTCCGCCACGCCCTCGGCGAGCGCGACCAAGGACGGCTCCGGCACGAGCGTGTCCGACACGGTCAAGGACACCACCGACAAGGTCACCGGCACCGTCAAGGACACCACCCAGAAGGTGACCGGCACGGCCGAGGACACCGTGAAGAACACCACCGACACGGTGTCCAAGGCGGCCGGCGACGTCACCGGGACGGTCAAGGACACCGTCGGCGCGGCCACCGCCTCGCCGAGCACGTCCGCGGGTTCCACCACGGACCCCTCGAACTGCCCGGTGGCCACCGACGCCCAGGGCGGAATCGACAACACGGTGCCCCTGGCGGACGACCCGTGGTACCTGAACGCCAGTTCGCTGCTGCTGAAGGGCGCCGACTACCAGGGCGTCGTCGAGGTCAAGACCGCCAACGGCACCGTGAAGAAGGTCCTGAAGTACGTCATCTCGAACGGCACGGACATCGGGGACCTGCACCAGACGGTGCAGGACAAGCAGGCCGGGAAGACCTACCACGTACAGGCGTCCAAGGGCTCGACGTCCACGATCCGCGGTGGCGAGACGGTGATGTACACCGAGAGCATCTCCGGCAACCTGCTCGGTCTGGTGCCCGTCACCTTCAGCCCGGACAGCCCGCCCCCGCTGAACATCCCCCTGATCTACTTCACCAACGTGAAGGTGGTCCAGGCGGCCCAGTTCGGCGGCAACCTGCACGTGCCCGGGATGCACGTGTACACGACCGACTGAGCGGTCGCAGAAAACCCGTCCGGGAGCCGCACCACAGCCGAGGGCGCCCCCCGCCGAAAGGCGGGGGGCGCCCTCGGCGCCGAACGACCGTCCGTGGGGTCAGTCGCGCTCGCCGCCGCCCAGGTGGTGGACGCGGACCATGTTGGTGGTGCCCGGGACGCCGGGCGGGGAGCCGGCGGTGATGATCACGATGTCGCCCTCGTTGAAGCGCTTGAGCTTGACGAGTTCCTGGTCGACCAGGTCGACCATCGCGTCGGTGCTGTCGACGAACGGCACGACGTGCGGCTCCACGCCCCAGCTGAGCGCCAGCTGGTTGCGGGTGGACTCGTCCGTGGTGAACGCCAGGATCGGCTGGGCCGCGCGGTAGCGCGAGAGCCGGCGGGCCGTGTCACCGGACTGCGTGAAGGCCACCAGGCCCTTGCCGCCGAGGAAGTCGGCGATCTCGGCGGCGGCACGGGCCACCGAACCGCCCTGCGTGCGCGGCTTCTTGCCCGGGACCAGCGGCTGCAGGCCCTTGGACAGCAGCTCCTCCTCGGCCGCCTGGACGATCTTCGACATCGTCTTGACCGTCTCGATCGGGTACGCGCCCACGCTGGACTCGGCCGACAGCATCACCGCGTCGGCACCGTCCAGGATCGCGTTGGCCACGTCGGAGGCCTCGGCGCGGGTCGGGCGGGAGTTGGTGATCATCGACTCCATCATCTGGGTCGCGACGATCACCGGCTTGGCGTTGCGCCGGCACATCTCGATCAGGCGCTTCTGCACCATCGGGACCTTCTCGAGCGGATACTCGACGGCCAGGTCGCCGCGGGCCACCATCACACCGTCGAACGCCATCACGACGTCCTCCATGTTCTCCACCGCCTGCGGCTTCTCCACCTTGGCGATGACCGGGACGCGACGGCCCTCCTCGTCCATGACCCGGTGGACGTCGGCGACGTCCTTGGCGTCCCGGACGAAGGACAGGGCGACCATGTCGCAGCCCATGCGCAGCGCGAAGCGCAGGTCCTCGACGTCCTTCTCGGACAGCGCGGGCACGTTCACGGCCGCGCCGGGCAGGTTGATGCCCTTGTGGTCGGAGACCACGCCGCCCTCGATGACGATCGTCTTCACCCGCGGGCCCTCGACGTCCAGGACCTTGAGCTCGACGTTGCCGTCGTTGATCAGGATCTGGTCGCCGCGCGAGACGTCGCCCGGCAGTCCCTTGTACGTGGTGCCGCAGATCTGCTTGTCGCCCGGGACGTCCTCGGTGGTGATGGTGAACTCGTCACCCCGCTCCAGCTCGACGGGGCCCTCGGCGAAGGTCTCCAGACGGATCTTCGGGCCCTGCAGGTCGGCCAGGACGGCGATGGCCCGGCCGGTCTCCTTGGACGCGGCCCGGACGCGGTCGTACCGCCCCTGGTGTTCGGAGTGCGTGCCGTGGCTGAAGTTGAAGCGGGCCACATTCATGCCGGCTTCGATCAGCGCGACGAGCTGCTCGTGGGAGTCGACCGCGGGGCCGAGAGTACAGACGATTTTCGAACGGCGCATGGGGCGATCCTATCGGTTTGTTTCGCTGCGGAATATTCCGGCTGGCGGAAAATACAAATGGGCGGGTCCGCGCTCAGGCGAGTGCCGGTCGAGTCGAATTCAGTTGCCGCGGCTGTCCTTTCCGACCAGTGCGTAGGTCTGGCTGGCGATCTCCATTTCCTCGTCCGTCGGGACCACGGCCACGGCGACCCGCGCGCCGTCCGGTGAGATCAGCCGGGCCTCACCGCCGCGCACGGCGTTCCGCGCGCCGTCCACCGCGAGACCCAGCCCCTCCAGACCCGCGAGGGCGGCGGCCCGCACGAAATCCGCGTTCTCGCCGACCCCGGCGGTGAAGGCGACCGCGTCCACCGTGCCGAGTACCGCGTAATAGGCGCCGATGTACTTTTTCAGCCGGTGGATGTAGATGTCGAAGGCGAGCCGCGCCTGCTCGTCGCCCTCGTCCATCCGGCGGCGAATCTCGCGCATGTCGTTGTCGCCGCACAGACCGAACAGGCCGCTCCTCTTGTTGAGAAGAGTGTCGATCTCGTCCATGGACATTCCGCCAACCCGCTGCAAATGGAAGATGACGGCCGGGTCCAGATCACCGGAACGCGTGCCCATCACCAGCCCCTCCAGCGGGGTGAGCCCCATGGAGGTGTCCACGCACTTCCCGCCCCGGACCGCCGTGGCGGACGCACCGTTGCCCAGGTGCAGCACGATCACGTTGACGTCCTCGGGCGCCCGGCCCAGCAGCCTGGCGGTCTCGCGGGAGACGTAGGCGTGCGAGGTGCCGTGGAAGCCGTAGCGCCGCACCCGGTACCGGTCCGCGAGCTTCGTCTCGATGGCGTAGCGCGCCGCGGACTCCGGCATGGTGGTGTGGAAGGCCGTGTCGAAGACGGCGACCTGGGGCAGGTCGGGGCGCAGCGCCATGGCGGTGCGGATACCGGTGAGGTTGGCCGGGTTGTGCAGCGGCGCCACCGGGATCAGCCGTTCGATCTCGGTGAGCACGGCGTCGTCGATGACGGTCGGCTCGGTGAAGAACATGCCGCCGTGCACCACCCGGTGCCCGATCGCTGCCAGCTCCGGGGAGTCCAGGCCGCTCCCGTCCTTGGCCAGCTCCTCGGCGACGGCCTTCAGGGCGGCGTCGTGGTCGGCGATGGGACCGTTCTGCTCCCGTGTGTCGCCGGAGGAGAGGCAGGTGTGCTTGAGCCGGGAGGTCTGCTCGCCGATGCGCTCGACCAGGCCGACGGCGAGCCGGGACGCGTCCCGCATGTCGAGCAGCTGGTACTTCACCGAGGAGGAGCCGGAGTTGAGGACGAGGACGCGGGTCGCGTTCACGGTGTTCGAAAGCTCTCTGTGTGGGCGTCAGTTGGCGGGCTTCGTGGGCGCGGCGGGTGTCTGGGCCTGGGCCTGGATCGCGGTGATCGCCACGGTGTTGACGATGTCCTGCACCAGGGCGCCGCGGGACAGGTCGTTGACCGGCTTGCGCAGGCCCTGCAGGACCGGGCCGACCGCGATCGCGCGGGCCGAGCGCTGCACTGCCTTGTAGGTGTTGTTGCCGGTGTTCAGGTCCGGGAAGATCAGCACGCTGGCCTGCCCGGCGACCTCCGAGTCCGGCAGCTTGGTTGCGGCCACCGACGGCTCCACGGCCGCGTCGTACTGGATCGGCCCCTCGATCCTGAGGTCCGGGCGGCGCAGCCGCACCAGCTCGGTGGCCTCGCGCACCTTGTCCACGTCGGCGCCGACGCCGGACGTGCCGGTGGAGTACGACAGCATCGCGATCCGCGGCTCCACGCCGAACTGCGCGGCGGTGGCCGCCGACTGGACGGCGATGTCGGCGAGCTGCTCGGCGTCCGGGTCGGGGTTGACCGCGCAGTCGCCGTAGACGAGCACCTTGTCGGCCAGGCACATGAAGAACACGGAGGACACGATGGAGGCCTCCGGCTTGGTCTTGATGATCTCGAACGCGGGCCGGATGGTCGCGGCCGTGGAGTGCACGGAGCCCGACACCATGCCGTCGGCCAGCCCCTCCTGGACCATCAGCGTGCCGAAGTAGTTCACGTCGGACACCACGTCGTACGCCAGCTCGACCGTGACGCCCTTGTGGGCGCGCAGCCGGGCGTACCGCTCGGCGAAGGCGTCGCGCAGTTCGGAGACGGCCGGGTCGATCAGCTGCGTGTCGCCGAGGTCGATACCGAGGTCGGCGGCCTTCTTGCGGATGGCGTCCTCCGGCCCGAGCAGGGTCAGGTCGCACACGCCGCGGCGCAGCAGCACCTCCGCGGCGTGCAGCACGCGCTCCTCGGTGCCCTCCGGCAGCACCACCCGCCGCTTGTCGGAGCGGGCCTGTTCGAGCAGCTTGTGCTCGAACATCATCGGGGTGACCCGGTCGCTGCTGGGCGCGGAGACGCGCTTGCTGAGGTCGGAGGTGTCGACGTACCGCTCGAACAGGCCGAGCGCGGTCTCGGCCTTGCGCGGGGTGGCCGCGTTCAGCTTGCCCTCCAGGGAGAACAGCCGCTCGGCCGTGGGGAAGCTGTTGCCGGTGACCGAGACGACCGGCGTGCCCGGGGCGAGCCGGGCGGCGAGGGTGAGGATCTCCTCGACCGGCTCCTCGTTCAGCGTGAGAAGTACGCCGGCGATCGGCGGGGTGCCGGCGCTGTGCGCGGCGAGCGAGCCCACGACCAGGTCGGCGCGGTCGCCGGGGGTGACGACCAGGCAGCCCGGGGTCAGGGCCTTGAGGAGGTTGGGCAGCATGGCCCCGCCGAAGACGAAGTCGAGCGCGTCCCGGGCCAGCCCCGAGTCGTCGCCCAGCAGGACCTTGCCGTCCAGGGCGTGGGTGATCTGCGCGACGGTCGGGGCGGACAGGGCGGGCTCGTCGGGCACCACCCAGCAGGGCACGGGCAGCCGGCCGGCCAGCCGCCCGGCTATCTCGTCGCGGTCATCACGGGCCACGCGGTTGGTGACCATGGCCAGGACGTCGCAGCCGAGGCCGTCGTAGGCCCGGTAGGCGTTGCGGGTCTCGGCGAGCACGGACTCCGCAGTCTGCCTGCGGCCGCCCACGACGGGGAGCACGGAGGCGCCGAACTCGTTGGCCAGCCGGGCGTTCAGGGACAGCTCGTCCGGTAGCTGGGTGTCGGCGAAGTCGGTACCGAGGACGAGGACCACGTCGTAGTCGCGGGCCACCCGGTGGAAGCGGTCGACGAGGACGGACACCAGCTCGTCGGTGCCCTGCTCGGCCTGGAGGGTGGACGCCTCGTGGTAGTCCATGCCGTAGACGGTCGCCGGGTCCTGGGCCAGCCGGTAGCGGGCGCGCAGCAGTTCGAAGAGGCGGTCCGGACCGTCGTGGACGAGCGGGCGGAAGACGCCCACCCGGTCGACCTGCCGGGTCAGCAGCTCCATGACTCCCAGCTCGACGACCTGGCGGCCGTCGCCGCGGTCGATGCCAGTCACGTACACGCTGCGGGTCACGCGGGCTCTCCGTTTCATCAGGGTCGTCGTCTTCGTCGAGGTCGTCCGGGATGCGTGGATGTGTCACTCGTGTAGGCAAAAAAACGCCCGCCGGGGGGAGCGGAACCCTCTTGACAATACCCCCGCCTATAGATAAGGCGCCCGTCAAGGCGTAGTGGCCTCGGGGACGTGAAACAATCGGACAGGATCACCGGTATCAACAGTGGGCAGGAGACACAGCGCGATGCGTATCGGAGTTCTCACGGCAGGCGGAGACTGTCCGGGACTGAACGCGGTGATCCGGTCGGTCGTGCACCGAGCGGTCACGACGTACGGTGACGAGGTCATCGGCTTCGAGGACGGCTACGCGGGCCTGCTCGACGGCCGCTACCGCGAGCTGGACCTCAACGCGGTGGGCGGCATCCTGGCCCTCGGCGGCACCATCCTCGGCTCCTCCCGGTTGGAGCGCGACCGGCTCCGTGAGGCCTGCGAGAACGCCTCCGACATGATCCACCGGTTCGGCATCGACGCGCTGATCCCGATCGGCGGCGAGGGCACGCTGACCGCTGCGCGCATGCTGTCGGACGCCGGCCTGCCCGTGGTGGGCGTGCCGAAGACGATCGACAACGACATCTCCTCCACCGACCGCACGTTCGGCTTCGACACTGCCGTCGGCGTGGCCACCGAGGCGATGGACCGGCTGAAGACCACCGCCGAGTCCCACCAGCGCGTGATGGTGGTCGAGGTCATGGGCCGGCACGCGGGCTGGATCGCCCTGGAGTCCGGCATGGCCGCCGGCGCCCACGGCATCTGCCTGCCCGAGCGCCCCTTCGACCCCGCCGACCTGGTCAAGATGGTCGAGGAGCGCTTCGCCCGCGGCAAGAAGTTCGCCGTGATCTGCGTCGCCGAGGGCGCCCACCCCGCCGTCGGCACCATGGACTACGGCAAGGGCGCGATCGACAAGTACGGCCACGAGCGCTTCCAGGGCATCGGCACGGCCCTGGCGTACGAGCTGGAGAAGCGGCTCGGCAAGGAGGCCAAGCCGGTCATCCTCGGCCACGTCCAGCGCGGCGGCGTGCCCACCGCCTACGACCGCGTCCTCGCCACCCGCTTCGGCTGGCACGCGGTGGAGGCGGCGCACCGCGGCGAGTTCGGCCACATGACCGCGCTGCGCGGCACCGACATCGTGATGGTCCCGCTCGCGGAGGCCGTGACCGAGCTGAAGACGGTGCCCAAGGACCGCATGGACGAGACGGAGTCCGTCTTCTAGATGCCACGACGGCTCTACGAGGCGGCCCCGGCCCGGGCCCAGAAGTGCTCCACGATCCGCTCGAGGAAGCCTCGGCCGGCGTCGCCCGCCTGGTCGGCGGCGCTGTTGCCGCCCCAGCTGAGCGAGGCGACCATCTGCCCCTGGTAGTCCTGGTGCAGCTCCTGGAGCACCCTCTCCAGCACGCGGCGCTCCAGAGGCACCACCTTGCCCACCGGCCGGACGTAGGCCTGCCAGCGGGTGTCGACGGCGCTGCGCAGCAGCTCGGCGAGTCTGCCCTCGCGCCCGGTGACGGCGACGAAGTCGGGCAGGGACAGATCCAGCACGCCCGCGAGCGCGGCGGACTGCCGCTCGTTGCCGCTCCAGCCGTCGCTGTCCTCCATCCGCAGATAGCGGGGAAGGTCGAGCCCGACGGCGCGGGCCACGTCCTCCGGCGGCAGACCGCGGCCGATGCGGTGCTCGCGCAGGGTGCGCGGCCTGCCGATCAGTTCGCCCGGCGAGCACCACAGCACCCCGGCGAGCGCGGTCAGCTCCGGGTTGGAGGGGGAGGCGATCCCGCGCTCCCAGGCGGTGACGAGGTCGGGGGTGACGTAGGGCAGCCCGTACGAGATCCGCATGCCGTGGGCGACGTGCTCGGGCCCCATGCCGAGAGCGGCACGCAGCCGCCGGGCGGCCGGCGCGTTGAACGGGGGAGCGTGGTTCGGTGTAGCTGAGGGTCGGCGCACGGCCACAAGCTAGGGTCCCGTGCGCCCGATGACCACGGTTCGTTCCACCAGGATCACGGGTTGTGCGAACGTACGGTTCCGTAGGTTCCGCGCCCGCCCAGCCGGAACCGCACCACGACGAAGCCGGCACCCCTCGACGACGGAAGCGGGCCGTGGGGGTGCGCACCCCCACGGCCCGCTTCCCGACTACCGGACAGGCGCGTCCCCCGGCACCCACCGGTACACCAGCTCCGGCCTGCCGACCTGGCCGTACAGCGGCCGGCGGGCGGCGCGACCCGTGTCGACCAGGTGCTCCAGATAGCGGCGGGCCGTGATGCGGGAGATGCCGACCGCCTCGGCGACCCCGGCCGCCGTCAGTCCCTCGTCCGCCGTGCGCAGGGCGCCCGTCACGCGCTCCAGGGTCGGTCCGCTCAGCCCCTTGGGGAGGGCGGCGGGGCTCGGGGCGCGCAGTACGGCGAGCGCGCGGTCGACCTCGTCCTGGCCGCCGGCCTCGCCGTCGAGGCCTACGCCGGCCGCACCCCGGGCTCTCCCGGCGCCTCCACCACGGCGCTCCCCGGCGGCCTCGCCGCCGACTCCGCGCCGGTGCTCCTCGGCTGGCTGCTGACCGCCCTCGGTCTCGCCCTGGCCGGCCCCGGCCTCACCCACCTGTGCGGCCGGCTGCTGCAGTCGGCCTCCCCCGGGGCCGTGCGCCTCCTGGCCGGCCGGATCCTTATGGAGGAGGCGGGCCGTATCGGCCGCCCACTGGGCGTCGTGTGCGCGGTGGCGTCGGCGACGTTCGCGATGGTCGCGCTGTACGACCACAGCGCGCCCGCACTCGGCCCGCTGACCGTCCTGGGCACGCTCCTCGTGGCCGGCTGCACCGTGACCACCCTGCTCACCGCGGCCGTGGAAGCGCGGCAGGCCCGCTCCGACATCACCGCCGCCCTGGTGCGGCTCGGCGCGCCCACCACGACGCTGCGCACCGCCGCCGCCCTGCGCGCCGGCGCCCTGCTGGGCGTCTTCGCCCCGCTGACCTTGCTGATCGCCGACCTCGCCGCGCTGCCGCTGGCCCGCTGACGGACTCGCGCGGAAAAAGTTCCGCGCCACCGATGAGTTACGCGCCGAGGTCCGGTCTACCCCATCGAACGGCATGAACGACACGCACCCGACGGGAGAGACCCCACCATGTACCAGCAGATGATCTTCGTGAACCTGGCGACCGACGACGTGGCCGCGTCCAAGAAGTTCTTCACCGAGCTCGGCTACACCATCAACCCGCAGTTCTCCACCGACGACTGCGCCTGCGTCGTCATCAGCGACACGATCATCGCGATGCTGCTCGGCAGGCAGCGCTACGCCGACTTCACCAAGAAGGAGATCGCGGACTCCACGAAGACCAGCGAGGTGCTGATCTGCCTGAGCGCCGAGAGCCGCGAGAAGGTCGACGAGCTGGTCGAGAAGGCGGTGGCGGCCGGTGGCAGCGTGACCGGCGAGACGCAGGACTACGGCCACATGTACGGCCGCGCCTTCGACGACCTCGACGGGCACACCTGGGAGGTCATGTGGATGGACCCCGCGGCGGTGCAGGGCTGACCCGCGGCGTCCAGGACCAGGACCGGCCCGCGACGTCGAAACGTCCGCGCGGTTAATAAAAAGGCAAAGCCAACGCCCTTGCGGGGCCCATGCGTTGACAGTTCTGACGGAGCGCTTATACACCTGAGCCTCCTGGGGGTGCCGGGGCAGCCGCGTCGTCCGTGGTCGCCCCAACACCCCCTTCACCCCCCGCAATTGCGCATCCCGTGAAGGGCAAAGTGGCTATCTTGTCCATATCACTGTCCCGTCGTACCGCACGTTCCGTGCGCACCCTGGGCGTTGCCGCCGGAGCCGTCGCACTCGCGCTCGGTGCCGCCGGCAACGCACTCGCCTGCGACATCAGCGAGTTCTCCGCCGAGGCCACGTGCGTCGACGGCCATGGCGTCATCGTCGTCACCGACAAGGACGCGTACGGCACCCCGGCGGTCGTCTCCGTGTTCCTGGAGAACAACGGCGCCGACGCGAAGAAGATCGGCAACCAGGAGGTCAAGGGCTCGGCCCAGGGCACATCCGTCACATTCGCCGAGGACTGGCAGCCGAACGCCGTCTACCGCATCCACGTCAAGGCCGGAGGCAAACTGGTCGACGCGGACATCACGCCCAACCTGACCACTCCGTCCACGGCCTGCACGCCGGCCGCGCCGAGCACACCGGCCACCCCGTCGAAGCCGGCCACCCCGACCCCGTCGGCGTCGGCGACGCCGTCGAAGCCCGCCACGGCGGCTCCGACGCCGTCCGCCTCGCAGAGCAGCACCGCTCCGGCGGGCACCGTGAGCAACGCTCCGTCGCCCGCCGCCGGTGACTCCAACCTCGCAGAGACGGGTGCGAGCTCCAACACCGGTCTGATCGCCGGCATCGCGGCCGCCCTGGTCGTCGTCGGCGGTGGCGCGGTCTACTACGGCCTGCGCCGCCGAGGGGCGAACGACGGGCGCTGACGCCTCCGCACGCCGTCCGTGGCCCGTCCCCGAAGCCGGGGGCGGGCCACGGACGTCCACGGTGGCCGCGTGATCAGTCCAGGACCACGACGTCGGCCAGGTCGAACTCCACTCCGACCTCGTCCCCGACCTCCGGTGCCGACCTGAGCGGGCAGGCCGCCTCCAGGCGCGGCGCGTCCTGCGGCTGGAGGTGCACGGCGACGTGCGTGCCCTTGAAGGTGCGGGCGGCGACCCGGCAGCGCAGGCCTTCGTCGATGGGAAGGAGACGTACCCCGGCGGGCCGTACGAGGAGGGTGCGCGCGCCCTGCGGTGCGTCCCGGGGCACCGGCACCTTGCCCCATGGGGTGACCGCGGCCTCGCCGTCGACCCTCGCGTCGACGACGTTCTCGAAGCCTAGGAAGCGGGCCACGAAGGCGTCCGCCGGCCGCTGCCACACCTCGAGGGGTGTACCGGACTGGGCGATCCGGCCGTCCCGCATCACCACCACCCGGTCGGCGAGCGCGAAGGCCTCGCCCTGGTCGTGGGTGACGGCCAGCACCGTGGTGCCCAACCGGCCGAACAGCTCCCGCAGTTCGACCACGAGCCGTTCCCGCAGCGAGCGGTCGAGCTGGCCCAGCGGTTCGTCGAGCATCAGCAGCCGCGGCCGCGGCGCGAGGGCGCGGGCCAGGGCCACCCGCTGCTGCTCACCGCCGGACAGCGCGGCCACGGCCCGGGCACCCGCGCCCGGCAGCCCGACCAGCTCCAGCAACTCACCTACTCTGGCGGACCGTTCGCCCTTCGCCGAGCCGTGCATGCGCAGCCCGAAGCCGACGTTCCCGGCCACGTCCCGCTGCGGGAAGAGCTGGTGGTCCTGGAACATCAGGCCGATCTCGCGCCGGTGCACCGGCACCCCCGTCTGGTCCCGCCCGTCGAGCAGCACCCGTCCGGAGTCGAGCTGCTGCAGCCCGGCCACCGCCCGCAGCAGCGTCGACTTGCCGCTGCCGCTGGGTCCGAGCACACACACGATCTCGTGCTCGGCGACCGCGAGATCGACGGCGTCGAGCACGGCACGCCTGCCGAAGCGGACGGTCGCGGCCTGAAGGCCCAGCAGCATCTAGAACTCCCCGCTCCGGTCGGTGCGCAGCCGTTCGAGTACCAGCAGCGCCACCGCGCACACCACCATGAGAATCGTCGACAGGGCCATCGCCTGCCCGTAGTTGAGGTCGCCGGGCCGCGACAGCAGCCGGGCCACGGCGACCGGCAGGGTCGGGTTGTCGGGCCGGGCGATGAACACGGTCGCCCCGAACTCCCCCAGCGACACGGCGAAGGCGAATCCCGCGGCGACCAGCAGCGCCCGCCGCACCATCGGCAGGTCGACCTCCCGCCACACCCGCCACGGCGACGCCCCGAGCACGGCCGCCGCCTCCCGCAGCCGTACGTCCACCGCGCGCAGCACGGGCAGCATGGTCCGCACCACGAAGGGAACGCCGACCAAGGCCTGCGCGAGCGGGACCAGGATCCAGGACTGCCTGAGGTCCAACGGCGGCTCGTCCAGCGCGATCAGGAAACCGAAGCCCACCGTCACGGCCGACACCCCGAGCGGCAGCATCAGCAGTGCGTCGAAACCGCGCACGATCCGGCCGGCGTCCCTGCGGGTGAGCGCGGCGGCGGCGAGGCCGCCTACACCCACGGCGATGGCGGTCGCGGCGGCGGCGTAGGACAGGGAGGTGCCGATGGCGTTGATCGGCGCGACCAGGAAGGTTCCGCCGTCGGCGTCGGTCAGCGCCCGGTAGTAGCCGAAGCCGGGCGCGGTGAGCGAACGCTGCACCAGCACGGCGAGCGGCAGCAGGAGGAGCAGGGCGACGGTGGCCAGGACGCCGGCCAGCAGCGCCCACTGCCCCGCGCCGCGCGGGCGGCGGGCGGTGAGGGAGGCGTCCACCAGCTTCAGCGCGGTCTCCCGGCGCCGTACGGTCCAGGCGTGCACGGCGAGGATCGCGCCCACCGCGAGGAACTGCACGATCGTCAGCACGGCCGCGGTGGACAGGTCGAAGATCTCGGAGGTCTGCCGGTAGATCTCCACTTCGAGGGTGGAGAAGGTGGGGCCGCCGAGGATCTGCACCACGCCGAAGGAGGTGAAGGTGAACAGGAAGACCATGAGGGCGGCGGCCGCGACCGCCGGGGCCAGGGCTGGCAGGGTGACCTTCCGCCAGGCGGTCAGCGGCGAGGCGCCCAGCATCCGGGCGGCCTCCTCCTGCCGGGGGTCGAGCTGGGACCACAGCCCGCCCACCGTCCGTACGACGACCGCGTAGTTGAAGAAGACGTGGGCCAGGAGGATCGCCCACACCGTGGTGTCGAGCCGTACGCCCCACAGCTCGTCGAGCAGGCCACCGCGCCCGACCAGCGCGAGGAAGGCGGTGCCGACGACGACGGTGGGCAGCACGAACGGCACGGTGACCACGGCCCGCAGGACCTGACGGCCGGGGAAGTCGAACCGCGCGAAGACATACGCCCCGGGCAGCGCGATCAGCAGGGTGAGCGCGGTGGAGGCCAGCGCCTGCCAGGTGGTGAACCACAGCACGTGCCGGATGTCGGTCTGTCCGAGCACGTCCACGATCCGCCCGAACTGCCATGCCCCGTCGGCCTTCAGACCGCGCCGGACGATCGCGGCGACGGGATAGGCGAAGAACACCGCGAAGAACGCGACCGGCACGGCCATCAGGCCGAGCCGTGCCGCGTTCCCCGAACGGCTGCTCCCTGGGCCCCTGCCGGGGGCTACTTCAGCACGAGTGAGGTCCACGACCTGACCCACTGGTCACGGTTGGCGGCGATCTTGTCGGGGGCCATGGTCTCCGGATTCTTGGCCTGGGGGCCGTACTTCGTGAACTCCGGCGGCACCTGGGCGCCCTTGGTCACCGGGTAGACGAACATGTTCAGCGGCATGTCGTCCTGGAACCGCTTGGTGAGCAGGAAGTCGATGAACGCCTTGCCGCCCTTGGTGTTCCGGGCGTTGCCGAGCAGTCCGGCGTACTCGATCTGCCGGAAGCAGGTGCCGTCCGCGACGCCGGTCGGCGCGGTCTTCGGCCTCGGGTCGGCGTAGACGACCTCGGCGGGCGGCGAGGAGGCGTAGGAGACGACGAGCGGCCGGTCGCCCTTGGCCTTCTTCCCGCCCGCGGAACCGGAGAACTCCTGGTCGTATGCCTGCTCCCAGCCGTCGACGACCTTGACGCCGTTGGCCTTGAGCTTCTTCCAGTAGTCCTGCCAGCCTCCGTCGCCGTACTTCGCGGCGGTGCCGAGCAGGAAGCCGAGGCCGGGCGAGGAGGTGGCGGCGTTCTCGGTGACGAGGAGGTTCTTGTACTGCGGCTTGACGAGGTCGTCGAAGGAGGCCGGCGGGGTCAGCTTGTGGTCCGCGAAGTACTTCTTGTCGTAGTTGACGCAGATGTCGCCGGAGTCGATCGGCGTGACCCGGTGCTTCGCCTGGTCGGCCCGGTACTGGGGCAGGACCAGGTCCGAGCCCTTGGGCTGGTACGGCTGGAACAGGCCGTTGTCGAGGGCGCGGGAGAGCAGGGTGTTGTCGACGCCGAAGAAGACGTCGCCCTGCGGATTGTCCTTGGTGAGGATGGCCTTGTTGACGGCCTGGCCGGCGTCGCCGTCCTTGAGGACCTTGACGGTGTAGCCGGAGCTCTTCTCGAAGGCGGCGATGACGCTCTTGGAGGCGGCCCATGAGTCGTGGCTGACGAGGGTCACGGTCTTGGACTCCGCGGCCCCACTTGTCCCCTTGCCGTCGGACGACCCGCACGCGGACAGCGTGACGAGACCGAGCCCCACGGCCACAGCGACGAACGACTTGATGTGCACTGGATGTCCTCCTGGGGGTTGGCCAGGAAGAGACGCGGCCCCGCCCGGAATCCGCGAGGGATGCCAGGGCAGGGCGCAACAGCTCGAGTGATGACCGAACTTCCTACCCAGAATGACCTGGGCGAGGTTCAGAGGGTCTGCGGCCGGTGCCGCACTCTCAGCGCTGTGGCGCTCCCCTGTCGGAATATGAAGATGTGTACGGGCCCAGACTACCGTCCGGCCGTCGCCCGGCTGCCGGCTACCTCTCGGTGGCGGCGAGCTGACCGCACGCTCCGTCGATCTCCTGCCCGCGGGTGTCCCGGATGGTCACCGGCACTCCGTGCGCCGCGATCGCCTCGACGAACGCCTTCTCGTCCTCCGGTCGCGAGGCGGTCCACTTGGAGCCGGGGGTCGGGTTGAGCGGGATGCAGTTGACGTGCACCGGCTTGCCCTTGAGGAGGCGGCCGAGCCGGTCGCCGCGCCAGGCCTGGTCGTTGATGTCCCGGATCAGCGCGTACTCGATGGACAGCCGGCGCCCGGACTTGGCGGCGTACTCGAAGCCGGCGTCCAGCACCTCCCGCACCTTCCACCGTGTGTTCACGGGGACGAGGGTGTCGCGCAGCTCGTCGTCCGGGGCGTGCAGGGAGATGGCGAGGCGGCACTTGAAGCCCTCGTCGGCGAACCGGTGGATCGCCGGGACCAGGCCCACCGTCGAGACGGTGATCCCGCGCTGGGACAGCCCCAGCCCGTCCGGCTCCTGGGCGGTCAGGGCCCGGATGGCGCCGACGACCCGGTTGTAGTTGGCGAGCGGTTCGCCCATGCCCATGAACACGATGTTGGACAGCCGCGCCGGACCGCCCGGCACCTCGCCGTCGCGCAGGGCCCGCATCCCGTCGACGATCTGGTGCACGATCTCGGCGGTCGACAGGTTCCGGTCGAGCCCGGCCTGTCCGGTGGCGCAGAACGGGCAGTTCATCCCGCACCCGGCCTGCGAGCTGATGCACATGGTCACCCGGTCCGGGTAGCGCATGAGCACGGACTCGACGAGCGTGCCGTCGAACAGCCGCCACAGCGTCTTGCGGGTGGTGCCCTGGTCGGTCGACAGATGCCGTACCACCGTCATCAGCTCCGGAAGCAGCGTCTCCCGCAGCTTGGCCCGGGATCCGGCCGGGATGTCGGTCCACTGCTCCGGGTCGTGCGCGTACCGCGCGAAGTAGTGCTGCGAGAGCTGCTTGGCACGAAACGGCTTCTCGCCGATCGCGGCGACGGCCTCCTTGCGCTCGGCGGGCGAGAGATCGGCAAGGTGCCGCGGCGGCTTCTTGGCTCCGCGCGGGGCGACGAAAGTGAGTTCTCCGGGCTTGGGCATGGTGGTACCAGTGTCGCAGATCGACTTGGGTGAGCTGGGGGGTGTCGCCGGCTGCGACTGTCGTCGGCAGTCGTCACCATTCGTCGCTGAGCGACCTCGGACGGCCCGGAGACAGCCCAGGAACGATCATTCGTCAGCCGCCCCACTCGTCGAGCCGGACCCTCACCTGGTGGCGGTGGGCGTACCAGAAAACCCCCTATACATCTGAAGACACCGAAGGGCCGGCGACTGACGCCCTCTCCCGTGGTCCGGGTCCCCACAGGCAGGGCCGCGACGGTTGCCGCCCAGCTCCCCCACACCACGTCCGCCGCCGGCACTTCAGAGCCCGTGATCGGTTCAGGGACGCACGGCCCGGGGACGGCCCAGCACCGGTCTTGATCGAAACCGGCGGACGTGACCGGGCTGACCTCTTGGCCGTGGCAACTCGTCGGTGATCCCGAAGCAGAGTGTTTCCACGGAAGCGGGGGAAGGAGTCAGAGCGGGAGGGAGGACAGGAGACAACCGTGACCGTCCTCGCGATCTTTCTCCTCATCATCGGGACGCTCTTGGTCCTGATTGGGGCGCTGCTGGTCCTTATCGGGACGTTTCTGATCGCTCTCGGGGTGGCCTTGATCCTTATTGGGGTGGCCCTGATCACCGTAGGCACGTTCTTGCTGATCCGGAGACTTCTCGGCCGTGATCGAACTCGATCTCACTTCTGGTGAACCCGAGGGCAGCCCCTCAGCACAGCGACAACTGATCATCGGCGGTCGTGTCCTGCGGCCGTCTTATCGATCAACGTCCTGGCCTGCTGCTGAGCTGTCGGCAGTTGTCGGCGTTGGTCATCATCGAGCGCCCTTCCACGGCCCCAGGACGGCCCGGGAGGGCGCTCATGCGTGAGCACCGCTTCAGGAGTTCGATCCCGGGATCGCGAGGGCCCTGAACGGGCGCTTCCAGCACCGGTCGGCCAGGTCGCTGGAGGCCGTCGAGATACGTGGTTGTGTGCTGCCGTGGCTGTCAGACGTCGATGTCAGCCGGTCTCCAAGCAGCACGGATCACTGAGCTTCTTCAGCGTTGCCGCTCCGGGGTGAGGACGGCTTTGGCGATTGACGTCCAGCCACCGCGGCTCCCCGCGGGTCCCGCACCATCGGGCACGGATGGGGCACGGACCTCATCGTCCCGAGGCATCGGCCCAGTGACCCACACCCGACGGCTGTCGTTCGCGACTGGACTGTGATCAACGTCACCACAGACGTCCTCCCACCCCTGAACTGGGGCTTTTGCGGCGGTCGTTCATCCGGTGTTCCCTGCGGCTTCCCGCCTTATTTCTTGCATTTCCACTCCGCTGAAAAGTGCCGCGCCCGGACCGCCACGCGCCCGCCGGTTCGGTGATCGTCCCACCGATCCCACTGGTGACGCCAAGCACTCCTTCAACGCTGAAGGGCATGGTTGCGAGCCCGCACTCCGGGCTGCGCACCGACCTGAACGTCATGACCGCAAGGGGTGGGGACTTGAACGCCGGCCATCGCAGAGACCGCAGGAAGAGGAGACTGCTCGTCTACGGTGTGGCCGCGGTCGCGGCCGTCGCCACGACGGCGGGAACGCTGGCCCTGGCGGCGCCCGGCCTCCTCGGCTCGAACGGCGCACAGGCCGCTGTCCCCCCGGGAGCCCGGCTGCAGAGCGAGTTCGAGCACGCCGCCGCGGAATTCCACGTCCCGCAGAGCGTGCTCATGGCGGTCTCCTACCGGCAGACGCTCTGGGAGGACCACGACGGGCTGCCCAGCACCACCGGCGCCTACAACGTCATGGGTCTCACGGACGTCGACTCCGAGGACCTCGGGAACGGCCACGGCGGCGACGCCGACGAGCGCGAGCGCCTGCTCGACCACATGAACCTCAGCGGCGACCCGGCCATCGAGAAGCATTTCAACGCCCAGCGGGCGCTCAAGAGCCTGCGCGAGAAGCCGGTCGACACCAGTGACCCGCGACTGCACACCCTGGACAAGGCGGCCGGCCTCATCGACGTCTCGCCGGAGAAGGTGCAGAGCGACACGGGGCAGAGCATCCGGGCGGGCGCCGCACTCCTCGCCCGGTACCAGAAGGACGCCACCGGCTCGCTGCCGGCCGACCCGGGCGCCTGGTACCCGGCCGTGGCCCGCGCCGGCCAGGCCCCGGACCACAAGGGCGCGGAGCTCTTCGCCGAGCGCGTGTACGAGTCGATCAAGACCGGTGAGCAGCGGGTCACCACGGACGGCCAGAGCGTCACCCTGCCGGCCGACCCGGCGGTGCGGCCGAAGAAGTCCTCGGACCTCGACCTCGCCGCGGCCACCACGGCCACCGCCCCGGCGCCCGACTGCCCGTCCGGACTGAACTGCGACTTCCGCCCCGCCGCGTACAAGCAGAACAGCGCCACCGACAACACCGACTGGGGCAACTACGGCGTCGCGAGCCGCCCCACGACCGGCCACGAGATCCGCTACATCCTGCTGCACGACACCGAGGGCACCTACGACGGTTCGCTGGCGTCCTTCCAGAACTCCGACACCTACGCCAGTGCCCACTACCTGATCCGCGCCTCCGACGGTCTGGTCACCCAGATGGTCGAGAACAAGGACGAGGCATGGCATGCCGGCAACAAGAGCATGAACATGCACTCGATCGGCATCGAGCACGAGGGCTACGCGATCAAGGACGGCAGCTGGTACACCGAGCCGGAGTACGAGTCCTCCGCCGCGCTGGTGAAGTACCTGGCGACCAAGTACGAGATCCCGCTGGACCGTGAGCACATCATCGGCCACGACGAGGTCCCGGGCGTCCTGGACGCCAACGTCCAGTCCCAGCACTGGGACCCGGGGCCCTTCTGGGACTGGAACCACTACATGCAGCTGCTGGGCGCTCCGACCGGGGCCGGCGGATCCGGCGGCGTCTACTCGGCCGGACAGCTGATCCGTGTCGTACCGCCGTTCACCACGGCCAACCAGCCCAAGCTCACCAACAACGGCGCGGCGGTCACCGCCCAGCCGGCCAACTTCACCTACCTGTACACGTCGCCGTCCACCGGCTCCGCTCCCCTCACCGACCCGTACCTGGGCAGTGCGAAGCCGACCGAGGGCTGGAACTGGGGCGACAAGGTCGTCGCCGGCGGTGAGTACGTCGTCGCGGGGACGAGCGGGGACTGGACCGCCATCTGGTACGGCGGTCAGAAGGCCTGGTTCCACAACCCGGGCGGCCAGTTCGCCGCCGCCGTCGGCACGCAGAGCGTGATCACGCCCAAGGCGGGCCTCAGCTCGGTCCCGGTGTACGGCCGCACCTACCCCGAGGACGCCGCGTACGCCGGCACCGGGGTGCCGGTCCAGGCCTCGAACACCGCGTCGCTGACCAAGTACGGCGTCCTCGCCGGACAGAAGTACACACTCGCCGGGTCCTCCGTGACCGGCTCGTACTACAACAGCGGCACCTTCGACGGCTCCGGCACGGGTTCCCGCACGGTGGTCGTGGGGAGCGACACCTTCTACCCGATCCGCTACAACCACCGGATCGCGTGGGTGCGCACGTCCGACGTCGACGTGGTCAACAGTGCCGCGCCAGACCCCGGCACCGACCGCTACGACATCCTCGGCCGGGACTCGTCGGGCACGCTGTGGCAGTACCAGGGCAGCGGCAGCGCCTCCGCGCCGTTCCTCACCCGCTACCGGGTCGGTCCCGGCTGGAACACGTACGACACGGTGACGTCGCTGACGGCGCTGCGCGCGGACGGCACCGGTGACATGGTGGCCCGGGACAAGACCGGCGTGCTCTGGTACTACAAGGGCAGCGGCAAGCCGTCCGCCCCCTTCCTCTCGCGCACCAGGGTCGGCCCCGGCTGGAACATCTACACGGTCATCACCGGGGCCCGGGACCTCACCGGGGACGGCAGGGCGGACCTGGTCGCCCGCGACACCAGCGGCGTGCTCTGGCTCTACAAGGGCACCGGCAACACCGCCGCGCCCTTCGCGACCCGCACCAGGATCGGCCCCGGCTGGAACATGTACAACGCTCTGGCAGACACCGGCGACCTCACCAAGGACGGCAAGGCGGACCTGGTCGCCCGCGACACCAGCGGCGTGCTCTGGCTCTACAAGGGCACCGGCAACGCCACCGCGCCGTACGCGGCGCGCACCAGGATCGGCCCCGGCTGGAACATCTACGACGTGCTGCGCGGCCCGAGCGACCTCAACCGCGACGGCCTGCCCGATCTGATCGCCCGTGACAAGGACGGCGTGCTGTGGTTCTACCGTGGCACCGGCAGCGCCACGGCCCCGTTCGCGTCGCGGACCAGGATCGGTCCCGGCTGGAACATGTACAACATGATCGTCTGACGCAGGCGTTCCGAACCGTCGCGCCGCGACACCCACCGCCCGCGGCGCCGCGTCCGTCCCGCACTCCGGGAGGGCTGCGGCGCCGCCGGCGTTCGCGCGGGCGCAGGTACGCAGGCATGGTCTGGTCCGCCTGCCCCCGCGTCGCTCGGCCCCGGAATGAGTCTCCGTAGCATCCCGGCCCACCCGCACAGGTCGAGGCCCCTCCCCGGGCGGGAAGGGGCCTCGACGAAGGCGGTTCAGGCCGAGCCGACGAAGACCACCAACAGCAGCCAGACCACCGGAGCCGTCGGCAGGAGCGAGTCCAGGCGGTCCATGATGCCGCCGTGGCCCGGGAGCAGAGTGCCCATGTCCTTGATGCCCAGGTCGCGTTTGATCATGGACTCGCCCAGGTCGCCGAGGGTGGCACTGGCGGCGACCGCGAGGCCGAGGACGAGGCCCTGCCACCAGGCGCCATCGTCGATCAGGAACTGCATGCACAGCGCCCCGGCCACCATGGCGAAGGCGACCGCGCCGAACAGGCCCTCGCGGGTCTTGCCGGGGCTGATGCGCGGGGCTAGCTTGTGCCGTCCGAAGCGCCAGCCGACGGCGTACGCGCCCGTGTCGCTGACCACCGTGAGGATCAGGAAGGTCAGAACGCGGAACGGGCCGTCGTCCGCGGTGAGCATCATCGCCACGAACGTGGCCAGGAACGGCACGTAGAACGCCGCGAAGACGCCGGCCGTGACGTCCTTGAGGTAGCCCTCGGGCGGCTGCGTCATCCGCCACACCAGGACCGCGAGCGTGGTGAGCGCCATCGCCACCCAGGCGCCCTCGGCGTCCCGGACGTACCCGGCGACCACCATCGCGGCGCCACCGACCGCCAGCGGCACCAGCGGAGCCCTGATGCCCTTGCGCTCCTCCAGCCGCTTGGTGAGCTCCCACAGGCCGACCACGACCGCGACCGCGATCACGCCCACGAACACGGCCTTGACGATGAACAGCGACGCGATGATCACCACGCCGAGCCCGAGACCGACGCCTATGGCAGCGCCCAGGTCGCGGCCCGCGCTCTTCTTCTGCGGCGCGGGCGCCGGCTGCGGGGCGTCGGGCATGAGCTCCGGATTCTGCTGGGCCGTCCCGGGGACGGGTGACGGCTGCGGCGTTTCGTAGGGCCGGGGACCCGGCGCTTCGTAGGACTGCGGGTCGTAGGCCTGCGGCTGTGGCTGCGCATCGTAGGACCGAGGATGCGGCTGCGCGTGCGGTGTGCCGTACGGCTGCGGCTGTGGCTGCGGCGTCTCGTCGCGGAACAAGGGGCCGCCCGTCAAAGCGGCCCCCCGGTCGTCCTCCTGGTTTCCGCCGGGTGCGGGCACCTCGGGCACGATGGCCATGGGGCGAGTCTGCTGGGCGCCCTGCGCACCGTGGTCGGGAGCCGCCGGGGCGGCCCCGGGGACGGGTCCGCGGGCGGATGACCCGTCCGCGGGTCCCCAGTACCCGGCTTGCTGCGGCGCTCCCCAGGAAGAGTCGTTCATCAGACCTCGAGCAGCTCCGACTCCTTGTGCTTCAGGAGCTCGTCCACCTGCGCGACGTACTTCGCGGTGGTGTCGTCGAGCTCCTTCTCCGCACGGCGGCCCTCGTCCTCGCCGACCTCGCCGTCCTTGATCAGCTTGTCGATGGCGTCCTTGGCCTTGCGGCGCACGGAGCGGATGGACACCTTGGCGTCCTCGCCCTTGCCCTTGGCCACCTTGATGTACTCCCGGCGGCGCTCCTCGGTGAGCTCGGGGAACACCACCCGGATGATGTTGCCGTCGTTGCTCGGGTTGACGCCCAGGTCGGAGTCCCGGATCGCCTGCTCGATGTTGCGCAGCGCGCTCTTGTCGAACGGGGTCACGACCGCCATCCGCGGCTCCGGCACGGAGAACGAAGCCAGCTGGTTGATCGGCGTCGGCGCGCCGTAGTAGTCGGCCACGATCTTGTTGAACATCGCCGGGTGCGCACGGCCGGTGCGGATCGCGGCGAAGTCCTCCTTGGCGACCACGACGGCCTTCTCCATCTTCTCCTCGGCCTCGAGGAGGGTCTCTTCGATCACCACTTGCTCCTGCGTGTCTTGAGTAGGCCCGGCTGCGGTTCCTTGTCGGGGCCGGCGGCCGGCTGCGTCGCGTCTTCTTCCTGCACGGTTCCCGACCGGCAGGACATTGTCCATCCCCCGGTCAGGGTCCGTCGGTGTTGCCGGTCAGTCCCGGCCGACCTGGTCACCCACAAGTGTGCCGATCTTCTCACCCTTGACGGCGCGGGCGATATTGCCCTCCGCGAGAAGCTCGAAGACGAGGATCGGGAGCTTGTTGTCACGGCACAGCGTGATCGCCGTGGCGTCGGCGACCTTCAGATCGCGCGTGATGACCTCGCCGTAGCCGAGAGAGTCGAACTTCACGGCGTCCGGGTTGGTCTTCGGGTCGGAGTCGTACACTCCGTCCACGCCGTTCTTGCCCATGAGCAGCGCCTCGGCGTCGATCTCCAGGGCGCGCTGGGCGGCGGTGGTGTCGGTGGAGAAGTACGGCATGCCCATACCGGCGCCGAAGATGACCACGCGGCCCTTCTCCAGGTGGCGCACGGCACGCAGCGGGATGTACGGCTCGGCGACCTGGCCCATGGTGATGGCGGTCTGGACCCGGCTGTCGATGCCTTCCTTCTCCAGGAAGTCCTGCAGGGCGAGGCAGTTCATGACGGTGCCGAGCATGCCCATGTAGTCCGAGCGGGCGCGGTCCATGCCCCGCTGCTGGAGTTCGGCACCGCGGAAGAAGTTGCCGCCACCGATCACGACCGCGATCTGGGCGCCGTCCCGTACGACGGCCCCGATCTCGCGGGCGATGGCGTGTACCACGTCCGGGTCGACGCCCAGGCCCCCGCCGCCGGAGAATGCCTCTCCGGACAGCTTCAGCAGAAACCGGCCGGTCACTTTGCCGTCGTCGCTCTTCTGGGCCTTGGTGGTCATTGAGATCCCGCCTCTTTTACGTGGTGCACATGCGAAGAAGGCCATTGCCGGTGGGGCGTGTTTCGCATCCCATGCAGCGGCAATGGCCTCCTCGTCAGATCTGCTGTCGTGTGTCACGCGCGTGTGCGTGGTGGCATACGCGGGAGACATCGACGACTGCTGTCGACCCTATCCGGGTCGGGCGTCCGTAGCGGTACGGACTTCAGGCTCAGATGCCGACCTTGATGCGCGTGAAGCGCTTCAGGGTGACACCGGCCTCGTCCAGAACCTTCTGGACCGACTTCTTGTTGTCCAGCGCGTAGGGCTGGCCGAGCAGGGTGGCGTCCTTGAAGAAGCCGTTCAGACGACCCTCGACGATCTTGGCGATCGCGGCCTCGGGCTTGCCCTCGGCGCGGGTGGTCTCCTCGGCGATACGACGCTCGGACTCGACGACCTCGGCCGGGACCTCGTCCTTGGAGAGGTACTTCGGCGCGAAGGCGGCGATGTGCTGGGCGACGCCCTTGGCGACCTCGGCGTTCGGCTTGTCGAGCTCGACGAGGACACCGATCTGCGGCGGCAGGTCGGGCATCGTGCGGTGCATGTAGGCGGTGACGTAGCCGTCGGAGAACTGCGCGAAGCGGTCCAGGACGATCTTCTCGCCCAGGTTGGCGTTGGCCTCGTCCACGAACGCCTGGACGGTCTTGCCGGCCTCGATCTCGGAGGCGAGCAGGGCCTCGAGGTCGGCCGGGGAGGTCTTGGCGACGTGCTCGGCGATGGCCTTGGCGACGGCCTGGAACTTGTCACCCTTGGCGACGAAGTCCGTCTCGCACTTCAGCTCGACGAGGACACCGGAGGAGTTGTCGTCGGCGATGATCGAGACCACCGCGCCGTTCTCGGCGGAGCGGCCCTCGCGCTTGGCGACGCCCTTCTGGCCCTTGATGCGCAGCGCCTCGACGGCCTTCTCGACGTTGCCCTCGGCCTCGTCCAGCGCCTTCTTGCAGTCCATCATGCCGGCGCCGGTGAGCTCACGGAGCTTCTTGACGTCGGCGGCGGTGTAGTTCGCCATGAGTCTGTGAATCTTTCTCGAAGTCTGGAAGATCGAAGATCAGGGGGTCCGCGGGGCCCGTGTCCCCCGGAGGGAGCCTCTCGCTCGTCGAGCAGGGCCCGCTGACGCGCCGCTGACCTACGGGTGAACGGCGGGAGCGGACTTCATGCACCGCTCCCGCCGTCAACGCTGACGCTGACGGGTCAGGCCTGCTGCTCGCCCTCGGCGGCCGGGGCCTCGGCGGCCGGGGCCTCGGCGGCGGGAGCCTCGGCAGCCGGAGCCTCGGCCGGCTTCTCGGCCTCGGCGGCCGGAGCCTCTTCGGCCTTCTTCTCACCCTCGAGCAGGTCGCGCTCCCACTCGGCGAGGGGCTCGCCCGCGGCCTTCTCGCCCTTCTCACCGGCGGCGACGCCGGAGCGGGCGATGAGGCCCTCGGCGACGGCGTCGGCGATCACGCGGGTGAGCAGGGTGACGGAGCGGATCGCGTCGTCGTTGCCCGGAATCTTGTAGTCGACCTCGTCGGGGTCGCAGTTGGTGTCGAGGATGGCCACGACCGGGATGTTGAGCTTCCGGGCCTCGCCGACCGCGATGTGCTCCTTCTTGGTGTCCACGATCCAGACGGCGCTGGGCACCTTCTGCATCTCGCGGATACCGCCGAGGGTCTTCTCCAGCTTGGCCTTCTCGCGGGAGAGGACCAGCAGCTCCTTCTTGGTCAGGCCGGAGGCGGCCACGTCCTCGAAGTCGATCTGCTCGAGTTCCTTCAGGCGCTGCAGACGCTTGTAGACGGTCGAGAAGTTGGTGAGCATGCCGCCCAGCCAGCGCTGGTTGACGTAGGGCATGCCGACGCGGGTGGCCTGCTCGGCGATGGCCTCCTGCGCCTGCTTCTTCGTGCCGACGAACATGACCGTGCCGCCGTGGGCGACCGTCTCCTTGACGAACTCGTAGGCGCGGTCGATGTACGACAGCGACTGGAGCAGGTCGATGATGTAGATGCCGTTGCGCTCGGTGAAGATGAAGCGCTTCATCTTCGGGTTCCAACGGCGGGTCTGGTGACCGAAGTGGACGCCGCTCTCCAGCAGCTCCCGCATCGTGACGACGGCCATGGCCGTATCTCCTTGAGTTTCTCGGTTGTGCCGCGGATGCCGGACGGCTCCCGCGCCTGACGCCCGCGGCGCGCCGTGCCACGAAGGACCGAGGGGCGCTGACACCGACCGTTGCCGGCCAATGTGTCGGGGCGTGCGAAGTCGACCCGGTGACCCGGGTCGCCATCAGAAGTGTACGGGACCCGGGACGCAGCGGGTGACGCAGCGGTCCACAACCGGTGAGTTGTCCACAACGGCCGAGTTGTCCACAGGCTCCGGCGCGACGCGGCGGGGTGCGGGACGGTGGGCGCATGGTTCGGACGGGTGAGAAGCGATGGGCGGGCGCGCGGCTCGGGCTGCTGCCGGGGACCCTCGGCCGGCTTCTCGGCCTCGGCGGCCGGAGCCTCTTCGGCCTTCTTCTCACCCTCGAGCAGGTCGCGCTCCCACTCGGCGAGGGGCTCGCCCGCGGCCTTCTCGCCCTTCTCACCGGCGGCGACGCCGGAGCGGGCGATGAGGCCCTCGGCGACGGCGTCGGCGATCACGCGGGTGAGCAGGGTGACGGAGCGGATCGCGTCGTCGTTGCCCGGAAGCTTGTAGTCGACCTCGTCGGGGTCGCAGTTGGTT
>NZ_MUBM01000138.1 GCF_002154505.1 Streptomyces carpinensis | reverse complement strand
CGGTCAGGGCCGCGGCGGCCGCGATGCCTGCGGTGATCGCGTGAGAGCGGTTCATGATCATGGTGGTGCCTTTTCGTGTCTGAGAGTCAGAGATCCGGCTGTGGGGGGCCGGTGAGATTGAACGTACTGACGCCTCCCGAAGCTGTCATTTCGGGCGGATCGGATGTGGTGCCCCAAGGGGGCTGATCGGGGTATTCAGGACGTCTGCGACTCACCGCGAGGAGGGCTGACCGGGTTTCAAGTCCCATGCGGATTTTGGTGATTGACTGACTATTGGTCCGTCAAGGTGATCTTCTGACGTCCCCTCACCCCTCGGGTGGGACGGGTGGATGGGAACTGTCGGCGAGTCGCTGCTTGACATGCGGGCCGATGCGGTTTTGGTGGCACGGGCCGGCCGGCCGTGGCCCTCTCCGGCTGCGGCGGCGTCCGCCGGCCGGTCCAGGGCTGGATCCGGGGGCCGCCGGCCAGGGGGAGCATCCTCACAGAGCGCTTCCGGTCGGCCATCACGGTGGCCGGGTGAGAGCGGGGATATGGCTCAGCCGTCCATCCGCACGCCGTGCGCTCCCGGGCGGTGTCGTCTTCGGGGCCGTCGCCGAAGGTCTTGCCGTCGCCCTGGGCCCGTGAAAGTGGAGGGGCGGCAGGGGTTCGAAAGGGCGAGGAGATCCCGGTCGCTCACTGGAGTCGATTCCGCACGCAGTGCGGCCATGTCGGGTTAATGGCATAGATCACGATCCAAGTGGTTTACGGTTCAACCAAAAGGGGCGTAGGTTGGCCACTGCTCGACATCAAGGGCATATGCCCCCATTCCTGTTCGAACCATGACAGGAGTGGGGGTCTAGCAAGGAGGAAAGATCATGAGTCGCACCTTCGTGCGCCGAGCCGTAACCGCGGCCGCTTCACTGGCTGTTGCCGCAGGCTCGCTTCTCGTCGCCGGTGGTACCGCCTCGGCCGAGCCGATGGCCCATCGTCAAGCCGTCGTCACCCATGACGGCAGCAGCCACGGCCAGAATGGTGATCACCACGACCGGGACGGCAGTCGCTGGGACGGCCACAGCTGGAACCGGCACAGCTGGAACGGCCACCGCTGGGACGACCGTCGCTGGGACGGTCACCGCGTGTGGGAGCGCAGTGGTCACGACTGGTACAGCCACGACCACGACCACCGGTACCGGTACGACGGGCACCGCTTCTACCGCTGGTACCAGGACGCCTGGGTGACCTTTAACGTCGGTGGTGGATTCGACGGCCGCGTCTTCGACTGACCGTTCCTCAGTGCCCCTGCGCCCGGCCGGGCATCCGGGTGCAGGAGGCCACCGGTCCTTCGGGCGGAATCCGGTGGCCGACAAGGCGCACAGGAGAACCTGTGCGCGCGGGTCAGGGTGGCGTCCCGGGCCGCTCGGAGGGGACACCGGGCGACCGCCGTACACGGATGCCACCCTGATCGACGTACCCCTCGCGGGCCCGCACGGCCCGCCGAGGGGACGGTGCGGCCCGCGATCAGGCGTCGCGGGACTCGTCGTCGGCGGCGAGCCGGACTCCGGTCACCAGGTCGGGTCGGATGCGTACCGCGTAGTCCATGGTCTGGTTCACCCAGGGTGAGAAGCGTCCGGTAGCGGGCCAGTTCTACCGGGTCGGTCACCAGGTGGGCGTAGCCGGTGACCACCACGCTCCAGCCGAGGTGCGTGTCGGGGGCGATGGTGTCGGCCTCGTACGCCACCACGACGCCCTGGCCTTGGGCCTGCCCGGTGCGTGCGGTGAGTGCCGCACCCTCGTGGGTGCGGATGACGATGTCTCCGTTGTCCAGGACATGGTTGACCGGTCGGATGGTCGGCAGTGCGTGGCGGGTGAAGACGATCCTTCCGAAGGACACACTGCCCAGCAGCCGCAGAGCTTCGTCACTGTCCAGCTCGATGCTCCGGCGCGGCCCGGCAGGGAGGGCCTGGGGGTGTTGAGGCTCATGAGAGACTTCCGTGCGGTTTCGTTGCTCGCTGCTGTGTGTCCTTGCGCGGCGCGGCGGGGCTGTTGCGCGGCCCGTTGCCGTGGTGGTGGCCGGCCCGCCGGTGCGGTGTGTGCGTCGTCCCTCCGAGAGATGAGCGGCTGCCGGTCCGTGGCTCCGGTCGGGGCCGGGCCCAGGACAGGCCCGATCAGGTCATTGGAACCGCATCCGGGCTCTTTGCGCCAGGGCCGTTCGGCCCTTGTCGGCGTCCGGCCCACTCCGCGCATCGGTGGTCGTGGGGTGTGAGCGGTACCACGGAGGATCGGCGCCGCGCACACCTCCAGTCTCGGCCGGATCGGTATGCAATCCCCAGGTACCGAAGGTCCCTGCCGAATGCCGACCGGCACCGCTCTGGGCAGGTCGGGCTGCCTCCCCGGCGGGGGCGGACGCCGTTCGGCCGACCGGACGGCTCCTACAGCCTGCCCGCCTCACCGCTCATGGCCCGGGGCCGACCGATCCGTGGAGCGGGGCCGTGCGGCCTTCCCCGCGCGGGCCTGCCAGGTCGGGCCGTGATCTGCGACCCGCGGCAGACTCCGAGGGAATCAGGGCCGACCGGCCCTGGCCGTTCGGCCCGGATGCGGGAAGGATCTCGGTAGGCAGGCCGATCTCGGCCACGGGCGGACATCGGCACGGAACCCGGACAAGGCATTCAATGGTGGACGGCGAGCAGGGCAACCCGATCCGGGTCTTCCTGCTGGACGACCATGAGGTGGTACGGCGTGGAGTGCGAGACCTGCTGAACGACGAGCCGGACATCAGTGTGATCGGCGAGGCCGGCACGGTGGAGCAGGCGCTGGTGCGCGTTCCGGCGCTGTGCCCGCAGGTGGCGGTTCTCGACGTTCGGCTGCCCGACGGTGACGGCGTGACGGTGTGCCGGGAGCTGCGCTCCCGCATGCCCGAGTTGGCCTGCCTGATGCTGACCTCCTTCGACGACGAGGAGGCCCTTCTGGACTCGATCACGGCGGGTGCCTCGGGGTACGTGCTCAAGCAGATCCAGGGCTCGGACCTGGTGTCGGCGGTGCGCACCGTGGCCGCCGGCCAGTCGTTGCTCGACGCGAGCGCCACCACCAAGCTGATGGCCCGGCTGCGCGGCGGTCAGCAGCAGGAGAAGGAGCCGGACGGCCTGCCGGGCCTGACCGACCGGGAGCGGGAGATCCTGGCTCTGATCGGCGAAGGGCTGACCAACCGTCAGATCGGCCAGCGCCTCTACCTGGCCGAGAAGACGGTGAAGAACCACATCTCCCGCCTGCTGGCCAAGCTCGGCGTGGAGCGCCGTATCCAGGCCGCGGTCATCGCCACCCAGGTCCAGGACCGGCAGAGGCAGGAAGGCCGCTGAAGTTGCGGGGGCGTACGGGCCGGTCCGGGAGGGGCCGGCCCACGGCGGCCACCGCACCGTCCGCGTCGCGGCGGAGGCGAACCGGAACGTGAGCGGTGTCGGTCACACGGCCGATCACACGAAGGCGGCGAGGCGGTCGACCGTCATCGCCCGGGTGCGGAACGCCACGTCTCCCCGGCCGACGACGGTCACCGGCAGCGTCCCGACACGGGTCCGGCTCGCGGACCTGTCGTGCCGGTGACCGTCGCAGGCAGCTGGCGCTGAGGCTACTCGCGTGCCACACCGTAGGCGTCGGCCCAGGCACGCTTCAGGTCGTCCTCATTCCAGTGCCCGAACGTGTAGGCGGGCGAATCCACCGGCAGCGCCCTCTCCACGCGGATCAGCACCGCCTCATGACAGGGATAGGCGGGACCGTGCATGTCCAGCACCCATTGCCGCGACCAGGCGTAGACGGGGTCGCCCTCGCCACGGAGCTCGGCGGTTCCCTTGAACCGGTAGCCACGCCGCAGCAGGAAGTCGATCACATTCACCTCCAGACGGGGATCCCGCCTGAGGTTCGCCACCGTCGTGGGGGAGGCCATGTTCATGAACACCAGGTGATCGTCGTCGTAGACGAGCAGCGACCCCTTCGGGGACAGGTTCGGGGAGCCGTCCTCGCAGACCGTCGCCACGAACCCGAGCTTCGCGCTGTCGACGATCCTGCGCATGTCCTGCGTGATGATTCCCATCGTGTCCCTCGCCTCGTGACCGCTACCCGCCGACCGGCCGCACTTCGACGCCGAGCACCAGTGTCGGCGCGACTCCCCGGATGCGCTTGGACGACGGCCGGCGGTGTCCGCCGAATGGCGGTCTGCCTGAGTGGCCGGACAGCGATGCGGCGGAGCGGCGCCCCATCGCCCGGCGCCACGGCCCAACGCTTGCCAGTTCCGCGGAACGATGCCTGTTCAGACGGGTCCGGCTTGTGGCAGGAGACAGCGAACGCCCGCGCCATCCGGGAGATGCTCGGTGGCGAAGCGGCCCTGGACGTGGACCCCGACTCCAGCCTTGCCTGGGGTGTCACAAGCGGCGCAGACAGGGAGTGGGCAACGACCCGTTCACACGGCGCTTCGGGCGCCGTAGGGGGCGTAGAGGTCCAGCAACCGGGTCCGGGTGGAGCGCAGGCGGTGGGCGAGCACCTCGCCGGCCCACTGGGCGACGGCGTGGCCGAGTGCCGCGTCGTCCTGGCACAAGGAGCGGACGGCCTTGGCGTCGAACTCGTAGGCCCGCACCGGCGTCGCCGCCGTGGCGCCCAGATGCCAGACGTGCGGGGCGAACAGCCAGGAGATGCCGACGAGTTCGTTGTGGCCGAGGGTCTCGATGGTGGCGCGGCGCCGACCGGGTACGTGCGTGTCGAGTTCGACCGAGCCGGTGCGGATGATCCAGAACCTGTCCGCGACCGCGCCCTCGTGAAACATGCGCGTTCCCTGCGGAATGGACACCTCTCGCGCGAGACGCATGAGTTGTCGCCGGTGCTCGGTGGGCAGTGCGCGCAGCATGCTCGGGGTGTTCATGGCCTGCCTCCCGGTCCAGGGGTACGAAGTGGCACTTCCAGCGTGTGGCGGCGGCCGGGACCAGGCGAGGGGCCGTTCGGTCCGGAGAGTGGGCCATTCGGCCCTGAGGCAGTGCCGGCACGCGCGGGTCGGCCACCGGTGTCAGCTCGCGCCGTATGAGGAGGGGACGTTGGGCCCCGCGCGACGAACGATCAGGGGCTGTTCGGCCCTGTCTGCCCCGGGTGCCCCTCCGACGATCATGAGGCGGCGGCCGGGAAGGCCAGGTCCGTACCCGCACCACGGCGCTTCCCGGCTCGCCCTCGACATGGAAGAAGGGAAGGGCACCGCCCGGTGGACGAGACGCACGAACAACAGTTGGAGACCGTTCGGCCGAGAGGCGTGGAGGTGGGCTCCCCGGCCGTGGAGACCTCCCGGCGAACGGAACAGGCGGCGAGCGGACGGCCGTCGTGGGCGGAATGGCTGACGACCACCGACCACAAGAAGATCGGGACGATGTACCTGGTCACCGCGTTCGCGTTCTTCATCGTCGGCGGGGTGATGGCACTGCTGATGCGCGCGGAGCTGGCCAGGCCCGGCCTGCAGATCATGTCGAACGAGCAGTTCAACCAGGCGTTCACCAAGCACGGCTCGATCATGCTGCTGATGTTCGCGATGCGCTGTTCACCGGGTTCGCCAACTGGGTCATGCCGCTTCAGGTCGGCGCCCCGGACGTCGCCTTCCCGAGACTGAACATGCTCGCCTACTGGCTCTTCCTGTTCAGTTCGCTGATCGCGGCCTTCGGATTCCTCACCCCCGGCGGCGCCGCCGACTTCGGCTGGTTCCTGTACGCCCCGCTGTCCGACGCCGTCCACTCGCCGGGCCTCGGCGCCGACCTGTGGATCACGGGCGTCGCGCTGTCCGGCTTCGGCTCGATCCTGGGTGCGGTCAACTTCATCACCACGATCGTCTCCGCCGGCATCGGCTGCACCCCGATGGTCGGTATGCTCGAACACCTCGCCGCCACCGGCTCGGCCAGGCCCGTGCGGGTGCTGCACGCCGACCGTGCCCCGGCCGACCACGCCCTGCGCGCCGACACCCGCCGCCTGGGGGAGCAACTGCCCGATGCGCAGGCCGATTTCTGGTACGGGCAGGACACGGCCGAAGAGCCCGGCTGCCCACCCGGGCCTGATGGACCTCGCCGGTCTGGACCTGCCCGCCGACGCCGACGTGTACCTGTGCGGCTCGCTCCCCTTCATGCGCGGCGTCCGCACCCAGCTCCTCCGGGCCGGCATCCCCGCACGCAGCATCCGGTACGAGGTCTTCGGCCCCGACCTGTGGTTGGCCCACGCCGAGGGCTGACCGTCCCCGACCGCCCGGGCGGTGGCGGGCGCGGACAGGCCACATCAGGGTCGTGGCGTCCTCGATGAGCACCGCGCCGCGGGCTGTGCTGCCCGGTCCAGGGCCGGGTCAGGAGGATTTCAGGGCCGGGTCAGGAAGTCTTGGCGACGGTCAGCAGCGCGGCGGCGTCTTCGATTGCCTCCAGGCTGTGGCGGGTGGGCGGCACGAGGAGCAGGTCCCCGGCCATCCCCTCCCACGCGTCGTCGCCGCTGCGCAGCCGCACCCGACCGCGCAGGACCAGCACCGTGGCCTCGCCCGGGTTTTCGTGCTCGGCCAGCGCGGTACCGGCGCGCAGCGCGATGAGGGTCTGGCGCAGGACGTGTTCGTGGCCGCCGTGGACGGTCTCGGCGCTGCGGCCGGTGGAGGACGCTGCGGCCCGCTCCAGGTGCTCGCGGACGCGGGCGTCGAGGGAGACCTTCTGCATGGTGTGCCCTTTCTGAGTCGGCAGCGGGAAGCCGATACGGTCCCTGCCCGGTCCGCTGGTGCCTGTTGACGCTCGGTCTCGGCGGCGTGGACCACGGCGCGAGCGGCAGGGGACGAACGAACGCCACAGATACCACAGCGGGATGCGCCGGGCATGGACCAGCACGTGAGGTGCATACGGCGAGGACGGCACGGGCCGGTGGGGGAGGAACCGGTCTGGTACCGGGGTCCCATCGGCACAGAGGCCGGGGGACCGCATCAGCGGCCGGCGGGGCGCCAGAGCCTGCTCGCGGTGGGCTGGGCGCGTAGGGTGGCAGGACAGGGCGAGGTGAGGACGGCGCCGGGAGGAAGCACCATGGTGCACGGCCCGTGGCGGCGATCGCACGACAGCCCGCGGTCCGGGCCCGCTCCGGTCGACGAGCCGCGGCAGGCGGCGGACGGGGCAGCAGTGCCGGGGGCGCCCCCTGCCCTCGACCGGCAGAGTCTGCAGCGGCTTCTGGGCGCTGTCGTGGCGATCAGCGCCGACAGGGACCCCCGCACCGTGCTGCACCGCATCGTGGAAGCGGCCACCCACCTCGTCGGCGCGCGCTACGGGGCACTGGGCGTGCTCGGCGAGGGCGGCGCCTTCGTCGACCTGATCACCATGGGCATCGACGATCCGCAGCTGTGCGCCGATATGGGCCTGCCGCAGGGGCACGGCGTGCTGCACACCCTGGTGGCCGACCGGCGGACGTTGCGGGTGTCCGACGTGGCCGCGCACCCTCGTGCCGCCGGATTCCCGCCCGGGCACCCGGTGATGCGCACCCTGCTGGGCGTTCCGCTCGTGGTGCGCGACACCGTCTACGGCGACCTCTACCTCGCCGACAAGGCGGACGGCACGCCCTTCGACGACGACGACGAGCACCTGCTGACCGCGCTCGCCAGTGCCGCGAGTGTCAGCATCGAGAACGCCCGCCTGTACGAGCACCTCAAGCGCGCGGCCGAGCACTTCCAGCGACGTATGCTGCCAGTCCTCCCGGACCTGTCCCCGCTGCGGGCCGCGGCCCGCTACGAGCCCGCTTCCGAACTGCCCAAGCTCGGCGGGGACTGGTACGACGCCATGGTCCTGCCCGACGGTGCCACCTGTGTGGTGGTGGGCGACGTGACCGGCCACGACGTCGAGGTGGCCCCGCTGATGGGTCAGCTCCGGAACATGCTCCGGGCGCTCGCCCTGGACCGCTGCGAGCCGCCCGGCCTGGTCGTGTCGCGCCTGGACCGTGCCCTGATGATGTTCGAGGATCCGCCGACGGCCACCCTGGTGTTCGGGCGCATCGAATGCGGCCGTGAGGGGTACACCTTCGGCTGGAGCAACGCCGGGCACCCGCCTCCGCTGCTGATCGGGGCGGAGGGCGACACCCGCTTCCTGGCGCCCATGCGGCACGGCATTCCGGTGGGCATCGACGAGACGGTCCCCCGGTTCAGCCACACCCACCCGCTCCCGCCCGAGAGCACCCTCCTGCTGTTCACCGACGGACTGGTGGAGCGCCGTGACCAGGACATCGACACCGGCCTGCGCGACCTGGCGGAGGACGCCGCCTCCCTGGCCACAGCCCCGCCGGACGAACTGTGCGACGCCCTGATCACCCGACGCGGCCATGTGTTCGACGACGACGTCGCCGTACTCGCCCTTCGCATCCCGGCATCCTGCACCGGCTGAAGTGCCGTCTCGGGGCACGCTCGGAGATCACAGCGCCGGTCCGGGCACGCGGGCTTGTCCCTGCTGCCCACCGCCCGGGTGAGGTGGGGACGGCGAGCAGACCGATGGCGCTCAGATCGTCCCGGTGGCGATGGAAGCCGCCGCGCATGTTCCGCACGCGCCGCCTCGCGGCCGGCTCCCGCGGGGCGCGCAGGCCCGCGTCCGCCCGCACCGTGCGGACTTCGGTCGGGCCGGGAGCCGCGAGTGCGCCCAGGCGGGTCACGGGGCCCGCGTCACGTCCGACCGCGGTGCAGGTGGCCGGGGTGGTGCGGGCGAGTGCCCGCCTGGCGGTCGCGCCCAGGCCTGCTGCGAGCTCTCATGACCATCGCCACCTGTGCCATCACGCGCATGTCAGTACTCCACGTTCTGCGAGCGACGGCGGATGACCGTGACCTCGTCGCGCTGGTTGCCGGTCGGGCCGTAGTAGTTGAAGGCGTACGTGAACTGCGCGTAGCCGCCGGCGAGATGGGTGGGCTTGACGAGCAGCCTCGTCAGGGAGTTGTGGATGCCGCCGCGTCTGCCGCTCACCTCGGTCTTCGGGACGTTCACCGTGCGGTCCTTGGCGTGGTACATGTAAACGGTGCCGTCGGGCATGCGATGGGTGACCACGGCGCGGGCGACGACGACGCCGTTGCGGTTGTACGCCTCGATCCACTCGTTGTCCTTGACGCCGATCCTCTCGGCGTCGGCGGTGGACATCCAGATCACCGGTCCGCCGCGGAAGAGGGCGAGCATTGGTGGAGATGTCCGCGGCGGCGCACTCCGAGGGCGCACGACTGCATCTGCCGGAGATCGCGGGGACGCGACGGCTGCTTCACCTGACCGCCGTCGCCGAGGCCCGCAACTACGCCAGTTCGTCACGCGCCGCCGAAGGACGCAGCCGGATCACGGCCCCGGCGCCGGCCAGGCCGTACGGCATCCCCGTCACGGCGCTCGGCCCGTCGGACGCGGCCGGGCGGATGCCGATGCGGGATTTCCCCGGCCCGATGCCCGGGCCGCGTCTGGCCGCGCTCCGCTTCGAACGCCACGCCCAGGTCGCCCTGTTGTGGACTTCTCACGACCGGCGTGAGGACTGGCTGCACGCGGGTCAGGCCTTGCAGCACGTGCTGCTGACGGCAACGGCGCACGGGGTGCGTACCTCGCTCCTGCACCAGCCGATGGAATGGCCGGACCTGCGGGCGGCCGTCGGCCTGGCCCGCAAGCGGTGCCACCCGCAACTGCTGATCCGCTTCGGCTACGGTCCGGACGGCGGCCGCACCCCGCGCGCCCGCGGACAGGCGGTGACGGGGCCGTGAACGAGCCCCGTCCGGCACATCCCGTGAGCAGTACCGGATCGTGGACCTGAGCGGATGCGGTCCGCCCGGCCCCGGTCTCCCGGCGACAGGTCGCGAACGCCCGAAGCCGTGCTGACCCGTTGCGAACCCGGCCGGCGCTCAGCCCCTGCCGCGCGTCCCGGTGATATCCCGGCCGGTGACCATCTCGGCCTCGATGCGGACGAAGACCCCGTCGCGCGCGACCACCCAGGAGCGCGGGCCGGTCCGCGACAGCCGTTCGTGTTCGGGGGGGTCGGTCACCACGGTCGCCCGGCCGGTGACGACCACGCTCCAGCCGGAGCGGGTCGCGGCATCGAAGTTCGTCGGCCTCGAAGGCGACCACGGCACCGTCGATCGCGCGCACGAGGTCCGAGCCCGCCGCGGTGCGCAGGAGCACGGATGAGTCCGTGTCGAGGGAGAAGTTGACCGGAAGCACCGCGGGCAGCGCCTGGCGGGTGTACCCGACACGGCCGATCGGCAGCTTCGCCAACAGGCGCAGGCACTCCTGCCGATCGAGCACGCGAAAGCCTTCATGGAACATCAGCCATGGTCCCTCCGACGACCGGGGCGTGGTTAGGGCCGGATGGCCCTTGTACAGGTGCCCCGTGGCAGTCCTCCCGGCCGGCGGGGGCACGACGCATCGCCCGGTTGCGCACCGGCAGGCACGGCGCGCCGCCCGGTTGGCGCGGCGGGTCGTGGCCGAACACCCCCGCGCTGGTCCGGCCGGGGTCGTGGGCGATGCGGCACGAGAGCCGCCTGCCCGGTCCGGTCGGCCGAAACCGAGGACCGCAGGGCCGGCCGACGAGGCCGTACGGCCTACGCCTTGTGAGGGCCCGCATTCGGATAGTGGCAGCAGGCCACCGGCGCGCACCGGCCGCACCACTGCGACAGGAAGGGGCGGGCGGCAATGCTTCAGCCGTCGAGGAAGCTGAACGAGGCACCGGCACCGGCACCGGCTGCGTCCGTGCCCGGCCGGGCGGGGCTGATGTTGGCCTTGGCCACGGTAGGCAGCCGGTGCCCGTCCATGGGAGCCCAGCCCTGGACTGTCAGGCGCAGGGCTGCCTGTCACGGTCCACTGTCAGCCGGGCGCCCATGGGCACCGGCACAAGCCAAGGAGCCTTCCTGGGCTCGGCCGTCGATGCGGCCGCGGTGAACTGGTCCGCGCGGTCGAGGTCCGCCAGCAGGCGTTCGACGTCGGTCATCAGCGATCCGTACACGTGCCAGGCGCCGGGCTCGGGCAGTGTGCCCTGTGTGATCAGTTCGGTCATGGTCGTGTGCCAGGCCGTGGCCTCGCCGATGCCACGGCGCAGCCTGTCACGGGCGCGGTCGCAGCTGGAGTCGGAGGCCGATCCGGGGGTGGCGAAGGAGGTCACCGCCTCTCCGGCGGCCTCGAGGGTCGTCGCGTACCGGTCCAGGAAGAGCCTGCCCAGTCGGTGATCGGTGTGCCGGTCGTCGACGTTGTCGGCCAGTGTCCGGGCGATTCCGCGGACCTGGAAGGACACGTGGTGCAGAGCCCGCAGTACCTCGCCGTGCGCGGGCGTCCGGGCTCTTCCGTGCACGGCGCAGCGCGTGTTCCAGCGCAGGCTCTCCTGGCCCTGCCGGACGTCCTCGTGCGCCTGTGCCACGAGCTCCTCCAGGTGCCTGCCCTCTTCCAGCCATGTGTGCGCGCGGTCCGTGTGCCGCCGCTCGCGCAGGCCGCGGCCCATGTCGTCCAGCAGTGATCCCATGGCCGCGGCGAGGTCACGCACCGAGGCGTCGGAGGCGTCCAGGTGCAGGGGCGGAAGGATCAGCGCGTTCACGGCGGTTCCCACCGCCGCGCCGGCCAGAGTCGCGAAAACCGGGGTGACCACGTTCCCGACGGGGGTGGTCGCGGCCACGGCCAGGGCGAGCACCGCCGTGGAGACGATCTGCAACCGGTCGTCGGAGCGTCGGCGGCCACCGGCGACCAGCGCGATCGCCAGGATCGCCGCGATGCTGCCCGCGGTCGAGCCGAGCAGCCGTACGACGATCGCCGCCAGCAGCAGTCCCGCCGCTCGCGTGGTCACGCTGCGGACGGCCTGTGTCACGGTCCGGTGGATGGTGGGGGCGTTGACCATGAGCAGGGCCGTGGCGACGGCGAGGTACTGCTGCTGCCCGGGCAGCCACCATGAGGCGACCTGCCAGGCCAGGAGTGCCGCGACGAGCCCCTTCGCGCCCTGAGTCAGTGCCGTGGCCGTTCGTGCGGGGTGGTGTGTCCGGGCGGCTCGCAGCGGCCGTCGAAGCGTCCGGCCTGCCGTGCGCCACCATCGAGCACTGTTGGTTGAATGTTGCACGAGCGCGATGATGGCACGGTTGTCCTTTTTGTCGCAGTGGTCTCGCGCACATCGCGGGCCGGTGCCGGAAGCGGTCCGCTGAAGGTGCGCAGCGCGCCGTAGAGCTGTTTCCGGCGCAGTGACCTGTATCGCGTGGCGGACCTCACCGCCAGAGATAGTTCATCATTCAACCAAATCGGCTACTGTCTCAAGTGCCTCACAGCAGGCACACATTCGCGAAGCCACTCATTCGCATCACGGGGTGAGCAAGGAGAAGGAATCATGGCCAACAGGACCATGCGTCGAGCCGTCGTCGCGATCGCGTCCACCGCCGTCGCGGCGGCCGGGCTTCTCGCCACCGGCGGTTCAGCCTCGGCGGCGACGAACCCGAGCGTCAGCCACTCCGGCGGCTCCGTTTCCGCCGTCCGAACCGTCGGCAACCACCACGGGGACCGGCGCGGCGCGTTCGGGCACGGCGACGCTCCTGGCTCCTGGAAGCGGCACGACGATGCAGGTCGCCACCGGATCCGGTACGTCGACCGCGACGGTGGCCGGGCGCGGATCGACGAAGCCCGTCGTCAGTGGGTCCTCGACCAGCTCCGCCGGGTCGGCGACCACGAGCGCTCCACCTATGGGGACCTGGAGCGCCACGGTCGTTCGGGCTGCTGAAAACCGCGGTCACCAGGACCGCCACTGCTCGGCTGCCGCACACCAGTGGGCCGGTGACGCAGCCCGAGCCGCCCCCGGTCACGCCGGAGGGCACCACAGACAGCGGGGGCGGCGACCACGGCCGCTTCAAGGGACAGCAGCGGCCGTGAAACACCGATCGCCGCCCCCGCGCCGCCGGCGGACGGTGGCCCGGCCACCGCTGACGCGGGCCGAGCGCAAGCCTTCTCGCTGCGCCGTCTCATGCGTCGCCCGTCTTCGGCGCCCGAAACCTTGATGTTGTCGACCCGGGCCGCGTCGATGCCCGGCCCGCGCAGTGATCCCACTGCCCGGGCCCCGCACCACCCCGGCCCCCGAACCCACACAGAGCCATGATCACTTGCGTAGACCACATGCTCGGCATAGAGCTCGTGTCGCCCCTGGGCACTCGGCTCCCGGTATCGACCCACCTGCTCTACCGGTCGCAGGACCCGCTTCTGGTGGAGTTCCTCTTCCATGACCTCGTCCAGGGCCCAGTCGCCTGGGTCATCTCCCGGGAGCTGCTCGCGCGAGGGATGCTGGCGCCGACCGGAGAGGGCGATGTGCGGGTGTGGCCGACCGGGACCGGCCCGGAAGCACTCCTGCACCTTCTCCTGACTCCTCCGGGCGGCTCCGCCCACCTCGTGGCTCCTCTGCGGGCGCTCGAGCACTGGCTGTTGCGCACTTATCAGCTGGTGCCCGCAGCCCAGGAGGCGGCGGCACTGGATCTGGAAGGCCATCTCGACCGGTTCCTGAACGGGCGTTGCTGACGGTGCCCGCCGCAGAGGGGAGCGCCGCGGGCTGCTCCGGGCCGCGGTCACCCGCGACCCCGCCTCCCTGCTGAGCGACCGCGCGATCACATCGCGCACACCGCCCAGCTGCTGATCACCTGCGGCGTCGGCTCGGCACCGGCGCCGACTCGGACGGCTGAGCGGCGCGTGTCCCGGCGTTCCGGGAGCCGGCGCCGCCCGGTCGGCGCTGGCGTCCCCTCGCCCGCCGGGCCGCTGCCTGCGGGGGCTGGAGTCAGAGTCGTGCGCGGAGTCGGCGCGCGCCGGGTCAGGACCGCACGCGGAGCACCGCGACCCCGTTGACCCGGCCTGCCGAGAGGTCGTCGAGTGCACGGCTCGCCTGGTCGAAGTCGTATTCGGTGACCATGACCTTCAGGCGCTGCTCGGCTGCCACGGCGAACAGGGCGCGCCCGTCCTCGCGGGTGTTGGCCGCGACGCTGCGGACGGTCCGCTCGCGGAAGAGGTGTCGTTGGTAGTCCAGGGCGGGGATGTCCGTCAGATGGATGCCGGCGATACTCAGCGTGCCTCCGCTGTCCAGGGCCTCCAGGGCGACGGGGACCAGGTCGCCGGCCGGGGCGAAGAGGATCGCGGCGTCCAGCGGCTGTGGGGGTGGTGCGTACGGGTCGGTCGCCGAGGCGGCGCCGAGGTTCAGGGCGAGTTCCCGGGCGGCGGGGGACCGCGTGAACACGTGGACGACGGAGCCCTGGGTGAGTGCGACCTGTGCGGTGAGGTGGGCGGAGGCCCCGTAGCCGTAGATCCCCAGGTGGCCGCCGGGGAGCGGGTCGGCGCGACGCAGCGCCCGGTAGCCGATGATCCCGGCGCACAGCAGCGGGGCCAGCTCCTCCTCGGGGTACCCCTCCGGCAGCTCGTACGTGTACGCGGCGGGCACCGTCGCGTATTCGGCGTAGCCACCGTCGGCATCCCAGCCGGTGTAGACCGAGGACGGACACAGGTTCTCCTGCCCGTGCAGGCACCAACGGCATCTCCCGCACGTCCGGCGCAACCACGGGATCCCGACCCGGGCGCCGACCGCCGGCCCGGTGGTGTCCCGGCCCGCCGCCACGACCTCACCGACCGCCTCGTGCCCGGGCACGACCCGCTCACGGTGCGCGGGCAGGTCACCGTCCCGTACGTGGAGGTCGGTCCGGCACACCCCGCACACAGCTACCCGCACCAGCAATTCGTCGTCCGCGGGCACCGGCACGCGCAGCACGAGCGGCTCGATCGTGCCCGGGCGGGAGGCGGGGGCCACCCAGGCTCGCATCGACGCCGGAAACATCGCACCCATGGAAGACACCTCCCTCACGGTTCCATCGGACCGCTCCCGTTCCCCAGGGTCGGAGTTCCCGGTGCCGGGTCGCCGCAGTCGGCCCCGACGGGACCGGTACGCGACCAGTCCCGCCCACCGCCGCGCGTGCACTCGGGGGCGGGCACGGGCGCTGGAGGCCACCCCTGTGCATCGTTGGGTGGACAGACCTACCTAGTTAGGTAGACTGACCTACCTAATAGCGAAGGGGGTCCGATGAGCGAGACGGGTCCGGCCCGGACGCAGGCCAAGGAGCGCCGGCGGGGAACGGCGCGTGAGCGGCTGCTCGCCGCCGCGGCGCGCCGCTTCTACGCGGACGGTGTGTCGGCGACGGGCATCGACACGATCACCGCCGAGGCGGGCGTGGCGAAGATGAGCCTGTACAACAACTTCTCCTCCAAGGCCGATCTGGTCAGGGCCTACCTGGATGCGCGGCACGAGGAGTGGCTGGGCCTGTACCGGCGTCGGCTGGAGGGCGTCCGGGACGGTCGCGGCGGCGTGCTGGCCGTCTTCGACGCGTACGCGGATCACGCGGCTTTCGCCTACGAGCACGGGTTCCGGGGGTGCGGGCTGCTGAACGCGGCCGCCGAACTGCCTGCCGGGGACGAGGGACGGGCCGTCGTGCGCCGGCACAAGGAGGAAGCCGAGTCCCTGCTCGCCGGCCACCTCCAGGAACTGCTGCCCGATCGGCCCGAGGAGGCCCGTGCGGTCGCGGAGCATCTGGCGTTCCTGCTGGAGGGCGCGATGGCACGCGCCGGCCTGGAGGGCGCGGGCACGCGTCTGGAGCATGCGCGGGCGATGGCCGCGGACCTGCTGGACCGGCTGTGATGCGGCCCGCCGGACGTGCGGCCGGCTCGGTGGGTGTGGGATCGCTGTGCGTGCTCGTGGCGTCGGTGTTGTGGGGCACCACGGGCACGGCCGCGACTTTCGCTCCAGCGGTGGGGCCCCTCGCGATCGGGGCCGTCGCCATGGGCCTGGGCGGCCTGCTCCAGGCCCTCACAGCCGCCTCCCGCATCGCCCGGGAGGCGCCTGGACTGCGTGCGCAGCGCGGTACGGTGCTGCTCGGCGCACTGGCGGTGGGGACCTATCCCCTGGCGTTCTACAGCTCGATGCACCTGGCCGGGGTGGCCGCCGGGACGGTGGTGTCGATCGGCTCGGCCCCGCTCGCCTCGGCCGTGATCGAACGTGCCGTGGACAAACGCCGTCTCACGCGTCGTTGGACGATCGGCGCCGCTCTGGGCCTGGCCGGGACGGTGCTGCTGTGCGCGGCCGAAGCGGCGAGGGCACACTCCGGCGCCGGGAGCCGATCCGTGGGATCGACGGTGCTCGGAGTGGGGCTGGGCCTGGTGGCCGGTTTCACCTACGCCCTGTACTCGTGGGCGGCCCACCGCCTGATCAGCCGCGGCCTCACCTCCGGCGCGGCCATGGGCGCCGTCTTCGGACTGGGCGGCCTGCTGCTCATGCCCGTGCTGCTGGCCACCGGCGCCCCGCTCCTCAACTCCTGGTCCAACACGGCCGTCGGCGCCTACATGGCCCTGGTACCCATGTTCGTCGGCTACGTCCTGTTCGGCTGGGGCCTGGCGCACGTCCCGGCGAGCACCGCCACCACACTCTCCCTGCTGGAACCGGCCGTCGCGGCCGTACTGGCCGTACTGGTCGTCGGCGAACGCCTGCCGCTGCTGGGCTGGGCCGGTATCGCCCTGGTCGTCGGCTGCCTCACCGTACTCACCACGCCGGCCCGGCCCGCGCGCCGAGCGCGCGCGGTCACCGGCGAGCACAGGATCGGCGCAGAGGGACCCGGCGTGTCCGAGCGCGACCGTGGTGCGGAGACGGCGCCGGCGGCCATGGAGCTGGGACAGGCCCCGACCCGCTGACCATGTGACCGCCGTCGCCGCGGGCCTGACCGGCCGTCAGACCGGTCAGCGGCTGTGCCTGGCCGAGAGGACGGTTCGGAACCACATCTCCCGCCTGCTCGCCGAGCTCGGCGTGGAGCAGGCGCATCCAGGCCGCGGCCATCGCCACCCAGGCCCGGGACCGGCCGCGCGGCGACACCCACCGGCCTCGTCGGCACCTGCTTCGGCGATCGCATGCGTGCCGGACGGCAGCGACTACTGTGACTTGAATCGGAACGGCTTCGGCACGTCACAGGAGCTTGGAAGGTCAGCGGTGGGACGCTCCGCAGAGCCCGGGGACGCCTGGACGAAACCATCAAGATCATCAGGTCGACGATCTTCGGTCTGCGCCTGCACGCCGATACGGCACCAGGCCCGCGGGCGCGCGCGGTCCGGGTGGTCGGCGAGGCCGCGTCCGCGCTGGGCTTCGCGCCCAGCGTGCGGATGGAGGGGCGGCCCACACCCACGTACCCAAGGAGTCCGCCGACCACGTGGTCGCCGTCCTGTCCGAGTCCCTGACCAACATCGCCCGCCATGCCCGCGCCGACCGCGCCGAGGTCGCCCTGGAGACCGACGGCAGGACCGTACGCCTCAGCGTCGTCGACAACGGCGTCGGCACCCCCCGAGGGCCGCCGCAGCGGACTGGCCAACATGGCCGAGCGGGCCCGGAAACTGGGCGGCGCCCTGGAGCTCGGCACCCCGGAGGGCGGAAGAACCAGGCTGCTGTGGCACGCCCTGCTGAGCGAGAGCACCGACTGTCCATGAGCTGACCGATTCGAGGAGAACCGGGAAGGACGGTCCGCCACCCCGCCGGGCGCGGCTTGCACGTCAGCGATCGGCGCGTCGTGCCCGAGTGCGTCTTCGAGGAGGTGTGGCATCCGTGCCGCACGTCCCTGCCGGGGCGGAACTTCAGCCCAGTGGTGCGGGGGACGGACCGGCGTGATCCTGGGAGACGGACTCCTTGAGAGAAGGCATGACCATGCACGCTCAGCTAGGCGATCGACTGGTCGTGGAGGGCCCGGCGGCCGGCGTCGTCCGACGTGACGGCGAGATCGTCGGTCTCCACCACGACGACGGGACACCTCCGTACGATGTGTGCTGGTCCGACACGGGCGAGGTCACGCTGGTCTTTCCCGGGCCGGACGCGCACGTCGACCACTCGGGGCACGAAGAAGGGCCCGAAGAAACCCGCGGCGGGCCGGCTCCCGCCGAACCCGCTCCCGGAGCGGGGCGACCGGGCGACTTCGGACGACGGGTGGCGGCGGCCCGCCGACGCCAGGGGCTCAGCCTCGAGGAGACGGCCGGGCGCGCCCGGATGTCGCCGCAGTACCTCGCCTATCTCGAACAGCGCCCCTCGGAACCGGGCAGCGCGACCGTCCTGCGCCTCGCCGACGCGCTCGCCACCACGCTCTGCGCGCTGCGTGGCGGCGACCAGGAACTGCCACCCGGACAGGGGCGGGCACTGCTGCACCCACGCATGACGGACCTGAGCCAGGAGGAGTGCCGATCGCTCATGTCCACGCACGGAGTGGGGCGTATCGCGCTGATCACCCCGGAGGGGCCCGCCGCGTTCCCGGTCAACTACGACGTGATGGACGAGGCCGTCTTCTTCCGTACCGCGCCCGGCTCGGCTCCGGCCGGGGCCGTGGGCAGCGACGTCGCCTTCGAGGTGGACCATCTCGACGAGGCGATGAGCCGGGGCTGGAGTGTGCTCGCGGTCGGTCGTGCCGAGGCGGTCGACGACCCGGAGGCGGTCGGCCGGCTCGAGGAGGACGCCCACTCCACACCCTGGGCGGGCGGCGCCCGCACACTGTGGGTGAAGGTGCGCCCCACCCGCCTGACAGGACGCCGCATCACTGCCGCCGACCGGTGAGGGCGAGCAGCGGCTGGAGCGGTCCGTGACCCGCGGTCGATCGGGCTGGGCGTCGAGGGACCTTCGGCGTGCGGCGTGGGCTGTCCGGCCCGAGACGCCGCGGCGGCGGTGGCGGTCGACTGGAGGAGCGGAAGAGCCGGGCGCGTCCGGGACGGAAGCACGTTTCCGGACGCGGCCGGCATGCCCACCGAGTGCGGGCCGGGCACATCGTGCGGCCGGGCCACGCCGCGCGGAGCAGGAACGTGCCGGATGCGATCGTGCCGCTTCTGCAGGACGGTGGACCGACCGGAGGCGACGAGAAGGACGGTGAGCGATGAGGCAGCGCAGCGTGGGCGATCTGATGACGCCCACCGCCGTGAGCGTGCGACCCGGCACGACGTTCAAGGAGATCGCACGCGTCCTCGACGAGTACGACATCACTGCCGTCCCGGTGGTCGACGACGAGGATCGGCCCATCGGGGTGGTGTCGGAGGCGGACCTGCTGCGCAAGCAGACGTCCGGCGGCGTGGGGAACAGCGCCCGGGAGCTGATGACGAGCCCCGCCGTGGTCGCGGAGCCCGGCTGGCACGCGGTGCGCGCCGCGCGGACGATGGAGGAGCACAAGGTCAAGCGCCTGCCGGTGGTGGACGGCGACGGCCGGCTGATCGGCGTCATCAGTCGCAGCGACTTGGTGCAGCTGTTCCTCCGCAGGGACCGCGCGATTCAGGAGGAGATTCTCGAGGACGTCGTCGTCCGCTCACTGGGCCTGCCGCCCTCCGCGTTGACGGTCGAGGTCGCCGAGGGACGGGTGATGCTCAGCGGCACAGTGGACCGCAGGAGCCTGGTCCCGATCATCGTGCGGCTGTGCGAAAACGTCGACGGCGTGGTGGAAGTGGTGAACCGGCTCGGCTTCGACCGGGACGATGCCTCGGACGACACCGCCGGGCACGGCGGTCCCTCGGGGACCGCGGAGCCTCCGCCTGTGCGCAGGGCCGAGGGGTGATCACCGCCCGCCGACGGGCGAAGCTGAGACTCCACGGCCTCGCAGCCGCTGCGGGCGCCACATCGTTCCCGCCATGGAACAGTGGAAGACAGGGGGCAGGGGGAGGGGGCGGGTGGCGCTACCAGCCGTGTCGACCGGCCGGGCGAAGGAGGCACGATGACACACCCTGTGGTGGCGGGTGTCGACGGGTCCGAACGCAGCCTGGCGGCAGCCGACTGGGCGGTGCGGGAGGCGGAGCTGCGCGGCGTTCCGCTGCGCCTGGTACACGCCTCTCCACCGCTTCCCGGCAGCGCAGTACCGGGTCCGGCCGTGGACAGGCTGCATCAGATAGGTGCGCGGATGCTCCAGCAGGCGGCCGCCGAACTCGGCGACCGCTGCCCTGAGGTCGAGGTACGGGGCGAGCAGGTCGACGACGACGCGGTGGTGGCTCTCCTCGCCGCGGCCCGCGACGCCGGGCTCGTCGTCGTCGGTACCCGGGGGACGGGTGGCTTCGACGGACTCGCGCTCGGACGGGTTGCCCTGCGGGTGGCGGCGGCGGCCCCTCGCCCTGTCGTGCTGGTTCCCGATCGATCCGGCGCGTTCGGTTCCGAACGGCCCGGCACCTTGGAAGGCGAGACGCACGGTGCCCGCGGCGCAGCCCAGGTGGTGGTCGGGTTCGACGCGCACCGCCCGGTCAGTGAGGTGGCGGACTTCGCGTTCTCGGCCGCCGAGGCCCGTGGAGCAGGCCTGCGGGCGGTTCAGGCGTGGGCGCTGCCCGCCGAGGCCGTCTCTTCGCGGACGCTGGTGGTGACCGAGGAGGACCGCGGCACCTGGGAGGACCAGGAGGTGCTGCGGCTCTCCGACGTGCTGCGCCCGTGGCAGGAGAAGTATCCCGGGGTGGCGGTCCGCGCCGATGTCATGCTGCTCCATCCGGCGGAAGCGCTCCTGAACGCGTCCCAGCGCGCGGCTCTGCTCGTGGTCGGCCGTCGCAGCGACCCGCAGGCACCCGAGGGCCACATGGGCCCGATCACGCACGCCGTATTGCACCACGCCCGCTGCCCGGTGGCGGTCGTGCCGTACGGCGGATGACGGCCGCCCACGGGGCGAGTGGCGATCGGCAGGTCTTGTTCGGACCGGAAGGTCCGGCGATGCCCGTCGAGCGCCGGGCCGGTCAGCCGAAGAACACCTCGAACTCGTCGTACAGCGACGGATCGACCACCTTGGCCTTCGCGGTGGCATCGGCGAGCGGGATGCGGACGATCCGGGTGCCCTGCAGGGCGACCATCATGCCGAAGTCACCGTCCTTGACGGCGTCGATGGCGTGCAGCCCGAAGCGCGTGGCGAGCCATCGGTCGTAGGGGCTCGGAGTGCCTCCGCGCTGGACGTGGCCCAGGACCGTGGTGCGGGCGTCCTTGCCGGTGCGTTCCGAGATCTCACGGGCCAGCCATTCGCCGATGCCGGACAGCCGCACGTGCCCGAACTCGTCCAGCGATTGGTCCTTGAGGATCATCTGTCCCTCTTTGGGGACGGCGCCTTCGGCGACTACGACGATCGGCGCGTAATTGATCTTGAATCGGCTCATCACCTGCTCACAGACCTGTTCGAGGTCGAACGGCCGCTCCGGGATGAGGATCACGTTGGCACCGCCCGCGATGCCCGCGTGCAGGGCGATCCAGCCGGAGTGCCGCCCCATCACCTCCACCACCAGGGTGCGCATGTGCGACTCGGCAGTGGTGTGGAGACGGTCGATGGCCTCGGTCGCGATGCCGACGGCCGTGTTGAAGCCGAAGGTGTAGTCGGTGCCGGAGACGTCGTTGTCGATGGTCTTCGGCACGCCGACCAGAGGGACCCCGTGCCCGTTCAGTTCGGTGGCCACACCGAGCGTGTCCTCACCGCCGATCACGATCAGTGCGTCGACATCGTGCGCGGCGAGAGTGTCCCGCACACGCTGCAGCCCGTCCTCGTGCTTGAACGGGTTGGTCCGGGAGGAGCCGAGGATGGTTCCGCCGCGAGGGAGAATCCCCCGCACACTGGGGATGTCCAGCGGCACGACAGCACCCTGGAGGAGACCGAGCCAGCCGTCCCGCACCCCGGCGAAGTCGAAAGCGTACTCCTGGACCCCTTTGCGGACGACGCTGCGGATCACAGCGTTCAGGCCGGGACAGTCACCGCCGCCGGTCAGCACTCCGACCTTCATGGGTTTCCTCCCATCCGCTGGTCAGCCCGACTTCCTCGCGGCCTTCTCGGCGGCCCGGAAGCAGCTGTCGGGGTACGTGGATCACCTCCCTCCAGCCTCCCTCCATTCGATCCGCGGCGGCCACTCGGCGCACACGGCAAAGGGGGCCACGGCTCGCTCGTCACGGCGCCCGGCCTTCGGGCCGACGTGCAACCTCGCTCCTCCACCGCTGCGGTTGCCCGGCGCGGCCCGCGATCCGGTACGAGAGGAGACAGGCGCGGTGAGCAGAGCCGGCCGCACCAGCGTAGGAACAGAGACGCACCTGAAGCACGTGACCGGGACCGGCCGGTGACGTTCGCGCCGGGCTCCGGACGTGAGTGGACGGGAAGAACCCATCCACTTCTCGCGGATCCGGATTGCGCGGTGCGCGGTATTGGCTCCCGCTTCCCCGCGTCTTTCTGGGTCCTTCCCGTCACCTACAGCACAACACATGAACCGCTCCACCACCAGTGCCCCTGGGCCCCGTCCGGCGAAAGTACGCCATGCCCTCGACGAGCCGGTGGGGGTGGTGGCGGCCCGGCCGGCCGCCACGGCCGTCGGGACGGGCCGGACGTCTCCGGAAGCAGACCGAGCCGCCCTCGCGCTGCCCTTGCCGGGGTGCGACGGTGGCAGTGGGATCTCCGGCACCGGCCGGGGAGTACGCCGGGAAGTGGGTGGTGACGATGTTCTGGTTGCCGCATGGCGTGCTTGGCTGGGGCTGGTTCGCCATGGGCCTGGGAACGCTGGTTTTCTGGGCGCTGCTGATCGCGGTCGGAGCGCTCCTCTACCGCACACTGCACCGCGGTTCCGGGCAGTGGCAGGCACACGGCGACACCGGACGCCCCTTTCCCGAACAACTGCTGGCCGAACGCTTCGCCCGCGGGGAGATCGATGAGGACGAGTACCGGCGGCGGCTGGACATCCTGCGGCAGGCGTCCCGAGGGTCCCAGCGCTGAACCTTCGATCGTGGCCGGGGGCGCGGACCTCCGATTCAGTCGGTGGCGCGCCCCCGAAGCGGTCGCGGCGTGGCTGTGCCGTCGTCGGATCGCGTCAGCCGGTTTTCTCCCACCGCGGGCCGATGACGTCCCACTCCGCGCCCCACTGGTCGTAGCGGCGCCTGTCGAGGCGCCACCGCGCGAGGGCGGCCGTGCCGTAGACGAGTCCCGAGAAGGCGACGGCGGCCGTTCCGCCGAAGAGGACGGCCTCGGCCCGTGCCTCGATCGGGCCGGGCGGCTTGGTGGTCAGGGCGCCCCGGCCGTCCTGCCAGACGGTGATCACCGTGCCGGACGGCAGGCCGCCCGGCACCAGGGCGCGGGCGGTTCGGGTGGTGCCGTCGGGAGCGGTCCAGCGGACCGTCGCCAGTACCTGGCTGCCGCTCCCGGCCGACGTGCTCGGCGGAGCGTCGGAGAGCAGGACGGCCGAAGCCGCATGGCGTTCGGCACGCTGCCACGCGAACTCCTGGGCGGCGGCTCGCCCTGTCACCGTCCAGATGACCGCGCCGCCGACCAGGATGACCACCCACGTCACGAGGATGATCCAGGCCTCGAGGATGTCGTCGTGGCGGCGCAGCGGACTGCTGCGCCATCGCCACAGCCGCTGCTTCGTCTTCCGCTTGCCGCTCATCGGTGTCCACCTCGCTCTTCCGTGCTTCACCGTGGTCCAGTCAGCGCCGTACCACTCACGAGATGGCATTCGACGTCGACGACTCCCTCCACGGCCCGCACGAGGCGGGCGGCGACGGGGACCATGGAGGTGTCCCGGACCCGGCCGGTGAGGGTCACCACGCCGTCGCGGACCTCGACGTGGATCGGTTCGATCGGGGCCGGGAAGAGGCTCGCCAGTACCTCCCGGTCGACCTCTTCGGCGATGTCGTCGTCCGGGCGCAGGAAGACCTTCAGCAGGTCTCCGCGGCTCACCACGCCTTCGAGCAAGCCCTCGCCGTCGACGACGGGAAGCCGCTTGATCCCGCGCTGGGCCATGATGCGTGCCGCCTCGGCGAGCGTGGCGTCGGCGTGGACGGTGACGGCCGGGGTGCTCATCAGTTCCTCTGCGGTCAGTGCTCCCGCCTTGGCCAGGTCGGACAGGCGGCGCAACTGGGTGAACCGGTCCGGGTCGCTGTCGCGGAACTCCTCCTTGGGCAGCAGGTCGGCCTCGGACACGACACCGATCACGCGGCCCTCGCCCTCCAGCACGGGCAGCGCGCTGACCTTCCACTGCCCCATGAGGTCGATGATGTCCTTGAACGGGGCGTCGCGCCCCACGGCCACGACGGTGTGCGTCATGACGTCACTGACGGTGTGCGGGCGGCTGTGCACGGTCTCCTCCTCGGTGCTCGGCCGGCAGGGCCGCGGCCAGGGTGGTGGAGGTCATCGCATGGACTTCTTCCTCGTTCGTGTGGCCCTGGCCTGGGTGGACGACGTACCTCGTGGAAGGTGGGGCAGGGCAGTGAGCGGGCCATGGTGATCAACGGCTCCCGCCGGCTCGCCGCCCACGTTCGTTCGTCTGCTGTCGCTCTCCCTCCGCGAAGCCATGGGAGCTGTCACTTTCAGCGTGTGCCTGAGCGAGCCGGGGCGCCACAGGCCGCCCGGTCCCCTGTCGTGGGCCCTTCGGCCCCCGAGGAGCATCAGGGCGCGGAGCCTCGATCACCGCGACGGACCGAGAGCGCAGTAGAGGCCACGGCCTGATGGACCCGTTGCTTGCCCCGAGCCCCGGCGGCACGGGCCGAATGTCCCGAAAAGGGGCCGATCCGCGCTCGCGCCGGAGCATGCCGGGTGCGACGGTGACAGGGAGGCCGGAGAGACGGTGACAGAGGAACCGGAGAACGTCTTGCCGCGCAACGTGGCAGTCCGGTGAAGGGCGGTGGCCGCGATGGAGTTGCCCCTGGTCGTGGGTGTGGATGGTTCGGGTCCCAGCCTGACGGCGATCGACTGGGCGGTGGACGAGGCAGCCCGGCACGGCGTGCCGCTGAGGCTGGTGTACGCCTCCCTCTGGGAACGCTACGAGGGTGTGGTGCCGCCGGGGAGCGCGCAGCGGCCCTCGGAGCAGGCGATGGCCGAGAGTGTGGTCGGCTCCGCGATGGAGCGGGCCCAGCGGCGCAATCCGGACGTGAAGATGTCCGCGGACATCCTCCCGGAGGACGCGGCCTCCGCCCTGCTGAGGGCAGCCGACAGCGCCGCCACCGTGGTCACGGGCTCCCGGGGACGAGGCGAGCTGAAGGGGCTGCTTCTGGGTTCGGTGAGCCTGGCGGTGGCGGCCCGGGCGCACTGTCCGGTGGTCGTGGTCCGCGGCGACCAGGCCGGCCTTGCCGGCGTGCACGAGCGCATCCTGCTCGGTGTCGGCGGAACCGAGTCCGGGCGTGAGGCGGTGCTGTTCGCGTTCCGCGAGGCACAGGCACGCGGCTGCGTCCTCGACGTCGTGAGGGCCTGGCGCAGCCATGCGCACGAGGCGGCCGGTTCGCCGGCACCGGCCGGGGACTCCGCCCTCGGACACGAGGAGCGGGCCGCCGCGCTCCTCGAGGAACTGCTGAGCCAGGCGATGGCCGACCACCCGGCGGTCCGGGTGCGTCGTGCGACGGTCGAGGGCCCGGCGCACAAGGTCCTCGTGGACCGCTCGGCCGCCGCCGATCTGGTGATCGTCGGAGCTCGGCGCCGGGTGGGGCACTTCGGGCTCCAGCTGGGGCGGACGGCCCACGTGCTGCTGCATCACGCGCAGTGCCCGGTGGCCGTGGTACCGCAGCAGGTGTGACCGTGTCCCAGGCCTCGTGGTGGGGGCTCCGGGATCGTCGCAGGCGCCTGGGCCATCACCGCCAACAGCTCCGGGACGTCCACGCTCAGGGCACCATTCCCGCACCGACGCTGCGACGACCGACGGCACCGGCGGCTGCGAGGGCAGCGGTGGCTACGACATCAGCGAAGGCGCCGCCGTGATCTGCACGGGGCGAACGGCAGTGTGATCGCCACCGGGTGCGGGTACGGCGTGGGCCACCCACCGGTCGTCCGTCACCGTCCCCCAACAGCACACCTAGACCAGCTCGAGGTGCGGTTCGAAGGCCCGCAGCAGGAGCGACCGCATCCGGTCCGGCTGCATCTCGGTCGAGTTGGCGAGAATCTGGATCGCCAGGCCGTCGACCATCGCGGTGAACCTGTCGGCGAGTGCTTCGATGTCTGCCTCCGGTGCCAGGCCTTCGGACCTGCACTCGTGCAGCACTTCCACCACGACGCGATACCAGCCCGAGTAGATTCGCCGCTGCGCGGGCCGCAACCGGGGTTCGAGCATCGCCTGGTTCCAGAACTGGATCCACACCGACCATTCGTCGATGTCGTCGGCGGCGAGGGGTAGTTGCACCTCGATCAGGCGGCGCAACTTGTCGCGCGCGGAACTCGCGCGGCCGAACTCCTCGTCGAGCCGCGTGCGGAACCGCTGGGCGTAGTACTCGAGCGCGGCGTGCAACGTGGCTTCCTTGCTCGGAAAGTGGTAGTGCACCGTTGCGGTACTGGTCCCGCAGTAGCGGGCGATGTCCGAGACGCGCACGTTGCGATAGCCGCGGCGTGCGATGAGCACGGTCGCGGCCTCGAGGATCTGGTCGCGCCGCTCCTGCGCCGTGACCGGCTGCGCCCGGTCGCGCCCGCTCTCGGGCGGGAGAACGGGCGCCGGACCGGTTCCCTCGACCAGATAGGCCAGGGACACTCCACAGGCCTTCGCGATCGCGGCGATCTCCTCGTCGCGCAGGCGCCGCGTCCCGCGCAGCGCCTTGGAGAGGGCGGTCGGGTCCATCCTGATCCTGTGGGCGAGTTCGCGCTGGGAGAGCGCAGCCGCCCGGATCGCTGTCCGCACCCGCGCCGGCAGTTCGCCGGACGCTGAAGCCGGCCGGTTCTCCGTGGTGTTCATAACCTGGCCAGTATGTCAGGCACAGCGGTTCACCCCGGTTGCCCGACGGTCTCCAGCGCGCTGATCACCTCACCCGCGACGCGCTCGCCCGAGGAGATCGCCCCGTCGATGTAGCCGTTCCACACCGAGGCGGTCTCGGTCCCTGCCCAGTGGATGCGTCCGGAGGGTTTGCGCCACCCGTTCCTGCCGTAGTCGGTCCAGCCGCCCGGGGTCACGAAACATTCGTAGCCCCCGATGGTCCAGCCCGTCCGCGGCCAGATCTTCTCGACGTAGTCGATCGGCTCCTGCGCTCGATCTCCCGCCACTTCGGACAGTGCGGCCAGTACGTCGCGGCGGCGCTCGGTGTCGGTCGAGGCAGCCCAGTGATCGAGCCGGTCACCGTACACGAACGCGACGAGTACGCCGTGTGAGGCGTCTTGGGGAGAGTTGTCGAAGACCACGCCGACCGGGCTTTCACCGTAGAGGGTTGCGATCCCGGAACGTCCTGCCGCGCGCCAGAAGGGTTCTTCGTAAACGGCGTGCACCTTCGCGACCCGTCCCATCGGCGAGTGGCGCACCCAGCCGCGCCGCTCGGGGGGCAGGACCGGGTCGAAGGTGATGCGCTCGACCGTTGCCGGGGGCACGGCGACCACGGCTCGCCTTGCGCGAACGACGCCGCGGCCGGTGGACGCCTCAACCCCGTAGGCGGTCTGCCGGATCGACAGCACCGGATCCTTCAGCCGGATCCTTCCGCCCAGCGATTCCGCGAGGGCTCGGGCCACCGCGTCCGCCCCGTCGGAGAACCGGGCGTCCTGTGCGCAGCCGCGGGTTTCCATCAGCTGCTCGTAGCCACCGCCCGAAGCCAGGTAGAACAGCACGTGGAAGAAGGAGATCTCTCGTGGTTCCGCGCACCACACGCTTTGCACTGCGAGCGCCAGCCGACGGAGAGCGTCCTCGTCGTGGGTCTGCGCGCGGAAGAAGTCCTCGGCCGACCGGGTGTCGAACTCCGCGAACCGCTGGGTGGCCCAAGGCCGTTCGAGGTCGACGGTGCGGGCGAGGTGGTCCAGCAACGCGGTGATGCGTTCGTATTCGGCGATCCCGGGTCCGGTGTCCGGTGCTGCGCCCGCGTAGTGCACGCGGGCACCGTCGTGGCGGATCTCGACGTGCCGACCGGCTTCCCAGGTCGGGAACGTCGAGCAGCCGAAGTGGGTCGCCAGCGCGTGGAAGCGCCGCTGACTGGGTCCGATCCACTGCCCTCCGTGGTCGATGCGCACCCCGGACGGGCTCAGCTGACTGAACACGCGGCCGCCCACGCGGTCGGCGGCTTCGAGCACGACCACGTCGACCCCGGCGTCGGCCAGCCGCCACGCGGCGGTCAGTCCCGCGTATCCGGCGCCCACGACCACGACCTCTGTGCTGACGGCAGAAGTTTCTCGTGTTCTCACGGCAGCGACTGTGTCGCAACACTGTCTCCACAGTCAACTGGGCCCAGAAAATTGCGATCCAAGCCTTGACGGTGACCGCCGCTGTAGCCAGGCTGACTCTTCAATCAGTCGTTGCGTTCCGTTGTCAGTACCTGTGCATCCCCATAGTTGGGAGTGGCGATGACCCGAGAGTCGCAATACCAGCGGGGCGAGGTGCCTGCGTCTGTGCAGCAGTTCCCCCGAGACGCGGAAAGGATCGACGGCGAGCCCTCCGACAAGGGTCTGCGCTCCGGCGCGCTAGGCATGGCCACGAGCCTGATCCTCGCCGTGGCGTCCGCGGCGCCCGCCTACAGTCTCACCGCGACGCTGGCGTTCATCGTCGGGTACGTCGGCTTCCAGGCCCCGGCCGTGGTGGTGCTCGCCTTCGTACCGATCCTGTTCGTCTCCTTCGGCTACGCCGCGCTCAACCGGCGTGATCCGGACTGCGGCACGATCTTCACCTGGGCCTCGCGGATGCTCAATCCGAACCTCGGGTTCCTGGGTGGCTGGGCGATCATCGCGTCCTTCATCCTCGTGATCGGCAGCCTCGCACAGGTCGCCGGACAGTACGTGTTCCTGCTGGTGGGCACGGAAGGCGTCGGTTCCACGCCGGCGGACCCCCGGGTGCTGCTGGCCGGGCTCGGCTGGCTCGCGCTGATGACCCTCGTCTGCTACCGCGGTATCGAGATCGCGGCCGCGGTGCAGCGAGCCCTGTTGTTCCTCGAATTCGGCATGCTCCTGGTGCTGTCGGCCGTCGCGCTCGTCCGGGTGTACGCCGGCACCGGACCGGCCGGGATGCACCGACCGCAGTTGTCCTGGCTCAACCCGTTCGCGGGGGGATCCATGAGTGCGTTCGTCAGTGGCCTGGTGCTCATGCTGTTCATCTACTGGGGATGGGAAACGGCGCTCACGGTGAACGAGGAAACCGCCGACCGGCGCCGCACACCCGGCCGTGCCGCGACGTATTCGACGGTGCTGCTGGTGATGCTGTACCTCATCGCCACGTTCGCCGCGATCTCCTTCGCCGGGATCGGCGACACCGGGATCGGCCTGAACAACCCGGAGAACTCAGGCGATGTCCTCTATGCCTTCGGCACCGCGGTGTTCGGGGCGAGCGGCTTCGGCTCGGTGCTGTGGCACCTGCTGATCCTCATGGTCCTCACATCGGCGGCCGCTTCCACCGAGACGACCGTGCTGACACTGAGCCGCACGATGCTGTCCATGGGCGATCAGGGGGCGCTCCCTCGCGCACTGTCCCGGGTGCACCCGCGCTTCCGCGTTCCCCACGTCGGCACGATCGCGGTCGGAGCCATCGGTGCGGTGGTGTACATCGCGATGAACTTCCTCGGCCACGGACTCGTCATCGGCGACGCCGTGTCGGCCTGCGGGGTGATGATCGCGTTCTACTACGGGCTCACCGGGCTCACCTCCGCCTGGGTGTACCGCACCGGGCGGCGCGCCGGTGCGGCGGATCTCTGGCTGCACGTCGTCTGCCCCCTGATCGGCGGGGTCGTCCTGCTCGCCGCGGGCGCGTGGAGCCTGATCCACGCGTGGGATCCGGCCAACAGCGGCACGAGCTGGTCGCTCCCGTTCTCGTCGGGAACCCGCGTCGGGGGCACGTTCGTGATCGGCACCGGGACGGTCCTGCTGGGACTGCTCGCCCTGCTGATCTGCCGAGGCCGGTACCCCACCTTCTTCCGGCGTCGCCCGACTGCCGTATCTCATACCTGAGTTCGCGCCTCCCGGTGCGATCCGGCCAACACGGGCGCACGGCCGCTGCCGCAGCCCTGCACGGCCCATCCACGCTGAGTGTGAACCACGCAGGAACCGCGTCGCTCGTCGTCCACACGGTGGTGCACCCCCCCATGACTGAACCGATCGACACCGCCGATCTCCGCACCGCCCGCCCGAGACTCCCGCACCCGCGACCCGAATCCGGGAGACCACCCTTGTCCTTTCCCCAGCCCTTCATCGACCCCCCGTCCGTCGCCGTCGTCGGTGCCACCGAGGACCACGCCAAATGGGGCCACTGGCTCGCCACCGGTGCTCTCGCGGGAGCCGACCGGCGGCAGGTGTGGCTGGTGAACCGCCGCGCCACACAGATCCTCGGTCATCCGTGCTACCCGACGGTGAGCGACCTGCCGGACGCCCCCGCCCTCGTCGTACTGTGCGTGCCGCCCCGACACGTCCGACCGGTCGTCCGTGACGCGCTCGCCAAGGGATGCCGCGCGTTCCTCGGGATCACCGCGGGGCTCGGTGCCGACGAGGAAGAACTCGCCGCGATGCTGAGCCGGGCAGGCGCACGGATGATCGGGCCGAACAGCCTGGGACTGTTCAACGGTGCCACGAACCTCCGGCTCGCCTGGGGGAACTTCAGGCCCGGCGATCTCGCGATCGTCTCGCAGAGCGGTCAGCTGGGCTCCGAGATCGCCGGTCTCGGCGCACGAGCCGGGCTGGGCGTGTCGCGCTTCTACTCGGTCGGCAACCAGCTCGACCTGGGAGCCGTCGACGTACTCGAATCACTCGTCGAAGACGAGCACACCACCACGGTGGCGCTCTATCTGGAAGGCTTCGCCGACGGAGCACGGATCGTCACCGCCTTGAGAGAGCTCCGCCTCGCCGGCAAGCACGCGCTGGTGCTCGCCACCGGGGCGAGCGAAGGCAGCCGTCGGCTCGCACGCTCCCACACCGGGTCGATGACCTCGGCACTCGACGTCGTCGACGCAGCGTGCCGCGCCGCGGGAGCACTTCGGGTCTTCACGCCGCGCGAACTCATCGACTCGGCCCGCGTTCTCGACGCGACCCCGCCGCCGAGTGGTCGCCGCGTAGCGATCATCAGCGACAGCGGTGGTCAAGGAGGGATCGCCGCCGACATCGCCGCCTCCCAGGGACTGCTGACAAAGGTCTTCACCGACGGGCTGCAAAGCCGTCTGCGCGCCCTGCTCCCCGCCGCAGCGGAGGTGTCCAATCCGGTGGACCTCGCGGGCGCGGGTGAAGCGGATCTTCAGATGTACGCGAGGGTCGCCGAGCTGGTGGCCGCCTCCGGCGAGGCCGACTCGCTCGTCATCTCGGGATACCTCGGTTGCTACGGTGAGGACTCACCGAGCATCCTGAGTGCCGAGCTCACTGTGATCGACCGCCTCGGGCGGGAGACACGCGAAGGGCATGTGCCCCTGGTCGTGCACAGCATGAGCGCGGCGTCGCCCGCGGTGGCTCGCATGGGGGAGCACCGCATCCCCACCTTCGACACCATCGACGCGGCCCTCGGCGCGCTGGGCCGAGCGGCCCGTCTCGGCGGCGAGCCCGGCCGTGACCTGGCGATCACGCGGATCGCAACGGCCGCCCCGGCGCCCGGCTACTGGACGGCTCGAGAGTTCTTGACCGCACAGGGCATCGCGATGCCCGACGCGAGAAGAGTCACCGACGCGGCCGAGTGCACGGAAGCCTGCAAGTTGTTGCAACCGCCTCTGGTGCTCAAGGCCGGGTGGATCGAGCACAAGAGCGAACACGAAGCCGTCAGGGTCGGGTTGAGCCCGGACACCGCCGCTGCGGTGTTCGGCGAGATGTACGAACGGCTCGGCCCGGGCGACTACGTCCTCGAGGAGCAGGACACTCGGCGAGGCGTCGTCGAGTTGCTCATCGGCGCTCGCCGGGACCCCGACTTCGGTCCCACCGTGGCCGTGGGCCACGGAGGAGTTCAGGCCGAACTCTGGCGTGATGTGTCCGTCGAGCTGGCCCCGGTGGACCGTCGCACGGCTGCCGGGATGCTCGACCGGCTGCGGTCGCGCCGATTGCTCGATGGCTGGCGAGGGGAGCCGGCAGTCGACATCGAGGCGCTGATCGACGCGATCGTCGTCGTGTCCGAAGCGATCGCGAGCAACACCGCTGTGGAAGAAATCGAGGTGAACCCGATCCGGGTCGGGCCCAGGGGAGCGCTGGCCGTGGACGCACTCGTCATCTCTCGTTCCACAGCGGAAGCCTCCGGGGTGAACGGCCACCGGGAAACCACAAGGAAACAGGAGGAGCCGCGTGAGCACGTCCACTGAACCCTGGCCGCTGACCGATGAGCAGCGGGCGATCGTCGAACTGTGCCGAGAGTTCGCCGCGAACGAGATCCGACCCCACGGCCGCGAAGTCGACGAGCGCGACGTCGCATCACCGCTGGACATCTTCCAGGCCGCGGCCAAGGTCGGCATCACCGACTTCATGCTGCCCGAGCAATACGGCGGTGGCGGATTCACCGATGTCGTGACCCAGTGTCTGGTCCAGGAGCAGATGTGCTGGGGCGACCCTGGGATCGGCAACTTCGTGTGCTCCAACGGGTTCTTCGCCGACCCGCTGCTCGAGCTGGGCAGTGACCGGCAGAAGGAGGAGTGGCTGCGTCCCCTTGCGGGACCGAACCCGCTCTACACCGCTCTGGCGACGACCGAACCGGGGGCGGGCTCCGATGCCGCGTCCATCGTCACGACCGCCACCCGAGCCGACGGCGGCTACTCGATCAGCGGACAGAAGGCGTGGATCTCCAACGCCGGCCTGGCCGACCAGTACGTGGTCTTCGCCAAGACCGACCCCACCCGGCGGTCCTCGGGAGTCACCGCGTTCCTGCTGCGCAAGGGCGCCGAGGGTATGACGTTCGGCGAGCCGATGCGCAAGATGGGCCAGCGCGCCATCGTCTGTCGCGAGATCTTCTTCGACGAAGTCTTCGTCCCCGAATCCGACCGCCTCGGCGACGAGGGGCAGGGCTTCCACGGCTTGATGAAGACGTTCGACACCTCGCGCATCGTGCTGGCCGCAGCAGCGACCGGAACGGCGCGTGCGGCGTACGAGTACGCCCTCCAGTACGCCCGTGAGCGAACCCAGTTCGGCAAGCCGATCACCGAGCATCAGTCGGTCGCGTTCCGGCTGGCCGACATGGCGACCCGTATCGAGTCCGCGTGGCTGCTCACCCTGCACGCGGCACGCCAAATGGACGCCGGAGCCGACGCCACGAAGCTCGTCGCCATGGCCAAGCTCCAGGCCTCGGAAACCGCGATGGCCGTGACCTGGGGCGCCGTGCAGACCCTCGGTGGATGGGGCTACTCGCGCGAGTACCCGGTCGAGCAGTGGATGCGCGACGCCAAGCTCGAGGAGATCGAGGAGGGTACCTCGGACATCATGCGTCTGGTCATCTCACGCCGCCTCTGAGACACGACCACGGGCGACCCACCCCCACGGCGCCGCCCGCGCCCCGGCTCTGGCATCACGGCGGTGTGCACCGGACAGCCCGGGCGCGTGCCCGGCGACGGCAGCGGAGCGCGGGCTGCCCTGGATGCCGCACATGCCTTGAGCGGGCCGCGCGAGGCATGTGCGGGTGATCGTCTCAGCTGTCGTGCCGGTGGCTGTCGATCACGTGGTGCCCGGCGAGCCCTTCCAGGTAGACGTACTCGCCGTCGGTGTGCGCGTCGTAGGCCTTGGCCTTCGTGCCGTTCCAGGCCAGCTTGCCGTCCACGAAGACCGAGATCTGCTGTCCGAAGGCGGGCACCGCGACTCGCCCCTCACTGCCCTTGGGCGCGGTGAGCTCCGCGTGGTACGTCCCCTGCTTTTCGTCGACGCGCCACGAGGCGTCGACCGGGCCCAGCGTGGTGGTGATCCGCCCCTGGGCGAAGGTGAGGTCGGCGGTGTGCGGGACGAAGTCGAAGGCGCGGCCACCCGCACTGGTCGGCCGCAGACCCAGCACGGAGAACGTGAGCGCCGTGGTCGGCCCGGTCGCCCAGGCGTGGGCGAGGCTGACATAGGTGCTGCAGATGCAGCCGTCCGGGCGCGACGACTCCCAGAACGTGCTGTTGGTGCCGAGCGGGTCGTCGAGCATGGCGCCCCACTGCCGCCGGATCAGATCGACTCCCGCCTGGTCGGCGGCCGCTCCCCCCGCGGCGAAGTGGGCGTTGACCTCCATGGACCCGGCGAAGACCCCCAGGTTCCCCTTGTTCTCCGGGGAAGTCGACCCGCGGTCGTTCCAGTTGGTCGTCAGGTACGCACTGATGCGGCGCGCCTTGCTCTGGTCGGCCAGGCCGTACCACACGGCGAGCGCGTTGCCGTCCTGGGCGTAGACGTCCGAGTCGGGGTAGAACCGGTACGCCCCCTTCTTCTCGTCCCACAGACGGCTGTCGATTGCGGTGCGCAAAGCCGCGGCCCGTTGTGCGTAGGACTGGGCGAGCGCCTTGTCGCCCTCGACCTCTGCCAGTTGCGAGCCGGTCGTGAGCACGCGCCACATCAGGACGTTGGCGATCAGGTTCTCGCCCTTGGGCAGGCTCCGCACCGAGTCGGCGGTCTGGGTGATCGACAGCAGCCCCTGGGCGTCCATCTTCGGGCTGATGTAGTCGACGCCCAGCTTGTACTGGTCCCAGATGCCGTCGACCCACTTCCGGTCGCCGGTGTACTGGTAGTAGTCCCAGGACGCCGCCAGGGTCCACAGATGGTAGGTGTCCGACCCGTACTTGTTCATCATGGGCCCGGAGTACGGCAGCTCACCCGTGATCTTCTGGTGCTGGTAGAGCGTGGTGAGAGAGTTCCTGGCCGACTCGGTGTCGTCGAAGGCCGCGTAGGCGGAGGGGATCTCGACGCCGAGGTCACCAGGCCACACAGTGCGGTCCCGCTTCGCGCCGTCCACCAGGATGGTGTCGCCCACGCCCACGTCGCCGGTGTTGTCCCACGCCTCGGCGGGAGCCTCCCAGACCCGTCCCGTCTTCGGGTCGATGGTGTTGAGCTGGATCGTGTAGGCCCCGGCGTACCAGATCCTGTTGAGCAGGTCGTCACTGGAGTAGAAGTAGTTCGCATAGGCGCGCGGGTCCTGCATCCGCGGTGCGGCTGTGAAGTACGCGGAGACCCCGTCGAGGTCGACGCTGCCGGCAGAGTCCATGAACACGGTCAGATACCGGAACCCACCGCGCAGGTTCTTCGCCGGCATGGTGTAGGTGGTGGCGCCGTCGACGTCGGCGTAGAGCGCTCCGTCACGGCTGCGCGGCCCACCGGTGGAGGCGTCGCTCGTGGTGCTCACGTACTGCGAGGACTCGTCGAACGCCAAGCCCACGCGCTGCGGGCCGTCGGAGGCCGCGAAGTGGAGCGTGACCAGACCGCTGACGTCCTTGCCGAAATCGAAGGTGACGGCGGAGCCGGTGCCGCTCAGCCGGGTGGACTTGCCCGAGAGCGCTGCCGAGGCGTCCGTCACCGAACCCGTGGTGCTCTGGATCGCCACCGGCTTCAGTGTCCGGGACTGCGGGGAGTAGTTGTAGGCGTCCCAGGGATGCCCGGCGGCTGAAGGCAGGGCCCCGAACTGCGCGGGCGTCGCCCCGGCAGCCGCCTGCGGTGCGAGCAGGGCCATCGCCACGAGCGCCGCCGACGTCGCGGTGGTGAGGGCGGTCCGGTGTCTTCTCTTCCAGGTGGTCACACATGCCTCGCAAAACTGACTGAACGCGGACAACGAGTGGGTGGAACGGGTGTTGCGGCCCGAGGTGGGCAGTGTCGACGCCCTGAGCGGCCGGCGGCACAGGGCGGTGTGCGCTCCGCATGCCTGACCGCGGGTGCCGCCCCGGTGCGGCCTCGCCCCTTGACGTCTCACCGGGGAGGGTGAAGGTGAGCTGAATCGTTTTAACGAACCGGGACGCTATAGCCAGGAGTTGACGGCGGTCAAGACTGGCGACAAGGAATGTCGTCGACTCGGATGACGTCTCCGCCGGAGTGAACGATTCAATAGACCGCCACGGACGGAGTCTGCGTCCACTTCACCGGACCGCGGCGTCAGGTTCCCGTCCGGGCGGTGCGGGGGCTGCGCGACCACGTGCCGAGGGCAGGACGGCGCTCCATCGGCAACGTCGTCCGCCGACTTGGACGGATGTGGTTGCCGAGCCCGGGTGGGGGTCATAGCGCATCGCGCCTCGCCGCGTTGTCGTTGGATGCCATGGCTGCGGCATGACGCCCGCCGCCGGCCGGCGCAGCAACTGTGACAGGTTCGTGATTCGCCTGGCTCGGGCGTCCGCCGATTCGGGCTGCCCGCCCCGCCCCTGAAGGCGGTGCCGGCAGCAACGGCCGCACGGCTGCCCACTCCGCGTCCGTCATGTCGGACGGATAGCGACGTACACGGTCCGGATGATCGGCCGCGTTGCCGTACACGTGCGAGGCAATCGCACGACGGGTCGGGCAAGTTGAAGTGAACGGGACGGGGCGCGTACAACAATGACAGCAGGGCCTCCGGGAACCGCTCAGAATGGGTTGCACCCTGAGCTACCAGGAGGCCCTGCCTTCATGCGCGCACGGCCGGAAGATCACCCGACCAGGAATTCTGCTCGCCCAAGCCTCAAAGACCGGTTGAGATACGGCTTCGGAGAGGGCCGAGGTCGAGCGGTACCGCGACTGCCGTCAGCGAGCGGTGCCGCCTGCTGCGGCGCCGGCCGCGATGACCTTGCGGTTGATCTCCCTGACCTGGTCGGGATCGACCTTCAGGACCGCCCGGTCGTAGGTCACCAGACCGTTGAGTTCGCCCTCGACGTCGCTGATCTGGGTGAAGACCGAGCCGGAAAGGGTGGTGGACGCATTCGGGAGGAGCTGGCTCGTGTTGTCCACGTACGTCTTGGTCATCTCCGCGATGTCGGCGGGGCCGCCGCCGTAGTCCTGACCGCCCGCGACGCCGGCGATGTGCCCGGGGATCGTCAGCGAGTAGCCGCCGTGCTCTCCGTCGACGGCCGCGCGAGTGGAGTCGGGTGCGGGGTTCGCCGGGCCGTGGTAGAGGTGGTAGTCGATGACGTCACCGCGGCCGGAATCGCCCTTGGAAGCACAGCAGTTGACTCCCGAGTGCGCGTCGACCAGACGCGAGGGGTCCTGCTTCTTCACCGAGTCGGCGAGCTCGCCGGTGGACTGCTTGCTCTGCTCGCCCCAGCCCTCGTTCATCATGGTCCACATGATCACGGAGGGGCTGCTGATGTGCTGGTCCACGATCTCGTGGACCTCCTTGTCGAACTCCGTGTTGCTCGCGGCACTGGCGGAGCCGGTGTTGCGGCTGGGCATGTCCTGCCAGACCATCAGCCCGAGCTTGTCGGCCCAGTAGTACCAGCGGGCCGGCTCCACCTTGATGTGCTTGCGCACGGTGTTGAAGCCCAGCTGCTTGTGCAGCTGCAGGTCCGACTTCAGCGCGGCGTCCGTCGGGGCCGTGTAGATGCCGTCGGGCCAGAAGCCCTGGTCGAGAGTGGCGAGGAGGAAGGTGGGCTTACCGTTGAGTTCGATCTTGTTCACCCCGCCGACCTTGGCGACCGATATCGATCGCATGCCGAAGTAGGAGCCCACGCTGTCGTGCGTGCGGCCGTCGGCCAGGGTGACCTTCAGGTTGTAGAGGAACGGGTGGTCTGGGCTCCACAGCTTGGGGTGCGGAATGTGCAGCCGCAGGGGGACGCCCGCGGCGCCGGTGACGGAACCGACGCGCTCGTCGCCGTCGAACGCGGTGGCGGTCACGCGGGCCGAAGCGTTCGTTCCGGCGCTGGGGCGCACGGTGACCGACAGGGAGTCGTCCTTGAGGTCAGGGGTGAGGACCAGCGATTCGACGCTCTCCTCGGGAACCGGCTCCACCCAGACCGTCTGCCAGATACCCGAGGTGGGGGTGTACCAGATGCCGCTCGGGTCGAGCGACTGCTTGCCGGTCGCCTGCTGCGAGGGGTCGGTGGTGTCCTTGACCTTCAGCAGGACGGTCTGGTCGCCACTGCCCGTGACGGCGTCCGTGATGTCCGCCGTGAACGCCTGGTAGCCGCCGGTGTGGTGGGCCACCTGCTTGCCGTTGACGTAGACCCAGGCCTCGTAGTCCACCGCTCCGAAGTTCAGGTGGAGACGGTTGCCCGAGCCGACCCGCCAGCCGGCCGGCACCTTGAACGTGCGCTGGTACAGCGACCAGTCGTGGTGCTCGGCGACGCCGGACAGCGGCGCCTCCATCGGGTAGGGGACGAGGATCTTCCCGCTCAGTTTGCTCGTGGGCAGCGGGGCGTCCTGCGTCGTTCCCTGGAACTGCCAGGTGCCGTTGAGGTTGGCCCACTGCTTGCGGGTCTGCTGCGGACGCGGGTAGTCGGGCAGGGCGTTGGACGGCGAGACGTCCTTGGCCCACTTGGTGGCGAAGTACCAGGTGGAGTTGTTCTGGGCGACGCTGGAGAACACGTCCAGCGGGCCGGTGGCGGTGGTCAGGCCGCCCTGCCCGTCGTAGCTGATGCGCACCTGGGACTTCATGGCCGCCGGGGTGTCCGAGGCCGCCGCTGTGAAGACCAGCTTGGAGTGATCGGCGGGGTCCGTGGTCACGGTCGGGGTCCAGCGGTGGCCACCGGCGATCACCGAGATGTGCTTCGTGACGTCCGCCGGCACGGAGTCCACCGCGGCGGGCAGCTGTACGACCGCCTCCCGGCCGGTGGAGTCCACGGTGCTGTGCAGGTCGAGGGGCGCGAAGCCGGCCGGCTGGTGCAGGGCGGAGTCGGGGATGGGCTGCCGGTCGATGCCCGGGCCCGACCACTCGGTCTGGATGTAGGCGCCGCCGTTGCCCTGGTTGTAGTCGAAGGACAGCTGGTGCATACCGGCCGTCAGCGTGATCGGCTGCGACGTGGTCTGGACGTCCCAGTCGGTCGTCCAGTGGTCGATGACGCTCGTACCGTCGAGCGACATGCGGAAGCCGTTGTCGCCCTTGATGTAGAACGTGTACGAACCACCGGTGGGCACGTCCAGCATGCCCGTCCAGTGCACGGCGTCGTTCAGGGTGGACCCGGCGCAGTCGCGCAGCGTCGGGAGGAGGTCCTTGACGTTGAGGGAGGGCTGCACCCCGGTGCTGCCGTAGGTGGCGAAGTCCAGCGACGTGCTGTCGGAGCTGAGATAGCAGTCGCTGCGCAGCCCCTGCGGGGTGACGGTGGAGGCTGCCTCGCTCGCCGGTTCGGCATGGGCCAGGGAGGCCGGCGCGAGGAGTGCGCCGCCGAGCAGCAGCGGAGCCGCGGCCGCCAGTCCGCGCAGGAGTGTCATGCGGTGTCTTCCGGGACTCAAGAGGGTCTCACCTTTCGTTGGATATTCGTTGGAGTGGTGCATTCGGCATGCCCGCCGTCTGTTCACGGCGTCGGTGGCAGGCCCTTTGGGTTCTGCCGGCTGTCAGGCGCGCGGGCCGTCCGGCTGGGTGCGCCAGGCCAGAACGCCGCCGGAGAACCCGGTGCGGAGCCGCGCTGTGATGCGCAGTGCCGTGGTCGTGAGGGTGGGGAAGGAGACCTGGTTGAACCGGTCGGTGGCGACGCCGTAGTCGGGGGCGCCGTCCACGGAGTGCCACTGGCCGTCCGTGGAGAGGTACTCCAGCCGCCAGGACTCGGGGACGCGACAGGCACCGTGGCCGGTGTCGTCGTACCAGTACACGGATACCGCGTCGACGCGGACGGACTCGGCGTAGCTGTACTGGATCCACTCCTCGGTCCCGGTGTGGTCCCACCATGTGAAGCGCGGAATCGTCTGGTCGTAGGAACTCGACGGCTCGACGACGGCGTTCATGAGCAGTGCCTGAGGACTGTCGACGCCGCTGAAGGAGGCGGTGACCGCCGCCCACTCCAGTGCCTTGCCGGACGTGGATGCGGTCGGGAAGGACGTGATGCGCAGTCGCGCGGCGGCCGCCGGGATCAGCGTGAGGCGCTCGACCGGCTCCGTGGTGCGGGCCGGGCTCTGCTGCAGCGGAGCCACGACGTCCTGGTCGTCGCTCACCCAGCCGGTCAGGCGCCGGCCCTTGGCCCGCATGAGTACCGGGGTGCCGGAATGGGTGAAGGGGTTGGCGGCGCGGGCGCGGGTGCGTTCCACGGTGAAGGACCGGGCAGGATCCTGCTGGTCCAGCTCCAGTGCGTAGTTCCATGGCGAGGAGGGGCGCACCTCGTACTCCGGCCATGCGCTGCTGCCGCCGGACTGCTGCCACTCCTCCTCGACGCGCAGGGAGTAGTTGACAGGGCCGTGGTAGACGGAGACGGAGTCCTCGTTGCTGTTCCAGGTGCGCACCGTAGTGCGCATCGGCAACCGCAGGACGATCTGGTCGCGGTCGTGCCACCGGCGGTCGAGAACGAGGTGGCCGCCGCTGCGCCGGGCGGGCAGGGGGTGCCCGCCCAGCCGGACCGAAGGCTCCTCGCACCATCCCGGAACTCGCAGGTAGAGCGGGAAGTCGACGGCTCGCGGCGTGGACACCGTCAGGGTGACGGTGTCGTCGAAGGGGTAGTCCGTGCGCTCGGTGACGGTGACCGTGGTGCCGTCACCCACCTTGGCCCGTACGGAGGACTCGGCGTACAGGGAGGCGCACAGCCCGCCGTCGATGCTCGCGAGCCACATCTCCTCGGCGTAGTAGGGCCACCCCATCCCGTAGTTGTGCGGACAGCAGCGGTACTGGTGGATGCCCGGCATGTACGCCTGCATGGCGAAGGAGTTGTTGAACTGGCCGTGTGACTTGGCAACGTTGTCCAGCTGGATGCTGTTGGCCGCTGTCACGTAGTGGGTGCCCTTCTGCCGGGGGTCGAAGGCGGCGGGCAGCATGTTGAGGGCCAGGTCCTCGCAGCGGTCGGCCCACAGGGTGTCGCCGGTGATACGGGTGAGTATCTGGTGGCTGTGCATGTACTCGACGATGCCGCACGTCTCGAAGCCCTGGCGCGGGTCGTGGTAGCCGGAGCGTGCGTTCTCGTCCGCGGCGAAGCCACCGCCGGGGAACTGCCCGTAGCTGCCCATGACGGTGTCGTAGACGCGGTGGGTGGCCGCGAGGAAGGAGGGATCGCCGGCGAGGACGCCGTACTGGGCGGGTTCCCGGAAGCCCTGGGCGAGGTTGACGTTGTGCCAGGTCGGGATCGTGCGGGTGTAGTCGGCGCTGTGGGTGTGCATCGTGCGGACCAGGTCCAGCAGCCAGTCGTCGCCCGTGCGGTTGTAGAGCCAGTAGGCGGTGTCGATGGTGTCTCCGACTCGGGCCGAGCCCCAGCCCTGCCCGAAGAGCGTGCCGGGCTGGGCGTGGAGGTACTTCAGCCAGCCGGTCAGAGCCGGTACCACGCGATCGTCGCCGCTGTACTCGTGCCAGGTGCGCAGGGCGTCCAGGACCGGCATGTAGGGCCAGAAGTCCGGTCCGCTGTTGAGCGAGGTGCGCAGGCTGGAGGGGCCGAAGAAGCCGTCGGGCTGCCGGGTGGCAAGGATGCGGTCGATCCAGGTGCGGGTGAGTTCGAGGGTACGGCTGTCCTGGGTGACGTAGCCCAGGTCGCCGAACCCCCTGAGCCAGTAGGGGAGTTCCTCCCAGCCGTCTCGCTCCGGGACGGCCCACCCGCTGGTCTTGTCGTCCAGGTAGTCGGACACCTCGGGCATGCGCCCGTTCAGACCGTCGAGCTGGAGGTCCAGCTGGGTGCGCAGCCAGCCCTTCGGGGTGATGCTGCCGGGCGGCAGCCGCAGGAACGGCTCCTGCTGCAGGGGGGCGCGGTTGGCGGTGTAGTGGGGGTGGGAGCCGGCGGCCGGGGCGACCGGACTGGGGGACGACAAGGCCTGCGC
>NZ_MUBM01000137.1 GCF_002154505.1 Streptomyces carpinensis | reverse complement strand
TCACCGACTTCGGCATCGCCCGCCTGGCCGACTCCCCCGGCCTGACCCGCACCCACGAGTTCGTCGGCACCCCCGCGTACGTCGCGCCCGAGTCCGCCGAGGGCCGCCCGCAGACGTCCGCCGTGGACATCTACGGCGCCGGCATCCTGATGTACGAGCTGGTCACCGGCCGCCCGCCGTTCGCCGGCGGCTCCGCGCTGGAGGTCCTGCACCAGCACCTGAGCGCCGAGCCGCGCCGCCCGTCCACGGTCCCCGACCCGCTGTGGACCGTCATAGAGCGCTGCCTGCGCAAGAACCCCGACGAGCGGCCCAGCGCCGTGAACCTCGGCCGCGCCCTGCGCGTCGTCGCCGAGGGCGTGGGCGTGCACGCGAACGCCGCGCAGATCGCCGCCGCGGAGGCCGTCGGCGTCCTGCTGGCCCCCGACCCGGCGCCCGCCTCCGTGCCCGGCACGGACGACACCGGCGTGCCCGGCGCGGCGGATCCGACGCAGGTGCTGCCGCAGGGCGCGCCGTCGTACGACCCGAACGGCGCCACCAGCGTCCTGCCGAGCACCGGCGGTCCGCAAGGACCGGCCGGCGCCGCCGACCCGACCACCGTCCTGCCCCATCACGGCGCCGCCGACCCCACCCGGATGATGCCGCCGATGCCGCACGGACAGCAGGGCGCCGGACCGCAGGGGCAGCAGTCCGACCAGCCGCACCCCTGGCAGTCCCAGCTGCGCGCGGCCCGCGACCGCAACGAGCAGACGCAGATCCAGTACCTCGATCCCAGCGAGGACCCGCTGCGCCGCCGCCCCCAGCGGCAGGTCGCCCGGCCGCAGCAGCAGCCGCGTCCCCAGCCCGGCCACGGCTACCCGCAGCAACAGCCGCAGCCGCGCTACGCCCAGCCCCAGCCGCAGCAGTACGCCCAGGCACCGCAGCGCAGGCAGGCCCAGCAGCCCCAGCGGTACGCGCCGCCCGCCCCGGAGCCCCAGCGGCCGGCGCGCGAGCCGCGCCGGCGCAGCGCGAACCCGATGAAGATCCCCGGGCTCGGCTGCCTGAAGGGGTGCCTGTTCACGATCGTCATCCTGTTCGTCGCGAGCTGGCTGGTCTGGGAGCTGAGCCCGCTGCAGGAGTGGATCGGGACCGGCAAGGGCTACTGGGACCAGTTGAGCTCGTGGGTCAGCACAGCGGTCGGCTGGGTCAAGGACCTGGGCGGCAGCGGCACCGGCGGCTGACCTGCGGTCCGCGGGCCGGGACCGCCGGGCACCGGAGCGCCAGGCCGTCGTAGCGCTGGGCTGTCGTGGCGCCGGGCCGTCGTAGCACCGAGCGTCAGGCAGGCGGCCCTTCGTGGCAGCGGGCCGTCGGCCGGTCGGTCGGCGCGAGCTTGGAGATTTGTCGACACCTGGCGGGTGATTTCCGCCTCCGCGGTGAAGGTTGGCTCCGCGGACGCGTAGTTTTAGCGACAACACGCGTCTGTAGGAGCAGTCTTGGCACGGAAGATCGGCAGCCGGTACACCGCGAACCAGATCCTTGGGCGTGGCAGCGCCGGCACGGTGTGGCTCGGCGAGGGGCCGGACGGGCCCGTCGCCATCAAGCTGCTGCGCGAGGACCTGGCGTCCGACCAGGAACTCGTGGGCCGGTTCGTGCAGGAGCGCACAGCGCTGCTGGGTCTCGAGCACCCGAACGTCGTCTCCGTACGGGACCTGGTGGTCGACGGAAACGACCTCGCCCTGGTCATGGACCTCGTCCGCGGCACGGACCTGCGCACCCGCCTGGAGCGGGAGCGGCGGCTGTCGCCGGAGGCGGCGGTGGCGATCGTGGCCGACGTGGCGGACGGGCTGGCCGCGGCGCACGCGGCCGGGGTCGTGCACCGGGACGTCAAGCCGGAGAACGTGCTGCTGGACATGCAGGGCCCGCTCGGTCCGGGAGGAGCGCACCCGGCGCTGCTGACGGACTTCGGTGTGGCCAAACTCATCGACTCGCCGAAGCGGACACGCGCGACGAAGATCATCGGCACGCCGGACTACCTGGCCCCGGAGATCGTGGAGGGCCTGCCGCCGCGGGCGGCGGTGGACATCTATGCGCTGGCCACCGTGCTGTACGAGCTGCTGGCCGGGTTCACTCCCTTCGGCGGCGGGCATCCGGGTGCGGTGCTGCGCCGCCACGTCACGGAGACGGTGGTGCCACTGCCCGGCATCCCCGACGAGCTGTGGCAGCTGATCGTGCAGTGCCTGGCGAAGGCGCCGGCGTCCCGGCTGCGCGCCTCCGAGCTGGCGGCGCGCCTGAGGGAGCTGCTGCCGATGCTCGCCGGAATGCCGCCCCTGGACGTGGACGAACCGGACGCGGACCCGGCCCACCAGGAGCCGCAGGAGGAGCCGTCCGCGCGGGCCCCGGAGCCCGGCGGGGACAGTGCGCGCCGCCGGGGAGCGGTGCCCCTGGTGCCCGGAGCGAAACCGGATTCCAACCGGGACACGCACACCTCGATGCGGGTCCCCGCGCCGGACGAGCTGGCAGGCGGCGCCCACGGCACGGCACGCGCCCCCCGCACGCCGGGCGCGCCCCGCCCGGGCTCCGCCCGCAACCGCACCGCCGCCCGCCGGCGGCGGATCACACTGAGCGTGGCCGGCCTGGTACTCGTCGCGGCCGTCGGCGCCGGTGCCTGGTGGGCCACGGCCGGCGACGCCCCGGCGACCCAGCCCCAGGACACGCGGCAATCGGCCCCCTCCACGCCGTGACCCCGCCGCCGCCCGGCGTTCCACGCTTGGCGGAGCCGTTACGCTGGATGCGTGGCAGTCGTCGATGTATCCGAAGAGCTCAAGTCCCTCTCCTCGACCATGGAGTCGATCGAGGCCGTTTTGGACCTCGACAAGATGAGGGCAGACATCGCCGTGCTCGAGGAGCAGGCGGCCGCGCCGTCCCTGTGGGACAACCCGGACGAGGCGCAGAAGATCACCAGCAAGCTCTCCCACCTCCAGGCCGAGGTCAGGAAGGCGGAGGCGCTGCGCGGACGGATCGACGATCTCGCCGTGCTCTTCGAGCTCGCCGAGGCCGAGGACGACCCGGACACCCGCGTCGAGGCCGAGGCCGAGCTCACCGAGGTCAGGAAGGCGCTCGACGAGATGGAGGTCCGCACCCTCCTCTCCGGCGAGTACGACGCGCGCGAGGCCCTGGTCAACATCCGCGCCGAGGCCGGTGGCGTGGACGCCGCCGACTTCGCCGAGCGGCTGCAGCGCATGTACCTGCGCTGGGCCGAGCAGCACGGCTACAAGACCGAGGTCTACGAGACGTCGTACGCGGAGGAGGCCGGCATCAAGTCGACCACCTTCGCCGTGCAGGTGCCCTACGCCTACGGCACCCTCTCCGTCGAGCAGGGCACCCACCGGCTGGTCCGCATCTCCCCCTTCGACAACCAGGGGCGGCGCCAGACCTCCTTCGCCGGTGTGGAGATCCTCCCCGTCGTCGAGCAGTCCGACCACGTCGAGATCGACGAGTCCGAGCTGCGCATCGACGTCTACCGGTCCTCGGGCCCCGGCGGCCAGGGCGTGAACACGACCGACTCCGCGGTCCGCATCACCCACCTGCCCACCGGCATCGTCGTCTCCTGCCAGAACGAGCGCTCCCAGATCCAGAACAAGGCCACGGCGATGAACGTCCTCCAGGCCAAGCTGCTGGAGCGGCGCCGTCAGGAGGAGCAGGCCAAGATGGACGCCCTCAAGGGTGACGGCGGCAACTCCTGGGGCAACCAGATGCGTTCGTACGTCCTGCACCCGTACCAGATGGTCAAGGACCTGCGCACCGAGTTCGAAGTCGGTAACCCGGAGGCCGTGTTCAACGGTGAGATCGACGGGTTCCTGGAGGCCGGAATTCGCTGGCGCAAGCAGCAGGAGCAGGCTGCGAAGTAATCTGTCGAAAAGGCAACTGCCGCCCTCTGGGCGGCAGTTGCCTTTTTCGTTCCCCGGTGTCCGTGTTTTGCATCACGCTCACATCGTTCTTCCTCCGGCAAAGCGCGCTTACCCGGACATCGCGCTCGCAATGACCTTGACGTTGCTCTGAAGACTGGGAAGTGTTGTGCGCGGCATGCGTATCTGCGGGGCGCATGTGAACCGGGGGGCTCAACGTTCAGCTACCTCCGTCGATCACGGCCCCGAGCGCGGCCTCATCGACTATCGGCTACTGGGGGTAGCAACCACATGACGAAGAAGACGCGGATCCGGGTCGCGCGCATAGCCGCCGGCGCCGTGATGGCCGCGGGCGCCTCGCTGACCGCCGCGGGTGCGGCGTCCGCAGGGGTCATCGACATCGGCGTCGACACCGGCAACGGCACCGTCTCCGCGAAGGTCAACCTCGACGGCGAGGACCCCACCTGCGACATCGCCACCAATCCGGACTGCCCTCCGGACGACGGTGGCAGCACCCCGGGTGGCCCGGGTGATGGTGGCAGTACCCCGGGTGACCCGGGTGATGGTGGCAGTACCCCGGGTGACCCCGGTGATGGTGGCAGCACCCCGGGTGACCCTGGTGATGGTGGCAGCACCCCGGGTGACCCGGGCGATGGCGGTAGCACCCCGGGTGACCCGGGCGATGGCGGTAGCACCCCGGGCAACCCGGGTGAGGGTGGCAGCACCCCGGGCAACCCGAGTGACCCGGGTGGTAACGGTGGCACCGGGAACGGCAACGGTGGCAGCGGCAGCCACAACGGCTCCGGCGGTTCTGGCAACGGCGGCTCCGGGAACACCGGCGGTTCCGGTTCCACCGGCGGGACCGCCGCCGACGGCAACCACAGTGCCCCCCAGGAGCAGGGCTCCTCGGCGCTCACCGACACCGGGGCCACCACCCCGGTCAACACCGCGCCGCAGGGTGACGGCAAGCAGCTGGCCGAGACTGGTGCCGGGCAGACCACGTTCCTGCTGGTCGGCGCCGCGACGATGATCGCCGGCGGCATCGGCTTCCGTGTTCTGCCGCGTGTGATGGCAGGCCGCGGCGGCACCGCCGCCTGAGCGTAGCCGCACCCCTACGGGACGTATCCGCGGTAGGACGGCGAAGGGCCCGGAGCCTCAAGGCTCCGGGCCCTCTCGCGTGGTCTGCCGCGCCTCGCGGACGGCTAAGCCGTCTGGTGCGCCAGCAGCGCCACCCCGGCGATCAGTACCGCCAGCAGCGCGATCAGCGCCATCGGGTTCAGTCCCGCGAAGAAGTTCTCCTGCTGCAGCCGCTCGCGGTTCGCACGGCACACGGGGCACCGGCCCTCGCTCACGGGCGCCGCGCAGTTCGCGCACACCAGCCGGTCGTACGTCATGCGCTCGCCCTCCTTGCACCGGTTACCTCTTACAACGCACGCGCGCACGCGAACGTTCCCCCCTCCACAATGCCAGGTTCCCCGGATTTCAGCGCGGGGTCCCCTCAGGTCCCGGCGTAGCACGGCCGGAGCGCAGACAAAACGTACAACTATCCCGCAACTCAGACCGGCGACTGCGCTCGCACACCCGACTCGCGTATGGTCACGCTCATCTACCCCCGGCGACCCGTGGTGCATCCGTGATCCGATTCGACAACGTCTCCAAGGTCTACCCCAAGCAGACCCGCCCCGCCCTCAGGGATGTCTCCCTGGAGGTCGAGAAGGGTGAGTTCGTGTTCCTCGTGGGATCCTCCGGCTCCGGAAAGTCCACCTTCCTGCGGCTGATCCTCCGCGAGGAGCGGTGCAGCCACGGCCAGGTGCACGTCCTCGGCAAGGACCTCGCGCGCGTCTCCAACTGGAAGGTGCCGCAGATCCGCCGCCAGTTGGGGACGGTGTTCCAGGACTTCCGCCTCCTGCCCAACAAGACGGTCGCCGAGAACGTCGCCTTCGCACAGGAGGTGATCGGCAAGTCACGCGGCGAGATCCGCAAGTCGGTGCCGCAAGTGCTCGACCTCGTCGGGCTCGGCGGCAAGGAGGACCGCAGGCCGGGCGAGCTGTCCGGTGGTGAGCAGCAGCGCGTGGCCATCGCGCGGGCCTTCGTCAACCGGCCCAAGCTGCTCATCTGCGACGAGCCCACCGGCAACCTCGACCCGCAGACCTCCGTCGGCATCATGAAGCTGCTCGACCGCATCAACCGGACGGGCACGACCGTGGTGATGGCGACCCACGATCAGAACATCGTGGACCAGATGCGCAAGCGCGTCATCGAGCTGGAGAAGGGCCGCCTCGTCCGCGACCAGGCGCGCGGCGTCTACGGCTACCAGCACTGAAGAGTCCACGTCGGAAAGGCTTGACCAGACGCCATGCGCGCCCAGTTCGTCCTGTCGGAGATCGGTGTCGGTCTCCGCCGCAACCTGACGATGACCTTCGCGGTCATCGTCTCCGTCGCCCTGTCGCTCGCCCTGTTCGGCGGGTCGCTCCTGATGAGCGACCAGGTCACGAAGATGAAGGGCTACTGGTACGACAAGGTCAACGTCTCGATCTTCCTCTGCAACAAGAGCGACGCCGAGAACGACCCCAACTGCGCCAAGGGCGCCGTCACCGAGGACCAGAAGAAGGCGATCCTCGCCGACCTGAACAAGATGTCGGTGGTCGAGAAGGTCACCTACGAGTCCCAGGACGAGGCGTACAAGCACTACAAGGAGCAGTTCGGCGACTCCCCGCTGGCCAGCTCCCTCACGCCGGACCAGATGCAGGAGTCTTACCGGATCAAGCTGAAGAACCCCGAGCAGTACAAGGTCATCGCCAGCGCCTTCAACGGGCGCGACGGTGTCCAGTCGGTCCAGGACCAGAAGGGCATCCTGGACAACCTGTTCGGGCTGCTGAACCTGATGAACCGGGCGGCCCTCGGCGTGATGGTGCTCATGCTGATCGTCGCGCTGCTGCTCATCGTCAACACCGTGCGCGTCTCGGCCTTCAGCCGGCGCCGCGAGACCGGGATCATGCGGCTGGTCGGCGCCTCCGGCTTCTACATCCAGGCCCCGTTCATCATGGAGGCCGCCGTCGCCGGTCTCATCGGTGGCGGTCTGGCCTGTGTGTTCCTCGTCGTGGGGCGCTACTTCACGGTCGACCACGGCATGGCCCTGGCCTCGAAGCTGACCCTGATCAACTTCGTCGGCTGGGACGCCGTGCTCACGAAGCTCCCGCTGATCCTCGCCGCGAGCGTGCTGATGCCCGCGCTCGCCGCGTTCTTCGCCCTGCGTAAGTACCTGAAGGTCTGACGCAGACCTGAGGTCCGACACACGCCTGAAGGGCTGACGCGCGCCTGACGGCCCGCCGCGCGCGCAGCGGCACGACGCACGTCTGGTGGCGGGACACACGCGCCTGACGCACGGCTGATGGTGTGACACACGCCTCCGCCCCTCCGCCAGGGCCGTACGTCCAACCGGACGTACGGCCCTGAGCCGTTGTCCTAGACTCACCGCCATGTCAGGTCGTGACCCGTTCTGTCAGCCCCGCCGCAGCCGCGCCGGGGCCACCCTGACATTGGTCTTCGCGGGTGTGCTCGTGGCCGGCGCGGCGACCGGCTCGCTGCCCGGCGCGCCCGGCGGATCGGGGCGCAAGCCCCCCGCGCGGGCGGCCGGTTCGACCGGCCTCGCGCCCGCCGGCCACGAGCAGGTGGCGAAGGCGGCCGCGGAGGCCATGGCCGACGGCAAGTCCCCCATGGAGGCCGCCGAACGGGCCGTCAGCCGCAGCGGCGACCGCTGGGGCGCCGTCTACTCCCAGGGCGACTACGAGGAGTTCCAGGAGGCCCTGGACGGCCAGTACACCGGTGTCGGCCTGTGGGCGCGGCGCGAGCGGGACGGCCGTATCGACGTCACCGGGGTGCGGACCGGTTCGCCCGCGGCCGACGCCGGAATCCGCCGGGGTGACCTGCTGCGCAGCGTGGACGGCCGGAAGGTGGACGGGCTGCCCGTCACGGAGGTCGTCTCGATGCTGCGCGGCGACGCCGACGACGCGCCCGCCGGCACGGCCGTCAGCCTGGGCCTGCAGCGCGGCACGCGCGCGTGGACGCAGACCGTGCGCCGGGCCCGTCTCTCGACCGACCCGGTCACGGAGCGGCGCCTCACCGGCGGGGTGACCGTCATCAAGATCACTGCGTTCGCGAAGGGCGTGGGCGACAAGGTCCGCGCGGCGGTCCGCCGGTCCCCCTCGGGCACCGGGATCATCCTGGACCTGCGGGGCAACTCGGGCGGCCTGGTCGCCGAGGCAGTCACCACAGCCTCCGCCTTCCTCGACGGCGGCCTGGTCGCCACCTACGACGTCGACGGCAAGCAGCGCGCCCTGCACGCCGACCGGGGGGGCGACACCGCGAGACCCCTGGTCGCGCTCGTCGACGGCGGCACGATGAGCGCGGCCGAGCTGCTCACCGGCGCCCTGCAGGACCGCGGCCGCGCGGTCGTGGTGGGCTCCCGCACCTTCGGCAAGGGCTCGGTGCAGATGCCGAGCCGGCTGCCCGACGGCTCCGTGGCCGAACTGACGGTCGGGCACTACCGCACCCCCTCGGGGCGCAGCGTGGACGGCCACGGCATCACACCGGACCTGGACGCGGGCAGCGACGCGCTGGGCCGGGCGCGCACGGTCCTGACGGGCCTCGGCGACGACCCCTCGTGACCCTGCGGGCGGTCACCGTGTACACATGGGCCCGGTAATCATTCCCCGCAGCCCCGCCAAGGTGCGAAAATGGTCTGCACTATGGCTAAGGAAAAAGGGCGCAAGCTGATCGCGCAGAACAAGAAGGCGCGGCACGACTACCACATCCTCGACACCTATGAGGCCGGCATGGTCCTCACCGGCACCGAGGTGAAGTCGCTGCGCCAGGGGAGGGCCTCGCTGGTCGACGGCTTCGTGCAACTGGACGGTCACGAAGCGTGGCTGTACAACGTGCACGTGCCCGAGTACAGCCAGGGCACGTGGACCAACCACAGCGCCCGCCGCAAGCGGAAGCTGCTGCTGCACCGGGTGGAGATCGAGAAGCTGGAGTCGAAGTCCCAGGAGACGGGTCACACGATCGTGCCCCTCGCCCTGTACTTCAAGGACGGCCGTGCCAAGGTCGAGATCGCTCTGGCGAAGGGCAAGAAGGAGTACGACAAGCGCCAGACCCTCCGCGAGAAGCAGGACCGGCGCGAGGCGGAGCGGGCGATGTCGGCGGTGCGGCGCAAGCAGCGGGCGTAGGGTCCGTGCCGCCTGGAATGCCCCGGCGCCCTACGGTGTTGTAGGTGGTACCACGGCTGGGTGAACGCCGGTGGGGCCGACCGGGAGAGCGCCGGGAATAAGCTGGCACGGACCCGTGTTGGTCACGTACGATGGCGCCTGCACCACAAAGATGGTGCCTGCCCCCTCTGCGGAGGGGACCGCCTCTTCGGAGGTTTGAAAAATCAACATGGGGATGATCGGTTTCGACAGCGGCTGTCGAAGCAGGGGAAGCGTGTCGAGGAAGCGGCCATGATCTCGTAAACCACAGGCCGAAAAAAATAATCGCCAACACCAAGCGCGATTCCTCCCAGCAGGCCTTCGCCCTCGCTGCCTGATAGGCAGCGCGAGCGAGCCTCCTACTAAGGGAGTGTCAGCCCGGGGCTGTTCCCGACCCGGATCCTGGCATCGACTAGGGGACTAAACCTTGATCCCGGTCACGGGGTGAAGAGGGAAACCAAACAGTGACTGAGCCCGTCGGAGACTTGTCCGCGTGATCTCCGGGGCCGAGAAAAGCGAAGCGGACTGCACACGGAGAAGCCCTGGTTCCGCACCGTTGGACGCGGGTTCGATTCCCGCCATCTCCACGATCGGGAAGGCCCCGAGCCTTCCCACCCATGTGGACAGAGGCCCTGCCGCTCACGAGCGGCAGGGCCTCTGTCATGGGCTCCCTTCATGGTGTCCATTCATATGCCCCGCACGGACCACCGCCCGCACGGACCGCCGGGTCACCCGGTGCGCCGGACGAGGGAGATCAGCAACGCCACCGCCGCCGCCGTGACCGGCACCCCGTACGCCGCCGTCGGCGACAGGTGCTCCACCGCCCAGCCGCCGGCCGCGCTGCCGCAGCCGATGCCGCCCAGCAGGCCGGTCACCGCGAGGGTCATGCCCTCGTTGAGGCGGCCCTCGGGGGTGCGCTGCTGGACCAGGGTCATGTTGGTGACCATGGTGGGCGCCGTCGCCGTACCGGCGACGAGCAGTGCCCCCGACAGCAGCACGAGGGAGCCGGTCAGCGTGGCGGCCAGCAGCGGCAGCGTCATGAGCGCCGTCATCGCCGCCACGCACCACCGCAGCCGCCGGTCGGCCGGGCCCGCCGGGCGCAGCAGCCCGTACACCAGCCCCGCCACGCACGACCCGGCCGCCTGCAATCCGAGCGCCACGCCCGCCACCGACCGGTGCCCCTGGGCGTCCGCGAACGCCACCGTGACCACCTCCATGGCCCCGAACACCGCTCCCATGGCGAGACAGACCGCGAGCTGCGCCGGCATGCCCGGGGCGCGCAGGGGTGCCTTCGCCGGGGACGTCTGCGGCCGGGGCGGCGGCTCGGTCGAGCGCTGGGCGGCGAACAGCAGCACGCCCACCAGCAGCAGCACCGCGGCGGTCAGCGTCCCGGCCTCCGGGAAGAACGTGCCGCACAGGAAGGCCGCGAGGACCGGGCCGAGCATGTAGCACAGCTCGTCGGCCGCCTGCTCGAAGGAGTTCGCGGTGTGCAGTGCCGTGGGGTCGCCCTTGAGCAGGTGAGCCCAGCGGGCACGGGACATGCCACCGGTGTTGGGGGTCGTGGCGGTGGCGGCGTAGGCGGCGAAGAGGGTCCAGTCCGGGGCGTCGTAGTGCACGCACAGCACGAGGGCCAGGCTGCCCAGCACCGCACAGACGGTGGCGGGAACGGCTGTACGCGCCTGGCCATGGCGGTCCACCGACCGTGCGATCCAGGGCGCGGTCACCGCGGTGGCCGCGAGGCCGGTGGCGGTGACGGCGCCGGCGAGGGCGTACGAGTCGCGGGATCCGGCGATCATGACGACCGCACTCACGCCGAACATGCCCGAGGGCAGCCGGGCTATGAGGTTCCCCGCGGTGAAGGCGCGGGCGCCGGGGACGGTGAAGAGGCGGCGGTAGGGGTTGGCGGTCGCCGGTGCGGTCACCGCGGCGACGGCCCGGTCGCTCGCTTCGGTGGCCGTCTCGGCCGTGGTCTCGGGAGGCGTCGGTGGCATGTCCCCACCGTCGCCCGGAGTGGATCACGTGGTCCAACACCTTCTCGTCGCCAATTCACGCACCTGCGTTGTAAGTTCAACGCATGCCCGTCGTGCCCGGCCGCCTCCTGGACCCCCGCCTGCTCCGCGCCTTCGTCGCCGTCGCCGAGGAGCTGCACTTCACGCGGGCCGCGGCCCGGCTGTACGTGGCCCAGCAGGCGCTCAGCCGTGATGTACGGCGGCTGGAGCGCGAGTTGGGCGCAGAGCTGTTCGTGCGGACGACCCGGCAGGTGACCCTGACCGCCGACGGCGAGCGGCTGCTGCCGCACGCGCGCCGGGTGCTCGACGCCCAGGACGAGCTGCTGGCCGCCTTCGGACAGGCCCGGCCGCTGCTCGTCGACCTGAACTCGCCGGGCCTGGCCACCGGCCGCCGCGTGCTGCACAGGGCCCGTGAAATCGCCCCCGAGCACGAGATCATGGCGCGCTTCGAGAGTGGGCTGACGGGCGCGGCGGCCGAGCTGCTGGCGGGCCGCCTGGACGCCTCCTTCGGTCGGTACGCGGGCCTGGACCCGGCGCTGCGGGCCAGGCTGGACCACCAGTTCGTGCGGTACGAGCCGATGGCGGTCGTCCTGCCCGAGGACCACCCGCTGGCTCGGCTGACCGAGGTCCCGCTGGCCGCGCTGGCGGGCGAGACCGTGTACGCCGGTGCCGGGAACCCGCGTACCCCGGAGTGGACCGAGCTCGCGCACCACCTGTTCGACGGCCGTGACATCGCGGTCGCGCCGCCGGCTCCGCTGGCCGTCGGGGTGGAGGAGTTCGAGCGGCTGATGGCCAAGACCGGGCACCCCGTGCTCGCGGTGGTCGGGTTCCCGGCCCTGCCCCGGACCGTCGTACGGCCGCTCGTCGATCCCGTTCCGCTGTCACCGGTGTCGCTCGTGTGGCGCAGGGGACTGGTGCATCCCGCGTTCGACGCGCTACGTCGCGCGGCGGCGGAACTCGCGGCACGGGAGGGCTGGTTGCGCCGACCCGAAACCGGATGGATTCCAGCCATCGACGAATCAACGGCAAATCGGTCAATTTCGTTCATCATTGATCTTCACGATTCCTGACCACCCCTGCGAGCGTTAGGTTCTTGACCGCCGAGCACGGTGGGACAAAACGGGGCGCATGGACAGGTGGGGGCCTGATCCGGCGACGCGGGCTCGGAGTCGTATGCGCGCCCGGAATACTCCCTTGGGGGAAGCTACGTGCGCGTGAACAAGGGACCGGAACCGGCCCAACCCGAATGGCCCGCGGCCGCATCCGCGACCGGAGCCGTGCCTGCCGTCGAGGGCGACGACGGCGGCGACACTGCCGGTGACGTCCAGACGTTCCCGGAGACGGGCGTCGGCCGCGCGCTGCGGGTCGAGGACCCGTGGGAGGAGTCCGGGCACGACGGGCCCGATCCGGAGGAGCTGACCGTCCGACTCGACCGCACGGAAGGGAAGCCGGAGGATCCGGGCACCGACCGTCACGACACCAACGGCCGCGAGGGCGGCGGCTCCGACCGGCCGGTCTTCGTCGACGCCTCGGGCCGCCGCAGTCGGCGGTTCCGCCGGCTCGGCATGGCCGTGGGGCTCGCCTGCGCGGTCTACGCCGTCGTCATCGTCGTCACTCTCGTCTCGGGCAACTCCAACGCCCCCTGGCTGCCGGTTCCGGGTCAGGCCGACGACCGGCCGGCGAGCAAGGTCGACACCTCCCCGACGCCCTCGGACCCGGCACGTCCGCCCGGCACCGGAGGCGGGGTCGCCGTACCCGGAGGGCCGGGCGCGTCAGGGGCGCCGGCAGTGCCGGGGATCTCCGCACCGGGCGTGGGCGGCAAGCCGACCGCGGGCGCGAGCGCGGGTTCCGCGACACCCCACGCCTCCCCCGGTTCGCACCAGCCGGGCGCCTCGGCCCCTGCCGGACCGAGCGCCTCGGGGACCGGCGGGCCCAAGTCCCCGGGCACCGGCGCGTCCGGACCCGTCGTCGAACCGAGCCCGCCACCGGTCACCTCGTCGCCCGACCCGACGCCCAGCAGCACCGGCGGCCCGTCCGCACCCGACCCGTCGACACCTCCCGGTGGCGGCAGCAGCGGGAGTGCGGGCGGCCCCGGCAGCGGCGGCTCGGGAACGGTCGCGGACGGTCCGGGCACTCCGGTGCCCGTCACGCAGGAGCCGGGGCCGGGAAGCACCGCAGGCCCCGGCCCCACGACGGCACCCGGACCCACCTCCGCGCCGGGCCCCACCGGGTCCTCGGCCGGTGCGTCGGCACCGGCGTCCTCGGGAACCCTCGCCTGATGGCACGCGTCTCTCGCAGAGGCACACGCCGTCCTGCCGGCGGCCGCCCGCTCGCGTCCCGCCCTGCCCCGCGCCTGCCCCTGCGCCAGCTGCTGCCCATGGTCGTACTCGCCGCGCTGATGGCGATGCTGATGCTGCGCGGCTACGTGCACAGCGAGATCCTGGCCGACCACCGCATCCGCCCCGAGGTCGGCATCGACAAGGTGCCGGAGAAGATCCTCGACGGCGGCCCCGTCATCGACACCCGCGGCGGACGGGCGACCAGTCTGCGCGTGCCGGACCACCGCCTGGTCCTCACCTTCGACGACGGCCCCGACCCGACGTGGACCCCGAAGGTGCTGGACGTGCTCAAGAAGTACCACGCGCACGCGGTCTTCTTCGTCACCGGGACCATGACCTCCCGCTACCCGGACCTGGTCAAGCGCATGGTCGCAGAGGGCCACGAGGTGGGCCTGCACACCTTCAACCACCCCGACCTCTCCTTCCAGTCCCGCGGGCGCATCGACTGGGAGCTGTCGCAGAACCAGCTGGCCATCACCGGCGCGGCGGGCGTGCGCACCTCGCTCTTCCGGCCGCCGTACTCCTCCTTCGCCAACGCCATGGACAACCGGTCCTGGCCGGTGACCGAGTACATCGGCAGCCGCGGCTACATCACCGTGGTCAACACCGCCGACAGCGAGGACTGGCGCAAACCCGGGGTCGGCGAGATCATCCGCCGGGCCACCCCCAAGGGCGGCAAGGGCGCGATCGTGCTGATGCACGACTCCGGCGGCGACCGTCACCAGACGGTCCAGGCCCTGGACCGCTACCTGCCCGAACTGCAGGCGCGCGGCTACCGGTTCGACAACCTCACCGAGGCACTCGGCGCGCCCAGCGCGCTCACCCCGGTCACCGGCCCCGACCTCTGGCAGGGCAAGGCGTGGATCTCCCTGGTCCAGGCCTCCGACGACATCACCGACGGCCTGGGCGTCTGCCTGGCCGTGGTCGGCGGCCTGGTCATCGCCCGCTTCGCCCTGATGCTGCTGCTCTCCGGCGCGCACGCCCGCCGGGTGCGCCGCCCCGGCTTCCGCTGGGGAGAGCCGGTCACCGAACCGGTGTCGGTGCTGGTGCCGGCGTACAACGAGGCCAAGTGCATCGAGAACACGGTCCGTTCCCTGATGGCGAGCGAGCATCCGGTCGAGGTCGTGGTGGTGGACGACGGTTCGGCCGACGGCACCGCCGACATCGTCGAGGCCATGAACCTGCCCGGCGTACGGGTCGTGCGCCAGCGCAACGCGGGCAAGCCGGCCGCCCTGAACCGCGGGATCGCGCACGCGACGCACGACCTGATCGTGATGATGGACGGCGACACGGTCTTCGAACCGTCCACCGTCCGTGAACTCGTCCAGCCCTTCGGCGACCCACAGGTGGGTGCCGTGGCCGGCAACGCCAAGGTCGGCAACCGGAACTCGTTGATCGGCGCCTGGCAGCACATCGAGTACGTGATGGGCTTCAACCTCGACCGCCGCATGTACGACCTCCTGCGCTGCATGCCGACGATCCCGGGCGCGGTCGGGGCGTTCCGGTGCTCCGCCCTGCGGCAGGTCGGCGGCATGAGCGACGACACGCTCGCCGAGGACACCGACATCACCATGGCGCTGCACCGCGCCGGCTGGCGGGTGGTGTACGCCGAGGACGCCCGGGCCTGGACCGAGGCGCCCGAGTCGGTCCAGCAGCTGTGGTCCCAGCGCTACCGCTGGTCCTACGGCACCATGCAGGCGATCTGGAAGCACCGCCGGGCGCTGCTGGACCGCGGCCCGTCCGGCCGCTTCGGCCGCTTGGGCCTGCCGCTGGTGTCCCTGTTCATGGTGGTGGCCCCGCTGCTCGCACCCCTGATCGACATCTTCCTGCTCTACGGCGTGGTCTTCGGCCCGACGCAGAAGACGATCCTGGCCTGGCTGGGCGTCCTGGCCATCCAGGCGACCTGCGCGGCGTACGCCTTCCGCCTGGACCGGGAACGCATCACGCACCTGATCTCCCTCCCGCTCCAGCAGATCCTCTACCGCCAGCTGATGTACGTGGTCCTGCTCCAGTCCTGGATCACGGCACTGACCGGCGGCCGCCTGCGCTGGCAGAAACTGCGCCGCACGGGCGTGGTGGAGGCACCCGGAGGGCCGGTACCACGCGAGCGCGTGGGGGAGACGATCGATCGGAGGCCGGTGGGATGACGCAGGCACTCGCCCCGGAGAACGCCGCCGGGCACAAGCCGACCGGCGGCCGGGACCGCTACCTGGACCTCCTGCGCGCCCTCGCCCTGCTCCGGGTGGTGCTCTACCACCTCTTCGGCTGGGCCTGGCTCACGGTGCTGTTCCCGTCCATGGGCGTGATGTTCGCGCTGGCGGGCTCCCTGATGGCACGCTCGCTGAACCGCCCGGCGGTAAGCGTGATCAAGGGCAGGCTGAGAAGGCTCCTGCCCCCGCTCTGGGCGTTCGCCGCGGTGCTCCTGCCGCTGATGCTGGCCGCCGGCTGGAACCCCCTGAAGGACCCCGACATAGGTGGCACGGCCGGTCTGGTGAAGCTGCTGGACTACGTCGTCCCGATCGGCGCCCCGCCCTATCCCGTGCACCTGGGCTCAGACTCCGGCCTGCTCGATGCGAGCTGGGCGGACGACGCGGCGGGCCCGCTGTGGTACCTCCGCGCCTACCTCTGGTTCGTCCTGGCCTCGCCGCTCCTCCTGCGGGCCTTCCGCAGAGCCCCGTGGCCGACCCTGCTCGCCCCGCTGGTCCTGACGGCGGTCGTCGGCACCGGCCTGGTCACCATCCCCGGTGAGACGGGCAACGCGGTGACGGACTTCGCGGTCTACGGCGGCTGCTGGATCCTCGGCATCGCCCACCACGAGGGACTGCTGCGGACGATCCCCCGCTATCTGGCCGTCTCGGTCTCGGCACTGCTGATGGCCTTCGCCCTGTGGTGGGCATCCGGCCACCAGGGCCCCGACGGCTGGGATCTGAACGACATCCCGCTGGCCCAGGCGACCTGGTCCTTCGCCGTCGTCGTGATCCTGCTCCAGTACTCCCCGTCCTGGCAGCGGTTCCCCGCCCGGCTGCGCCACTGGGAGGGACTCATCACCCTCGCGAACAACCGAGCCGTCACTATCTACCTCTGGCACAACCTCCTCATCACCCTCACCGTCCCCCTCCTCGACCAGGCCTACAACCTGCCCTTCATGCAGGGCGACAGGGCGTCGGCACTTCTCGACTCGACCTACGGCCTGTGGATGTTCATCCTGGTGTGGCCGCTCATCGCCGCCGCGATCCTCGCCTTCGGCTGGATCGAGGACCTGGCGGCCAAGCGGAAGCCACGGCTGTGGCCGAGCGGGAGCGGTTCAGCCCGCCCGCGGCACCACCTCTCACCCTCGCCTCCCCCGGGGTGAGAGCAACGTTCCCTGTCGGTCACCCACAGCCACAGTGCGGAAACGCCGTCTTCCTACCTTCGGGAGCGGGCCACTGAGCGCATCACAGCGCACCGCACCGTGGAGGCGACATGACAGCCAGCCGCAGTCCCAGCCGCAGCCGCTGGATCGAGGACTGGGACCCGGAGGACGAGGGCTTCTGGGAGGAGAAGGGGAAGAGGATCGCGGGCCGGAACCTGTTCTTCTCCGTGCTCTCCGAGCACATCGGGTTCTCCGTGTGGACCCTGTGGTCCGTGCTCGTGCTGTTCATGGGCCCCGAGTACGGACTCGGCCCCGCCGACAAGTTCCTGCTCACCTCCCTGGTGACGCTGGTCGGGGCGGTCGTACGGGTGCCGTACACCTTCGCCGTCGCCGTCTTCGGGGGGCGGAACTGGACCATCGTCTCCGCGAGTCTGCTGCTCGTGCCGACCGTCGCCGCGTTCGTCGTCATGCACCCGGGTACGTCCTTCTCGACCTTCCTGTGGGTCGGGCTCCTCGCGGGTGTCGGCGGCGGCAACTTCGCCTCCTCCATGACCAACATCAACGCCTTCTTCCCGATGCGGAGGAAGGGCTGGGCGCTGGGGCTCAACGCCGGGGGCGGCAACGTCGGCGTGCCCGTCATCCAACTCGTCGCCCTCGCGGTGATCGGGGCGAGCGGCGGGCCGCGCGTGCTGCTGGGGATCTACATCCCGCTGATCGTCGTCGCCGCCGTGCTCGCCGCGCTGTTCATGGACAACCTCGCCTCCGTGAAGAGCGACACCGGCGCCGCCAAGGACGCCGCGAGGGAGGCCCACACCTGGATCATGTCCTTGCTGTACGTGGGGACCTTCGGGTCGTTCATCGGGTACAGCTTCGCCTTCGGACAGGTGCTCCAGAGCCAGTTCGGGCGTACGCCGCTGGAGGCCTCCTACCTCACCTTCATCGGGCCGCTGCTCGGGTCCCTGATCCGGCCCGTGGGCGGCCGGCTCGCCGACCGTTACGGCGGGGCGCGGATCACCCTGTGGAACTTCGTCGCCATGGCCGCCGCGACCGCCGTCCTCGTCGTGGCCGGCATGCACCGGTCGCTGCCGCTGTTCGTGGCCGTGTTCGTCGTGCTGTTCGTGCTCAGCGGGCTCGGCAACGGGTCGACGTACAAGATGATCCCCGGCATCTTCCAGGCCAAGGCCCTCGCCCAGGGGCTCACCGGCGAGGCGGCGGCCAGCCATGCACGGCGGCTGTCCGGGGCCTCCATGGGGCTCATCGGGGCCGTGGGCGCGCTCGGCGGCGTCGGCATCAACCTCGCCTTCAGGCAGTCGTTCCTCTCCTACGGGTCAGGAACCGGCGCCTTCGTCGCCTTCCTCGTCTTCTACGCCGGGGCCTTCGCGGTCACCTGGGCCGTATACCTCCGTCCGGGTGGCGGCCGCGTTCCGGCCGCCGGTGCCACCGCCGAGGCCGACCCGCAGCTCAGCTATGCCGAGGTGTGATCCTGGAGCGTGACGTAACACTGGTGACATCAGGCCGAACCGAACCCGACACGCGCCGTTGACAGGCTCGACGGGCAGGAACGGCAGGACGACGCGAGCGCGGGACGAGAGCCATGGACGAGGCCGAAGAGCGGGAACAGACGCAGCAGCGGGCGGAGCACGGGCCGCTGGCCGGGTTCACCGTGGGGGTGACGGCCGCGCGCCGGGCCGACGAGCTCGGGGCACTGCTCGAGCGCCGGGGCGCCACGGTGCTGCACGCGCCCGCGCTGCGCATCGTTCCGCTCGCGGACGACGGCGAACTCCTCGCCGCCACCAAGGAGATCATCGATCAGGCGCCCGACGTCGTGGTCGCCACCACCGCGATCGGCTTCCGCGGATGGGTGGAGGCGGCGGAGGGGTGGGGACTCGGCGAGGGCCTGCTCGCCCGGTTGCACCAGGTCGAGCTGCTGGCGCGCGGGCCCAAGGTCAAGGGCGCGATCCGGGCCGCCGGGCTGAGCGAGGAGTGGTCGCCCTCGTCGGAGTCCATGGCCGAGGTGCTCGACCGGCTGCTGGAGCAGGGCGTGGACGGGCGGCGGGTGGCGGTGCAGCTGCACGGCGAGCCGCTGCCGGGGTTCGTGGAGGCGCTGCGCGCCGGGGGAGCGCAGGTCGTGCCGGTGCCGGTGTACCGGTGGCTGCCGCCGGAGGATCCCGGTCCGCTGGACCGGCTGCTGGACGCCGTCGTCTCCGGCGGGATCGACGCGCTCACCTTCACCAGCGCCCCGGCCGCCGCGTCGCTGCTGTCGCGGGCGCAGGAGCGGGGACTGCTGGCCGAGCTGCTGGCGGCTTTCGCCCATGACGTGCTGCCCGCGTGCGTCGGGCCGGTCACCGCGGTGGCGTTGCAGGCCCACGGGGTCGACACCGTGCAGCCGGAGCGGTTCCGGCTGGGGCCGCTGGTGCAGTTGCTGTGCCGCGAACTTCCGGGACGTGCGCGGGCGTTGCCCGTCGCCGGGCACCGAGTGGAGATCCGGGGCCATGCGGTGCTGGTGGACGGGGAGCTGAAGCCGGTGCCCCCGGCCGGGATGGCGCTGCTGCGGGCGCTGGCGCGGCGGCCCGGATGGGTGGTCGCCCGGGCCGAACTGCTGCGCACGCTGCCGGGGGCGGGCCGGGACGAGCACGCGGTGGAGACGGCGATGGCCCGCCTGCGCACGGCCCTCGGCACACCGAAGCTGATCCAGACCGTGGTCAAGCGAGGCTACCGGTTGGCCCTCGACCCGGCAGCGGACGCGAAGTACGCGGACGGGTAGTGCGGGGGTGCGCCGGCGGTGGAGCTGGGCGGACGCCGGTGAGGGCGTGTGGGGGAGTGCCCAGGGACGGGCGCGGCAGCGCTCGGGTGCGCGGGCGGTGGCGATCGGCGTATGCGGGCGAGGGTGTGCGGGGGGTAGTGCTCGGCGTACGCGGGCGGTAGCGCCCCGGCCGTAGGCGCACCGGTACCTGTCCCCGGCCTCCGGAGCGGTGCGCGAGGGGTTCCGGCCGCGGGAGCGGGCGGGCACTGTGGGAGGGAACGGTTCCCCAGCCCTGACGAGCACCCCGCCCACCTCTGCCGACCGGGAGCTGGACCGGGGTGACCCTAGGCGGTGACAGGCACATGGCACTGGGTACGGCCACGGTCCCGTACGAGCTGCGCTTCGACGCCGGGCGGATCTGCCTGGATCTCCTCTCCACCACCCATCCCGAGGAACGGCTGGACTCGGTGGCGCCGTTGTGCGCCTGGATCAGAGGGTCGGGGCTGGTGCCGCCGGGCACCGGACTGGCCCACGCCGACGCCTCCTGGCTGGTGGGCTTCCGGGAACTACGGGGAGACGTCGGCCAGTTGGTACGCGGATCCCTGGCCGGCGCCCTCCGGTCCCGTGACCGCGCCCCCGGCTCCGGCCCGCACGTCCTCGCCGTCGCCCTCGCCCGCGTCAACGACCTCGCTCGCCCCGCCCCGCCGGCCCCCCGCGCCGTACGGTGCGAAGACGGCACCCTCGTACGCGAGTTGGCGGCGCCTCCCGACTGCGCCGCCCTGATGGCGGTCGTCGCGCGGGACGCCGTGGAACTGCTCACCGATCCCGTGGCCCGGGCGGCCCTGCGTCAGTGCGCGGGTGACAACTGCCCGATCGTCTACCTGGACACCTCCCGGGGGCGCAGGAGGCGCTGGTGCTCCAGTGAGGTCTGCGGGAACCGTGAGCGAGTGGCCCGCCACCGCCGCCGCGCGGCCCTCGCCCGCGCGTGACGGACCCTCGCCGATCCCGGCCGGCCCCACCGGCTCCCGTACGGCTGTGATTTGGGCGACATTCCGTTTGCGTGTCACCCCGCGCGGGCAATGCGGCGCGCCTTGTCGGTGTGGCGGAAACGTAAAGAAGGGGCGGGGGGAATGTGCCCCCATGTCCTCCCTCGTCACGTCACCTCGAAGAAATCCGCCGGCTCGCTTTGAACGCGGAGCGCCCCGAATCCGTACCCGTGCACGAGCGACCGACTGGGGGAACCCCCGGACACCGGAGGTGGGCGTGCGCAAGGATGCGGCCGTGGCCAATGAACGTGGATCGAGGGCCCGACATCGCATGTCCTCACAGCCCTCGGAACCCGACGAGGAGCTGATGCGCGCGCTGTACCGCGAGCACGCCGGACCCTTGCTCGCGTACGTCCTGAGGCTGGTCGCCGGAGACCGGCAGCGTGCCGAGGACGTGGTGCAGGAGACGCTCATCCGTGCCTGGAAGAACGCCGGCCAGCTCAATCGAGCGACCGGTTCGGTACGCCCCTGGCTGGTGACGGTCGCCCGACGCATCGTCATCGACGGCCACCGCAGCCGGCAGGCCCGGCCGCAGGAGGTCGATCCGTCGCCGCTGGAGGTCATCCCCGCGGAGGACGAGATCGACAAGGCGCTGTGGCTGATGACGCTGTCGGACGCGCTCGACGACCTGACCCCGGCCCACCGGGAGGTGCTCGTCGAGACGTACTTCAAAGGGCGTACCGTCAACGAGGCGGCCGAGACCCTGGGCATTCCCAGCGGCACCGTCCGCTCCCGGGTGTTCTACGCCCTGCGTTCTATGAAGCTGGCTCTGGAGGAGCGGGGGGTGACGGCGTGATGAGCGTGTACGGGGGGTTCGGAACGGGTGGTTCGGGTATGTCAGGGTCCATGCAGGGATCACCGGCCCCGAACGAGCACGAGACCGTCGGCGCCTACGCCCTCGGAATTCTCGACGACGCCGAGGCAACCGCTTTCGAGGCACACCTCGCCACCTGCGAGTGGTGCGCGCAGCAGCTCGACGAGCTGGCCGGGATGGAGCCGATGCTGGCCGCGCTCGCGGACCTGCCGGGCGCCGGTACACCCGTGATCGCCGAGTCCCTGTCGGCCAAGCCGAGCCCGCGGCTCGTGGAGAAGCTGGTCGACGAGGTCTCCGAGCACCGCGCGCGGAAGCGACGCAAGGGCTTCTACCTGGTCGCGGCGGCCGCGGCGCTGATCATCGGCGGCCCGCTGACGGTGTACGCGGTCAGTGGTTCGGACGGCGGCGCGACGTCCACGGTGGCCGCGAGCCCTGCGAAGGCGGCCTTCGACGCCATGTCCGACAAGGTGACGGCGACCGACCCGGCCACGCACGTGACCGCGACCGTCGCCCTGGAGAAGAAGGACTGGGGCACGAACGCCGTCCTGCGGCTGAAGAACGTGACCGGCCCGGAGCGGTGCTCGCTCATCGCGGTCGGCAAGAACGGCGAGCGCGAGACGATCACGTCCTGGTCCGTCCCCGGCTGGGGCTACGGCGTTTCCAACGCCAAGACCGAGGAGGCCAAGAACCCCCTGTACATCCGTGGCGGCGCGGCCTTCCAGCCGAACCAGATCGACCACTTCGAGGTCATGACCTTCGACGGCAAGCGACTGGTCCAGGTGGGTGCCTAGCGAGTCGTCCGAGTGGACGCCCGCTGACCCGTCCGGGTCGGCGCCCGGCTTCCGCCGACGGGTCCCCTTCGCGTACGGTTGACGGCTGCCCAGCACGTCAGAAGGGGGCCCGGTGGCCGCTCAGGCTCAACAGGATTCCGCGGTCGAATCGGTTCACGACGCAGCGCCCGACTCCGTACGCGACCGAGAGATCCGTGGTGAACAGGAACACCTGGACCGGGTGTACCGGCGGCTCGAGGAGAAGATCCACGAGGCCGAGTTCCTCATGCACGACGCGGCCAAGCGCGCCCAGGTCGGCACGCCCGGCGCGCTCGCCGAGCGCGACGCGCAGGTCTTCCGGGCGGGCGTCCACCTCAACCGGCTGAACAACGAGTTCGAGGACTTCCTCTTCGGCCGCATCGACCTGCTGCTCGGCAAGGACGGCAAGAAGGGGCCCGACGGCGCCTACACCGCCGTGGAGCCGGCCGAGGGCGCGGTGCGCCAGGACGACACCGCCGACATCGCCGAGACCCTGCACATCGGCCGGATCGGCGTCCTCGACGAGGACTACTCCCCGCTGGTCATCGACTGGCGGGCCCCGGCCGCCGCCCCCTTCTACCGCTCCACCCCGGTCGACCCCGGCCGGGTCGTCCGCCGCCGGGTGATCCGCTCCAAGGGGCGGCGCGTGCTCGGCGTCGAGGACGACCTGATGCGGCCCGAGCTGACGGCGTTCCTGGACGGCCGGGAGCTGCCCGTCATCGGCGACGGCGCGCTGATGGCCGCGCTCGGCCAGGCCCGCGGCCACACCATGCGGGACATCGTCGCTTCCATCCAGGCCGAGCAGGACCTGGTCATCCGCGCTCCCGCCGCCTCGGTGACGTACGTCGAGGGCGGTCCGGGCACGGGCAAGACGGCGGTCGCCCTGCACCGGGCGGCCTACCTGCTCTACCAGGACCGGCGCCGGTACGCCGGCGGCATCCTGATCGTCTCGCCGACCCCGCTCCTCGTGGCGTACACCGAGGGCGTGCTGCCCTCCCTCGGCGAGGAGGGCCAGGTCGCCATCCGCGCGATCGGCTCGCTGGTCGATGGGGCCGAGGCCACGTTGTACGACTCGCCGTCCGTGGCGCGGGCGAAGGGCTCGTACCGGATGCTGAGGGTGCTGCGGAAGGCGGCCCGGGGAGCGCTGGAGCTCGGCCCCGACGCGGGCGCCGGAGCCCCGGTGCCGGGCGCCCCGGCGGGACAGCTCGCCCTCGGGGAGGACACCGACGGCACCGATGACGCGGCGTCGCAGGCCCCTGCCGGGCCGCCGACCCGGCTGCGAGTGGTCGCCTTCGGGCGCCGGCTGGAGCTGGAGGCCAGGGAGCTGGACCGCATCCGGCGCACCGCTCTGGGCGGCACCGCTCCGGTCAACCTGCTGCGCCCGCGGGCCCGCAGGCTGCTGCTGGACGCGCTGTGGGAGCGCTCCGGCGCGGGAGTCCGGCACACCGACCCGGAGCTGGCCGCCGAGCTGCGTTCCTCCTTCGACGAGGACGTGACCGGCGAGGACTCCTTCACCGCCTTCCTCGACGCCTGGTGGCCGGAGCTGACCCCGCGCGCCGTGCTCGCCGCCATGGCCGACGAGCGGCGGCTGGGCCGCTGGGCGCGCCGGGTCCTCAACCCCGGCGAGGTGCGCAGGGTCGCCCGTTCGCTGAAGCGGAACGGCTACTCGGTGCACGACATCGCGCTGCTCGACGAGCTCCAGGCGATCCTCGGCACCCCGGCCCGCCCGAGGAAGAAGCGCGATCTGGACCCGCTGGACCAGCTCACCGGCCTGGAGGAGCTCATGCCGGTGCGCGAGGAGTCGCAGCGCGAGCGGGCCGAGCGCCTGGCCCAGGAGCGCACCGAGTACGCGCACGTCATCGTGGACGAGGCGCAGGACCTCACGCCCATGCAGTGGCGCATGGTCGGCCGCCGCGGCCGGCACGCCACCTGGACGGTCGTGGGCGATCCGGCCCAGTCCTCCTGGTCCGACCCGGACGAGGCGGCCGAGGCCCGTGACGAGGCCCTGGGCACCCGTCCGCGCCGCCGCTTCGAGCTCACGGTGAACTACCGCAACCCGGCCGAGATCGCCGAGCTGGCCGCGAAGGTGCTCGCTCTGGCCATGCCCGGCTCCCGGGCGCCGTCGGCGGTGCGCTCCACGGGCGTGGAGCCCCGTTTCACGGTGGTACGGGACTCCCTGGCGAGCACCGTGCGGGCGGAGGCCGAGCGGCTGCTGGACCGGGTGGACGGCACGGTCGGCGTGGTCGTCGCGATGAACCGGCGCGAGGAGGCCCGGCGCTGGCTGGCCGGTCTCGGGGACCGGGTGGTGGCCCTGGGCAGCCTGGAGGCGAAGGGCCTGGAGTACGACGCGACGCTGGTCGTCTCGCCCGCGGAGATCGCGGACGAGTCGCCGGCCGGTCTGCGGGTGCTCTACGTCGCCCTGACCCGGGCCACCCAGCAGCTGACGGTGGTCTCGGGTGAGCGGGACGAGCCGGACGCGACCGGGGTGCCGGACCTCCTGCGGGACTGATGCCGGACGTGCGACGGGCCTGCTGCCGGACCTCCTGCGGGCCCGGTGCCGGACCTGCGGACGGGCCTGGTGCCGAACCTCCCGCGGGACGGATCCGAGGGGCCTGTCGTGAACGCGGTCCGGATGAAGCTCCTGCGGGGGGAATGGTCTTACGGCGTCCGTTTGTTAGCCTGTATGTGACACCGGCCCGATCCAAGCCCCCGGGCCCAACCTTCGTCGCTTCGAGCGACCACTTGCCGCGAGGCGAGCATGGCGGGTCGGTGTCACCTAGCGTCTGAGAGGCCCGCGTCACCATGTGACGTGGGCCTCTTTTGTTGCCTCAGCACCTACCGCACGCGGATCAATTCTCGTATTGTGGAAGTCACTTTCCGAAAACGGCACGTACCCGAGAACACAAAGTCCGCAATCCAGGGCGGCTACCGCGTACTCGGCGGTAGGTGCGACGATCGGACGGCACAACGTCGCGACACGGTGAAAGCAGAGGAAGTCGGCCATGGCAACGGCGCCCAGCGTCTCCTACTCGATGACCATCCGGCTGGAGGTGCCCGCGAGCGGAACCGCCGTCTCGCAGCTCACCACCGCCGTGGAGTCCTCCGGAGGCTCGGTGACGGGCCTCGACGTCACCGCGTCCGGGCACGAGAAGCTCCGTATCGACGTCACCATCGCGGCCACCTCCACCGCGCACGCCGACGAGATCGTCGAGAAGCTGCGCGGCATCGAGGGCGTCACGCTCGGCAAGGTCTCCGACCGTACGTTCCTCATGCACCTCGGTGGCAAGATCGAGATGGCGTCCAAGCACCCCATCCGCAACCGTGACGACCTGTCCATGGTCTACACGCCGGGTGTGGCCCGCGTCTGCATGGCGATCGCCGAGAACCCCGAGGACGCCCGCCGTCTGACCATCAAGCGCAACTCCGTTGCGGTCGTGACGGACGGCTCCGCCGTGCTGGGCCTGGGCAACATCGGCCCCAAGGCCGCGCTGCCGGTCATGGAGGGCAAGGCGGCACTCTTCAAGCGGTTCGCCGGTATCGACGCCTGGCCGCTCTGCCTGGACACCCAGGACACCGACGCCATCGTCGAGATCGTCAAGGCGATCGCCCCCGGCTTCGCCGGCATCAATCTGGAGGACATCTCCGCGCCCCGCTGCTTCGAGATCGAGGCCCGGCTGCGCGAGGCCCTGGACATCCCCGTCTTCCACGACGACCAGCACGGCACCGCGATCGTCGTGCTCGCCGCCCTCACCAACGCGCTGCGCGTGGTGGACAAGCCGATCGAGAACGTGCGCGTGGTGATGTCCGGCGCCGGCGCCGCCGGTACGGCCATCCTCAAACTCCTGCTCGCGGCGGGCGTGAAGAACGCCGTCGTCGCCGACATCCACGGCGTGGTGCACGCCGGCCGCCAGGACCTGGTCGACGCCGCCCCGGAGTCGGCGCTGCGCTGGATCGCCGACAACACCAACCCCGAGAACCTCACCGGCACGCTGAAGGAGGCGGTGCGCGGCGCCGACGTCTTCATCGGCGTCTCGGCCCCGAACGTGCTCGACGGCGACGACGTGGCCGCCATGGCCGACGGTGCGATCGTGTTCGCGCTCGCGAACCCCGACCCCGAGGTCGACCCGGCAATCGCCCGGCAGACGGCCGCAGTTGTGGCCACCGGTCGCTCCGACTTCCCCAACCAGATCAACAACGTGCTGGTCTTCCCGGGCGTCTTCCGCGGTCTGCTGGACGCGCAGTCCCGTACCGTCAACACGGAGATGATGCTGGCCGCCGCGCAGGCCCTGGCCGACGTGGTCACCGAGGACGAGCTGAACCCGAACTACATCATCCCCAGCGTCTTCAACGACAAGGTCGCGGGTGCCGTCGCCGGAGCGGTGCGCGAGGCCGCCAAGGCGGCCGGGACGGCCGCGGTGAGCAGCAGCCCGACCAGCGTCGTCTGAGCAAGCACTTGACGAACGGGTCATACTGACTGAAAACAGGCGTCCGGGAGTGAAAGACTCCCGGACGTGACGATCGCCACGGTAGGCATGGAACCGGCGCGTCGCCGAACGCGTTGTCAGTGAGGCGCTTTATCGTGGCCTGCCAGGTGCAGGCCCTCTTTTCGTGTGACTCCCAAGGGTGTTCTCACGACTCCTACGGGTGCCGGATTGGCTTTCCCGCCGCAGGTGGGGGCAGGATGCCTCCCTGGGCGCGAGGGTCTGACGAGGGACCCGGGTCCGGGGGCCCACCGAGGACCCTGGCAGCATCGGCTTCGCTGGCCCAACATGCGGCTTCGCCGCGTGGTACGCCTCAACGGCAAGAAGAACACGGGAGTAACAACATGAACCGCAGTGAGCTGGTGGCCGCGCTGGCCGACCGCGCCGAGGTGACCCGCAAGGACGCCGACGCCGTGCTGGCCGCGTTCGCCGACGTCGTCGGCGACATCGTCTCCAAGGGGGACGAGAAGGTCACCATCCCTGGCTTCCTCACCTTCGAGCGCACCCACCGTGCCGCTCGCACCGCCCGCAACCCGCAGACCGGCGAGCCGATCCAGATCCCGGCCGGCTACAGCGTGAAGGTCTCCGCGGGCAGCAAGCTCAAGGAAGCCGCCAAGGGCAAGTGACCTTGCCGTTGGTACGCCACGGGACGGCGTGCGAGGCCCGCTAGGGCCGACACCAACGTCAATGGGGCGGCCCCTTTCACCCGGGGCCGCCCCATCGTCGTACGTCCTGTGCTTGCCGGGGGGGGCGACCCCCGGACCCCTGTCCGGAGGGATGCTCGCTCGGCCGGAGTGCAGCGGCTCGGGTCCTCAGCCGAGCGCCTGCCCGGGCAGCTCCACCTTCGCGCCGAGTTCCACGAGCTTCTCCATGCTGTGCTTGCCCGGGGGCGACCCCCGGACCCCCGGCCGGAGGGATGCTCGCTCGGCCGGAGTGCAGCGGCTCGGGTCCTCAGCCGAGCGCCTGCCCGGGCAGCTCCACCTTCGCGCCGAGTTCCACGAGCTTCTCCATGAAGTTCTCGTAGCCGCGGTTGATCAGGTCGATGCCGTGGACGCGGGAGGTGCCCTGGGCGGCCAGGGCCGCGATCAGGTAGGAGAAGCCGCCGCGCAGGTCAGGGATGACCAGGTCGGCGCCCTGGAGTTTGGTCGGGCCGGACACCACCGCGGAGTGCAGGAAGTTGCGCTGACCGAAGCGGCAGTCGGAGCCGCCCAGGCACTCGCGGTAGAGCTGGATGTGCGCGCCCATCTGGTTCAGCGCGGAGGTGAAGCCGAGGCGGGACTCGTACACCGTCTCGTGGATGATCGACAGGCCGGTCGCCTGGGTGAGGGCGACCACCAGCGGCTGCTGCCAGTCGGTCTGGAAGCCGGGGTGCACGTCCGTCTCCAGCGCGATCGACTTCAACTGCCCGCCGGGGTGCCAGAAGCGGATGCCCTCGTCGTCGATCTCGAAGGCGCCGCCCACCTTCCGGTAGGTGTTGAGGAACGTCATCATCGACCGCTGCTGGGCACCGCGGACGTAGATGTTGCCCTCGGTGGCCAGTGCCGCCGACGCCCAGGACGCGGCCTCCAGACGGTCCGAGAGGGCGCGGTGGGTGTAGCCGCCGAGCTTGTCCACACCGGTGATGCGGATGGTGCGGTCGGTGTCCATCGCGATGATCGCGCCCATCTTCTGCAGTACGCAGATCAGGTCCTCGATCTCCGGCTCGACGGCCGCGTTGGACAACTCCGTGACGCCCTCGGCGAGTACGGCCGTCAGCAGCACCTGCTCGGTCGCGCCGACGGACGGGTACGGCAGCCGGATCTTCGTGCCGCGCAGCCCCTTGGGCGCCTCCAGGTACTGACCGTCGGCCCGCTTCTCGATGACCGCGCCGAACTGGCGCAGCACGTCGAAGTGGAAGTCGATGGGCCGGCCGCCGATGTCGCAGCCGCCGAGGCCGGGGATGAACGCGTGGCCCAGCCGGTGCAGCAGCGGGCCGCAGAAGAGGATCGGGATGCGGCTGGAGCCCGCGTGGGCATCGATGTCAGCCACGTTCGCGCTCTCCACCCGGGTCGGGTCGAGCACCAGCTCGCCGGGCTCCTCACCCGGACGGACCGTCACCCCGTGCAGTTGCAGCAGACCGCGTACGACCCGCACGTCACGGATGTCCGGAACGTTGCGCAGCCGACTTGGTTCACTGCCCAGCAGAGCGGCGACCATGGCCTTCGGCACGAGGTTCTTCGCACCGCGGACACGGATCTCGCCCTCCAGCGGGGTACCGCCATGGACAAGCAGGACATCGTCGTTGACGCTCATGTATCTCGCGTTCCGATGAGGTGGGCAGGGGGGTGGCCAGGCGCGGCCGATCACTTCGGTCAGGGCCGGGGAAGACAGACTAATGGCCGTGCACCCCCGTGAAGTAAGCCCGAGCACGACCCAGCCACGTCATGGGTGTGTCACAACACGAACCGTTTCAGACCGGGCACATGGGGTCACCGGCGAAGCCGTGCGCCGTCGGCGCTTCCGTGCCCCGTGAGCTGCCCTCACTCCCGTAGCCGGATTGGCTCCCCACACCCGGGCAAGATGCGGGATCATGTCTGGCATGACCGAGGTGTCCTCGCTCACAGGGCGGCTGCTCGTGGCAACACCAGCCCTGGCGGACCCGAACTTCGACCGTGCGGTGGTGCTCCTTCTCGACCACGACGAGGAGGGCTCCCTCGGTGTCGTCCTCAACCGTCCCACGCCGGTGGACGTGGGCGACATCCTGGAGGGCTGGGCGGACCTCGCCGGGGAGCCCGGCGTCGTCTTCCAGGGCGGCCCCGTGTCGCTGGACTCGGCGCTCGGCGTCGCCGTCATCCCGGGCGGCGGCTCCGGTGAGCGTGCCCCGCTGGGCTGGCGCCGGGTGCACGGCGCGATCGGTCTCGTCGATCTGGAGGCTCCGCCGGAGCTGCTGGCCTCCGCCCTCGGCTCGCTGCGGATCTTCGCCGGATACGCCGGCTGGGGCCCCGGCCAGCTGGAGGACGAGCTGGTGGAAGGGGCGTGGTACGTCGTCGAGTCGGAGCCCGGCGACGTCTCCTCCCCGTCGCCCGAGAGACTCTGGCGCGAGGTGCTGCGCCGGCAGCGCAACGAGCTGGCGATGGTCGCCACGTATCCGGACGACCCATCGCTGAACTGAACTGCGCACGCTTCAGTACCCTTGCCGTATGAGCACTCTCGAGCCCGAGCGCGGGACTGGTACGGGAACCCTCGTAGAGCCGACGCCGCAGGTGTCCCACGGCGACGGCGACCACGAGCGCTTCGCCCACTACGTCCAGAAGGACAAGATCATGGCGAGCGCCCTGGACGGGACGCCCGTCGTGGCGCTGTGCGGCAAGGTCTGGGTGCCCGGCCGCGATCCGAAGAAGTACCCCGTGTGCCCCATGTGCAAGGAGATCTACGAGTCCATGAGCAGCGGCGGCGACGACAAGGGTGGCAAGGGCGGCGACAAGTAGCCGTCGAGCCGCCGCCGGGAGCGGTGCCCGAGAGCGGTTCAACGTCCGGTCCCCGGATCGGTGGTCCAGACCTTTTGGTCCAGACCTCTTGTCGGCGTCCTCGGTAGTCCCTAGGCTCCCTCCGTGGCCCAGGACGAGATCGAGAACGATGTGATTCCGGCGGTGCGCGCCGTCGGGGGCACGGGGCGGGGCGCGTTCCTGTTCGACCAGGACACCACCCTGCGGGCCGCCCCCGGCACGGGCACCGCCGAGCGCTGGCTGCGCACCGCGCTCGGCACGGCCCTCGGCCTGCCGCTGCCGGCCGCCGCGTCCTCCGGTCCGGAGCAGGCCGCGAAATCGATCCGGCTGCACCTGGACGACGCCCTGGAGCCCGAGGCCTACCGGCTCTCCGTGACCGACCGGGGTGTCGAGATCCGCGGTGGCGGCCCGGCCGGGGTCTTCTGGGGCACGCAGACCTTGCGCCAGCTGCTCGGGCCGGACGCCTTCCGCCGCGCGCCGGTGCGACCGGGCGCCGCCCACGCGATCCCGGCCCAGGTCATCGAGGACGCGCCCCGCTTCCGCTGGCGCGGGCTGATGCTGGACGTGGCCCGGCACTTCATGCCGAAGGACGGCGTCCTGCGCTACCTGGACCTGATGGCCGCGCACAAACTCAATGTGCTGCACCTGCACTTGACGGACGATCAGGGCTGGCGGGTGGAGATCAAGCGGTACCCGAAACTGACCGAAACCGGCTCCTGGCGGTCACGCACCAAGTTCGGCCACCGGGCCTCCCCGCTGTGGGAGGACAAACCGCACGGCGGCTACTACACCCAGGACGACATCCGGGAGATCGTCGCCTACGCCGCCGAGCGGCATATCAGCGTCGTCCCGGAGATAGACGTACCCGGGCACTCGCAGGCCGCCATCGCCGCGTATCCGGAACTCGGCAACACCGACGTCATCGACACCACCGCCCTCACGGTCTGGGACAACTGGGGGGTCAATCCGAACGTACTCGCCCCCACTGACAACACCCTGCGCTTCTACGAGGGCGTCTTCGAGGAAGTGCTCGGCCTGTTCCCGGCGGACGCCACGGGCTCCACAGGATTTTCGGAGTTCTTCCACATCGGCGGCGACGAGTGCCCCAAGGACCAGTGGCGGGCCTCGCCCACCGCGCAGGCCCGCATCGGGGAACTCGGGCTGGCCGACGAGGACGAGTTGCAGGCGTGGTTCGTCGGCCACTTCGACAAGTGGCTTGCCGCGCGCGGGCGCAGGCTCATCGGCTGGGACGAGATCCTGGAGGGCGGCCTCGCGGACGGTGCCGCCGTGTCGTCCTGGCGCGGGTACGCGGGCGGGATCGCCGCGGCGCTGGCCGGTCACGACGTCGTCATGTGCCCTGAGCAGCAGGTGTACTTGGACCACCGCCAGGACGCGGGCGTGGACGAGCCCGTACCCATCGGCTACGTGCGGACCCTGGAGGACGTCTACCGGTTCGAGCCGGTGCCGCCGCGGCTCGACGCCGAACAGGCCTGCCATGTGCTGGGCGCCCAGGCCAACGTGTGGACCGAGGTGATGGAGGACTCCGCGCGCGTGGACTACCAGTCCTTTCCCAGGCTGGCCGCCTTCGCCGAGGTCGCCTGGAGCGCTCTGCCCGCGCCTTCGCGGCGGGACTTCGCCGACTTCGAGCGCCGGATGAGCGCCCACTACCGGCGCCTGGACGCGCTCGGCGTCGGCTACCGGCCACCCACCGGACCGCTCCCCTGGCAGCGGCGTCCCGGTGTCCTCGGCCGCCCGATCGACGGCCCGCCGCCGGTCAGGTGACCGGTGGTGGGCGGGCCCGCGGCCGGCGGAGGCGGGGCCGCCCGCGACCGGGTCGGGCGAGTCTCCCGCCGCCCGGGACCGTTTCGAACTGACGGTGGAAAAAATCCGCAAGTGTCAGCGAAGGGTGGGAATTCGCCCGCACCGGTGATGCCGTCCGAAAACGGGCCATGTCCCCGATGAGGTGGGCGAATGGCTCCTGGCGGACCCGTGTCCTCGCCCCCTGCGAAGATGTGCCAGAGTTGCCACGTCCGCCCTGTCAGGTCGTACCGTACGGCAGCACGGGTGGGACCAGTGGGGCAGCGGGAAGGGGCAAGCCGGTTTGACCACGCACGCACCGCAGGCGGCGCAGGCCGTCACGCTGCCCACGACGCTGGACGAGGCCGTGGCGGCACTCACCGCCATGCCCGCCGCCGTGCCCGTGGCCGGCGGCACGGATCTCATGGCCGCCGTGAACTCCGGGCAGCTCAGGCCCGCCGCGCTGGTCGGCCTCGGCCGGATCAGCGAGATCCGCGGCTGGCAGTACCAGGACGGCCACGCGCTGCTCGGCGCAGGGCTCACGCACGCGCGCATGGGGCGCCCCGACTTCGCCGCCCTGATCCCGGCGCTCGCCGCCGCCGCACGGGCCGCGGGCCCCCCGCACATCCGCAACGCCGGCACCCTGGGCGGCAACATCGCCTCGGCCGCCCCCACCGGGGACGCGCTGCCGGTGCTGGCCGCCCTGGAGGCGACCCTCATCATCGCGGGCCCGGGCGGGGCCCGCCGCGAGATCCCGGTCTCGCACCTGCTGGCCGGGGTGGAGATGCTCCGCGCGGGCGAGCTCATCGGCTTCGTGCGCGTGCCGCTGCTGCACGCGCCGCAGGTCTTCGTGAAGGCCACCGGCCGCACCGGCCCCGGCCGCGCCGTCGCTTCCGTGGCGCTGGTCCTGGACCCGGCCCGGCGCGGAGTGCGCTGCGCGGTGGGCGCCATAGCGCCCATGCCGCTCAGGCCCCTCGACGCGGAGCAGTGGGTGGGCCGGCTCATCGACTGGGACAACAACCGCACCATCGTCCCCGAGGCGCTGAGCGCCTTCGGCGAGTACGTCGCCGCGGCCTGCATCCCCGATCCGGTCCCGGCCGAGGACGGCTCCGTGCAGCAGCTTCCGCCCGCCGTACTGCACCTGCGGCGCACCGTCGCCGCGCTGGCCCGACGAGCACTGGGGAGGGCGCTGTCGTGACCGACGACCAGCACGCGGAGGGCGCGCCCGGCGGCCGCTGGAACCCGCTGCCGCAGGGCGACTACGACGACGGCGCCACCGCCTTCGTGAAACTCCCCGAGGGCGGCATCGAGGCCCTTCTGGCCGCCGACAGCCCGCTGGCCGCGCCCGGCCACGGCTACGTGCCGCCGCAGATAACGGTCACCTCCACCTCGCCCGCGGCCACCGACCCGGCGGCCACCGGAGGCTGGGCCGCGCCCGCCGAGGGCACCCAGTGGCCCGACCCGAACGCGGTGCCGCAGGACGGCGGCGGGGACGCGGGCGCGGACGACCGGTTCGCGCACCGCCCCGAGGCCACCCAGCAGTGGACCTTCCAGGACGACCACTCGCAGGCTCAGCCGCAGGCCCCGGAGTCCGGACACGACGTCACGGGGCAGTGGTCGATCCCGGTCGCCGGAGGTGACCTTCCGGACGAGTCCGGCGAGTTCACCACCTCGTCCCTGGTCCAGCAGTGGGGCGGCACCCCTCCGGCCACCCTCCCCGGTGGCGCCCCACTGCTGGAC
>NZ_MUBM01000136.1 GCF_002154505.1 Streptomyces carpinensis | reverse complement strand
TCGGCGTGGTAGGTGTCGAGCAGGTCCTGCGGCGCCCACCCCTGGACCGCCGCCGCCAGCTTCCAGCCGAGGTTCACCGCGTCCTGCACACCCACGCTCAGCCCCCACGCGGCCAGCGGCGGGATCTCGTGCGCGGCGTCGCCCGCCAGGAACACCCGGCCGCGCCGGTACTCCTCGGCCAGCGCGGCGGAGTTGCCGCAGGCCCACACCCACTGGCACTGCGCGTCGTCGATGGACTCACCGGTCAGCCGCCGCCACGCGTCGGCGACCTGGGCGAACGTCAGCGCACCCGGCTCCGGGCGGGCGGGCAGCGCCGGATCGTGGACGACCACACGGCAGCGGCCCTCGCCCAGCGGAGTGCACACCACCATGCTGCCGCCGGGAAGCCGCTCGCCGATCGGCCGCGGACGCGGGGTGACGCCGGTGATCTCCGCGGTGTACATGCCCCGGGTGGGCTCCCACAGCGTGGCCGGGATTCCGGCCAGCGCGCGCACGGTGCTGCCCGCGCCGTCACAGCCGACCACGTACCCGGCCGTCTCCTCGCCCGGGCCGCCGGGACCGGTGAAGGACACCACGACGCCCTCGGGCGTCTCACGCAGACCGGTCACCTCACGGCCGCGGCGCACCGGCACGCCGAGCTCGGCCAGCCACCCGCTCAGCGCCTCCTCGGTCCTCGCCTGGGACAGGCCCAACACCCCGCTGTGGTCCTCGTCGAGCATGCCGAGGTCGAAGCGAACCCCGCCGAAGTGCCCCATCGGGCCCCACCGGAACGCCCCCAGGCGGGACAGCAGCCCGCGCTGACCCAGTGACTCGGCGGCCCGCCGGTTGAAGCCGAGTGCCCGGGACTCCTCGGTCGGGGCGGGCAGCCTGTCGTAGACGGCCACGTCCGCTCCGCCCAGGCGCAGTTCTCCGGCCAGCATCAGGCCGACCGGCCCCGCACCGACCACTATGACGTCAGTTGTTTTCATTTTTGAGGCCCTCTGCGCTGTGGCAATACTTGGCCGTTGTGAAGCTACTCAGGGCAATGTCCGGCCGCAACGATTCGAAATTCCATGAGTTCCGGTGGAGCGTTCGACCGCGGAGCCGGAGCCTTTGAACACGGCGGTGAACACTTGAACGTGGCGTCCGCGCCGCAGCAATATCGTCGGGCGCCTTCGGGGTTTCGCTTCTTCCCACGGTGAATGCGCGCATTACCGGCCGCAGAAAGGAAGCTGACGTGACGGACGAGAGGATCGCCCTCATCACGGGTGCCAACAAGGGCATCGGTCTGGCCGCCGCGCGGCAGCTCGGCGAGCGGGGGGTCGTCGTCATCGTCGGCGCGCGGGACGAGGTGCTGGGCAAGCAGGCCGCCGACGCGCTGGCCGCCGACGGCATCGCGGCGACGCCGCTCCGGCTCGACGTGACGGACCCGGCCGGCGCGGCCGAGGCCGCCCGCGAGATCGAACGGCGCCACGGACGCCTGGACATCCTGGTGAACAACGCCGGCACCGCGGGCGGCTTCACCGGTGCACCGAGCGAGGCGATGGCGGCGGATCTGCGGGAGGTCTACGAGACCAACGTCTTCGGCGTGGTCACCGTGACCCACGCGATGCTGCCGCTGCTGCGCCGCTCCCCGGCCGGCCGCATCGTCAACCTGTCCAGCCACGTGGGGTCGCTGACCCTGAACTCGGACCCGGGCTCCCCGCTGGCGGGCGTGAACATGATCGCCTACCAGTCGTCGAAGACCGCCCTGAACGCGATCACGGTCGCGTACGCGAAGGAGCTGCGGGGGACCCCGGTCAAGGTCAACGCCGCCCTGCCCGGAGTGGTGGCCACGGACATCAATCACCACCGCGGTCACCGCACCCCCGACGAGGGAGCCGCGATCGTGGTCCGCCTCGCCCTGCTGGACGAGAGGGGTCCGTCGGGCGAGTGCCTGGCCGACGAGGGGCCCGTCCCCTGGTAGCACGCGACGCCCCGAGGCAGGCGGCCGCCCCGCGGCCGTCGCATCCCGACCGCACCGCCGGGCCGAGCCCCGGCCGGCACGAGACATGGAGGCAGACAGTGGCGCTTGACGGAACGATCCTGGTGCTGGGCGGGACCGGCCGGCAGGGTGGGGCGGTGGCCCGCGAACTGCTGCGGCGCGGGCACACCGTGCACGCCCTGGTCCGCGACCCGGCCAAGGCCGAGGCGAGGGCCCTGCGGGAGGCGGGCGCGGTCCTGGTCCGCGGCGACATGGACGACGAGGCGTCGCTGACGGCGGCGATGGACGGCGTCCACGCAGTGTTCAGCGTCCAGACCTTCCGGGGTCCCGGCGGGGTCGAGGCCGAGGAGCGGCAGGGCAGGGCGGTGGCCGACGCCGCGGTAGGGGCCGGGGTGCGGCACTTCGTCTACAGCTCGGTCGGCGGCGCGGACCGCGACACCCGCGTCCCGCACTTCGAGAGCAAGCTTAGGGTCGAGCAGTACCTGCGCACGCTCGACCTGCCGACGACGGTGCTGCGGCCGGTGATGTTCCACGACATCCTGCTCGACATCGCCCCGCGCCCGGTGGGGGACGAACTCGTGCTGGCCATGTGGCTGGACCCCGAGACCTCGGTGCAGCTCATCGCGACCAGCGACATCGGCGTGTTCGCGGCGGACGCCTTCGAGGACCCGGACGCCTGGCTGGGCCGGGTGGTCGAGATCGCCGGCGACGCCCTGACCGGGCCGCAGATGGCCGCGGCGTTCGAGGCGGTGTCCGGCGTGCCCACCCGCTACCAGCGGCTGCCGATCGAGCCGCTGCGCGCGGCCCGCCCCGACCTCGCCAACATGTTCGACTGGTTCGAGCGCGACGGCTACCGCGCCGACCTCGACGGACTCCGCAGGAACAGGCCCGGCCTGGTGTCCCTTCAGGCCTGGCTGGCCGACAACTGGACGGCACCCGTGGCCGCGGCGGCACGCTGACGGCGGCTCAGGTGAAGACCGGCTCCCGGGTGCGGGTGCGCTTGAGCTCGAAGAAGCCGTCGGTGGCCGCCACGGCGAGCACGCCGTCCCACAGCCGCGTCGCTGCCTCACCGCGCGGGGCGGGGGTCACCACCGGGCCGAAGAACGCCACGTCCCCCACCGCCACGACAGGCGTACCCACATCGGTGCCGACGCGACCGATGCCGTCGTGGTGGGAGGCGCGCACCGCGCCGTCGTACGCCTCGGAGACGGCCGCGTCGGCGAGGGCCGGATCGAGGCCCGCGGCGGCCAGGGCCGCCGCGTACGTGGCCCGCTCCTTGGGGGCGCGCTCAAGGTGGAACCGGCTGCCGAGTTCGGTGTACAGCCGCCCCAGCACCTTCGGGCCGTACTCCCGTTCGGCGGCGGCGCACACCCGCACCGGCTCCAGCCGCACGGCCAGGTCCCGGTGCCAGCGCTCGGGCAGGTCGGTGCGCCCTTCGTTGAGCAGGGTCAGGCTCATCAGGTGCCAGCGCAGCTCCAGGGGCCGTTGCCGGGCGACCTCGAGGACCCAGCGGGAGGTCAGCCACGCCCAGGGGCAGGTCGGATCGAACCAGAAATCCACCGGGGTCGGGGTGTCGTGCCGCAACGTGGCCTCCTCCAGGTAGCCGGGCCGGAACAATTTGGCAAGCCCGGCCGGAATTCCACTGGAGCGGCACTGGAAGTGCCCTGTTCAACCGCTCAAATTCCCCGGTCGAACGCCCGGCGGGCAATTGCGTGAATGCCGAGGTTGCGGGCTTGAGAAGCGCCGACCTATCGTCTGGAATCCGCGAGAAGAGGCGCTCCGAAAGGAAAGGCATGTCCGTGCTGCCCGAGGTTCGTGACCAGTCCGACTCGTACTCACTGCTCCATCTCATTCAGGGCGCGGTGATCACCCAGGCGATTTCCGTCGCGGCCAGGCTCGGCATCGCGGACGTGCTGGCCGGCGGCCCGCTGTCCGCCGAGGACATCGCGGCGCGCGTCGGGTCCGACCCGAAGGCGACCCGCCGCGTCCTGCGCGCGCTCGCCGGCCACGGGGTGTTCGCCGTCCGTCCCGACGGCCGGTACGAACACACCCCGATGTCCGACAAGCTCCGCCAGGACGCCCCGGACTCGATGCGCGGCTTCGCGCTGCTGATGAACCACCCCACCCTGTGGGAGGAGTGGGGCCACCTGTCCGACACCGTCGAGACCGGCGAGGCCAACCTGCCCAAGCTGCGCGGCATGGGCGCGCTGGACTTCTTCCACGCCAACCCCGACTACGCGCGGGTGTTCTTCCAGGCGTTCGGCGAGCTCTCGGCGTCGGAGACCGACCCGATCCTGGCCGCCTACGACTTCTCCTCCTTCGGCACGGTGGTCGACGTCATCGCCGGCCGCGGCAACCTCCTGGCGGGCATCCTGAAGCAGGCGCCGGACGCCAAGGGCGTGCTGTACGACTCCGAGGTCGCCACCGTGGACTCGCCGGCGCTCTTCGAGGCGGCCGGAGTCGCCGACCGGCTCACCATCGAGCACGGCGGCTACCTCGGCAAGCTGCCCACGGGCGGCGACGCCTACGTGTTCAAGCACATCATCCACGACTTCTCCGAGGCCGACGCCGTCACGGCGCTGCGCAACGCGCGCGAGGCGATCGCCCCCGGCGGAAAGCTGCTCGTGATCGAGTACGTGATCCCGGAGAGCAACGAAAAGCACCTCGGCAACACCATCGACCTCTGGCTGATGCTGATGCTCGGTGCCCAGGAGCGCACGCTCGCCGAGTACACCGAGCTGTTCGCCGAGGCCGGATTCAAGCTCACCAGGGCCGTTCCCACCAGCGCGCCGATCTCGGTCATCGAGGGCATCCCGGTCTGAGGCCGCCGCAACCAACCGACTCATCCCCGCACACCGCACAGGAGAAGACCCGATGACTCCACGGATGGACAACCCCTCCCTGGTCGTTCCCGGCGCCCTGCAGCCCCTGCTCGACCTGACAGAGGTCATCGGCAAGGTGGGCGTGCCGCGGACCACCCTCGACCTCGTCCGGCTGCGCGTCAGCGAGATCAACGGCCGCACCTACACCTTCCCGGACGATCCGGAGCAGGCGGAGAAGATCGACGAGCGGCTGCCGCGGGTGGCCGACTGGCGCACCGAGTCCTGCTTCGACGACGCCGAGCGCTCCGCGCTGGAGATGGCCGAGGCCGTCACGCTGATGACCGACCCGCAGGACATGGCGTCGGACGAGGTCTGGGAGAAGTCCGCCGCGTACTACACCGACGAGCAGCTCGGCGCACTGGTCATGCACATCGGCCTGGTCAACTTCTGGAACCGGGTGAACGTCGCCACCCGCCAGGAAGCCGCGGCCTGGCGCTGAGGAAGGGGAGACGGCACCGTGCTGAAGCTCATCAACGCCGGTCTGGGCAGGACCGGCACGACCTCGCTGAAGGCGGCCCTGGACCGGCTCGGTCTCGGCCCCTCCTTCCACATGTTCGACATCGTCGCAGACGTGGCGCGGCTGAAGCAGTGGGAGCGCATCGTCTGCGACGGCGAAAGCCCCGACTGGGCGGCGGTCTTCGACGGCTACCGCTCCGCGGTGGACGGCCCGTGCGCCGTCTACTACCGGCAGATCAGTCAGGCGTTCCCCGACGCCAAGGTGATCCTCACGGTGCGCGACGCCGAGAGCTGGTACCGCAGCACCCACGACACGCTCTACCAGTTCGCCCTGCGCAGCATGGCCGAACCGCCGGAGCCCGGCAGCCCGCAGGCCCGGCTGTTCCGCGTCACCAGCACCATGGTCTGGGACGGCCTGTTCGGCGGCCGGTTCTCCGACAAGGACCACGCCGTCGAGGTCTACCACCGGCACAACGAGGAGGTCGTGCGCACCCTGGGCGCGGACAACGTCCTCGTCTACGACGTGCGGCAGGGCTGGGAGCCGCTGTGCGCCTTCCTCGGGGTCGACGCCCCGCAAGAGGAGTTCCCGCGCGCCAACGACACCGCGTCCATGCGGCAGCGGATCGCCCGGGCCGCCGGTGCCGCGGCCGGGGCGGCTGAGCCGGCGAGGAGCCTTCGGTGCTGATAACGGAAATGACGGTCCCCGGCGCATACCGCGTCGAACCCGAGCCGCTGAGCGACCGGCGGGGACACTTCTTCGAATCCGTACGGGCCAGCGCCCTGCTGGCCGAGGCCGGCTGGGAGTTCACGGTCCGCCAGGTCAACTACTCGGTGTCCCGGCGCAACACCCTGCGGGGCATCCACGGCACCACGGTCCCGCCCGGCCAGGCGAAGTTCGTCACCTGCGTGCGGGGCAGCGCCCTGGACATCGCCGTCGACCTCCGGGTCGGCTCACCGACGTTCGGCCACTACGACGTCACCCACCAGAGCCCCGAGACGGGCACGGCCGTGTACCTGCCCGACGGGGTCGGGCACGCCTTCCTCGCCCTCACCAACGACACGTGCATGAGCTACCTCTGCTCGCAGGAGTACGTGCCCGGGACGATGATCGACATCGACGCGCTCGACCCGGAGCTCGCCCTGCCGTGGAACCTGAAGCAATCGCCGATCCGCTCGGACAAGGACGCCGCGGCACCCACCCTCGCCGAGGCGGCGGCGGCCGGCCTGCTGCCCACCTGGGAACAGTGCACGCCGCGCCCGCTCACCGCGGCACGGGCCGGACGATAGCGAGTCGACAGCGGGCAACGAACGGCGGTCGGCGTCCGCGGACGCCGACCGCCGTTCGTTCGTACTTCAGGGGCCCCGCCGGGCCTCACCGCCCGTCGCTCAACGGGGCTCCTCACCGAGGGCGTACGCGCGGATGCGGGCCATCAGCCCCGCCTGCCGCACCAGATCGCGGTGGTGCGCCGCCCGCGCCGCCGGGTCGCGCACGGCGTCGTGGAACGCGGTGAACACGCCGAGGAACTGGTCCGAGGCCGGGGCGACGATCCGGGTCTGCCGGTCCTTCTGCTCCAGCCGCAGCACCGGCCGGGCGCTGTGCGAGGGCGTGAACGCCCATTCCAGGACCAGCCGCCCCTCGCTTCCCCACAGGTCGTAGGTCGACCGGTAGCCGTGGGACAGGCCGAAGGAGCAGTGCGCGGTGACCCCGTCGTCGTCGCCCAGCAGTGCCACCCCGGAGACGTCCACGCCCAGTTCCGGATCGAACCGCAGGCCGGCGCCCAGAACCCGCGCCGACGGCGCCAGGTACTCCTGGGCCGCGCGCACCGGATAGCAGCCGACCTCCCACAGCGCCCCGCCGCCCAGGTCCGCCTGGTACTTGATCCCGCGGGGATCGGTCGGCGGAATGCCGAACGCGCCGTTGTAGGACCGCAGTTCCCCGATCGCCCCGTCGGCCACCAGGGCCTGGGCCTGCTCGTGCTGGGGGTGGCGGAGGAAGGCGAAGTTCTCCATGACGACCAGTGAGCGCTCCTCGGCGAGCGCGACGAGATCCCGGGCGGTCTCCTCGGCGGGCACCGCGGGCTTCTCGATCAGAACGTGCTTTCCCGCCTCCAGCGCCCGCTGTGTCCACTTGGCGTGCTCGCTGTTGGGCAGCGGGATGTAGACCGCGTCGATGCCGGGCAGTTCCAGGAGCGGCTCGTAACCCTCGACGGCCGCGCAACCGGCGGCGGCCGCCACGCCCTCGGCCTTCTCCCGGGAGCGGCTCGCGACCGCCACCAGCCGAAACGGCGACCGGCTGATCGCGGGGAGGGCTCGCCGCACCGCGATGTCGGCGCACCCGATGATGCCGATACCGGCCCTCTGATCGGATTCGAGAACGGGCGTCAGATCTTCGATTTCCACAGGTCCACCTAAACGACGACAGTAAATGCGCATGCCTGAAACCGGTATGCCGTCAGCCTGAGTAAGCACACCCGTGTCTGTCAACAAACACGCTATTCAAGCCGGTGAGCCCCAGGGAGCCTTTCGGCCGGGTGGCGGCCACCGATAAAGTGCGGGCACTGCCTAATCGGCACGAAGTTACTGAGGAGGCGCCACGGTGAAGGGCATCATCCTGGCCGGCGGCAATGGCACGAGGCTCCATCCGATCACTCTCGGGGTCTCCAAGCAAATGCTCCCGGTCTACGACAAGCCTATGATTTACTACCCGCTTTCGGTCCTGATGCTGGCGGGGATCACCGAAATCGAGATCATCACCACGCCCGAGGACTCGGAGATGTTCCGGCGGCTGCTGGGCGACGGCTCCTGGCTGGGCATCACCCTGACCTACGCGGAGCAGGACAAGCCCCGGGGGCTCGCCGACGCGTTCCTGGTCTCCGCGGACCACATCGCAGACGACTCCGTCGCCCTGGTGCTGGGCGACAACATCTTCCACGGATACGAGTTCGGGCCCATGCTCCAGCGGGCCGCGCAGGACATCAAGGGCTGCGTCCTGTTCGGCTACCCGGTGCGCGACCCCGAGCGCTACGGCGTCGGCACCCTCGACGAGCAGGGCAGACTCGTCGCCCTGGAGGAGAAGCCCGCCGATCCGCAGACCAACATGGCGATCACCGGGCTGTACCTCTACGACAACCAGGTCGTGGACATCGCCCGGCAGCTGCGGCCCTCCGAACGCGGCGAGCTGGAGATCACCGACCTCAACCGCGTCTACCTGGAGCGCGGCCAGGCCAAACTCGTCCCGCTCGGCCGCGGTTTCGTCTGGCTGGACACCGGAACCCACGACGCGCTCATGGAGGCCGGGGACTACGTCCAGGTCCTGGAACACCGCCAGGGCGTGCGCATCGCCTGCCTGGAGGAGATCGCCTGGCGCATGGGCTACATCGACCAGGAGTCCTGCTACCGGCTCGGCAGCCGCCTCGCCCACTCCTCCTACGGCCGCTACGTCATGGAGATGGCCCAGGCCGGCTGAGCCCCGCACCGCGTCCCGCAGACCCTGCACCTCCCCAACGGAAGAAGTGCGACAGCCTTGACTTCTCCTCCAGCCGAAGCAGGGGGATTCAACTCTCACGGGTCGAGGTTTCTGCTTCATCGACAGCGGCCGACCCGAACCAACGGCGAGGGCTGGTGTACCAGCCATCGGTCTTACGCCAGCTCCACAGACCTGACATCCCGCCAGCCCGGCGGTAGGCCCGGCCCGGCTTGGTTGTCGCCGATCGGGCGCACCGATCGTACTGCACGACTGTGGACGGGGTACGGCGATCCGCCCTGACGGCGAATCGCCGTTCCTTGCCCTGCTCCGCAGGGGTTCGATTCCTCCCCGCCCTGAAGGGCGGGGCTTCCTCGAAGGAGCCCGTTGACTTCCTCCCCCGCCTAAAGGCGGGGGATTCCAGCGGTCGCCCGCTGGGGTTCCTGCTTCACCGACGACCGCCCCGTCCGGGAGGACTCCCGTTGAGGTCTCACACCGTCTCCACAGGCAGACACCGCCAGCCCGGCGGCCAGGATGTTGCGTGCCGCATTCACGTCGCGGTCATGCACCGCGCCGCACTCACACGTCCACTCGCGCACGTGCAGCGGCAGCTTCGTCGCGACCGTGCCGCAGGTTCCGCACAGCTTCGAGCTGGGGAAGAAGCGGTCGATCACGACGAGTTCACGCCCGTACCAGGCGCACTTGTACTCCAGCATGGAGCGCAGTTCCGTCCACGACGCATCCGAGATGGCGCGCGCGAGGCGGCCGTTCTTCAGCAGGTTGCGGACGGTGAGGTCCTCGATCACGACCGTTTGGTTCTCACGGACGAGACGAGTCGACAGCTTGTGCAGGAAGTCGCGGCGCCGGTCGGCGATCCGCGCGTGGACCTTGGCGACGCGACGCCGAGCCTTCTCGCGGTTCACCGAGCCCTTCGCCTTCCGCGACAGCTCACGCTGCGCGCGGGCCAGCCGGGCGCGGTCACGCCGCTCGTGCTTCGGGTTGGCGATCTTCTCCCCGGTGGACAGGGTCACCAGGGAGGTGACCCCGGCGTCAAGGCCGACCGCGTTCGTGGTGGCGGGGGCCGGGGCGATGGTGTCCTCGCACAGCAGGGACACGAACCAGCGGTCGCCCGCGTCTCGGGACACGGTCACCGTGGTCGGCTCCGATCCCTCGGGCAGCGGACGCGACCAGCGAATGTCCAGCGGCCCCGCCATCTTCGCCAAAGTCAGTTGCCCGTCGCGCCACGTGAAGGCGCTGCGGGTGTACTCCGCCGACGCACGCGACTTCTTCCGGCTCTTGAAGCGCGGGTACTTGGCCCGCTTGGCGAAGAAGTTGGCGAACGCCGTCTGAAGGTGGCGCAGCGCCTGCTGGAGCGGGACGGAGGACACCTCCGTCAGGAAGGCCAGTTCCTGCGTCTTCTTCCACTGCGTCAGCGCGGCCGAGGACTGCATGTAGGAGATGCGGCGCTGCTCGCCGTACCAGGCCCGCGTGCGCTCCTGAAGCGCCTTGTTGTACACGAGGCGGACGCAGCCGAACGTGCGCGACAGCTCAGCTGCCTGCTCGTCCGTGGGGTAAAAGCGGTACTTGAACGCCCGCTTGACCTGCTGCGTCACGCCTCACACCGTATCAGTTTCCGTGTGAGCGGCGGGTGTCGGCCGGTGGACGGTGCACGCCGGTCCGCCCTGACGGCGGACCGGCTTCCCCTGCCCTGCTCCGCAGGAGCTTCGTTTCTCCCCCGCAAGCGGGAGGTCCCCCCCCGGCCTTAAGGCCGGGGTATCCACGAAGGAGAGACCCGATGAAAACACTGTTCACCGTCGGTGGCAGCCAGGCGGCCGTCTTCGGCGTCGCCCCCCTCGCCGCCGCCGCCCGCAACGCCGGCCACGAGATCCTGCTGGCCGCCGACGAACCGCTGATGGCGGCGGCACAGTCCGTCGGGCTCCCCGCGGTCTGCATCACCTCCGAGCGCATGCGCTACGGCCAGGACGGCATGACGGCCGCCGCCCGCATCGACGCCCTGCTGGAACTGACCCGGCAGTGGACGCCCGACCTGGTCGTCGGCGGCCTCTCCCACGTCCCCCGGGTGCTCGCCGCCGCCCTGAAGGTGCCCTACGTCCGCCACATCTGGCACATCGCCCCGATGGCACGCCGGGACGTCACGGCGGTGGCGGAGCTTCAGCCGCAGCTGGAACGCCTCGGGCTCGCCGAGCTGCCGGACCCCGACCTCTTCATCGACCTGTGCCCGCCGTCCCTGCGCCCGCCGGGCGCCCCCGCCGGGCGGGCGATGCGCTGGGTCCCCCGGGTGAGCCAGCGCCGGGTCGAACCCTGGATGTACACCCGCCCCGAGGGACGCCGCCGGGTGCTGATCACCGCGGGCACCCGCAACCTGATGCTCGACACCTCCGGCAGCTCGCTGCGCCGGCTGGTGGACGAGCTGACCGGGGCGGGAGCCGAGGTGCTGATCGCTGCGCTGCCCGAGGCCGCCGAGCGCTACGGCGCGGAGTTGGGCGGCGTACGCATCGGCTGGATCCCCCTGGACGTCGTCGCCCCCACCTGTGACCTGGCGGTCCACCACGGCGGTGCGACCACCGCCATGACGTTGGTCAACGCCGGCGTGCCGCAGTTGATCGTCCCCGACAACGGCTACGGCAAGGCGGTCGCCGAGTCCCTCAGCGGCTTCGGTGCCGCGCTGCTGGTGGACCGGCACCGGCCGCCGGCGGGGCAGGACCCGGACGAGGTGATCGCCGCGGGCTGCCGGGAGATCCTCGACGAGCCCCGGTACGCCGAGCGGACCCGCACCCTGGCCGCGGAGAGCGCCGCGCTCCCCACCCCCGACGAGGTGCTGCGCGACATCGAGGCCCTCGCCGCCCGCTGACCCGTGGCCGGCCGCTGGCCCGTGGCCGGCCGCTGGCCCGTGGCCGGCCGCTGGCCCGTGGCCGGCCGCTGGCCCGTGGCCGGCCGCTGGCCCGTGGCCGGCCGCTGGCCCGTGGCCGGCCGGGCGGCCCGGCCGGCGACACCGCCCGCAGTGCCGACATCGTCTGCACTGCCTGCACTGTCCGTAACGCAAGTCGCCCTGAGACCGGCGGAGAAGCTCTCCGCGGTCTCAGGGCGACTCGCGTTGCGGGCAGACCAAGCGCCTGCCGTCAGACCAGTGCCTCCAGCTTCGGCACGATCTCGGCGGGGGTGGGCAGCGTCGAGATCTCCTTGGCGATGAACTGCGTCCGCTCGGTGTAGCTCGGGTTCTCCAGCAGTTCCCGGCAGGCCGCGGCGATCACTTCGCCCGGCGCCTTGTCGGGCTCCTGCGCCTGCGGCCACAGCGTCTTGCCGGCACCGAAGTCGGTGATGGCCTTGGCGATGGCCTCCCGGTGGTAGTTCGGCGGGAACTCCGGCGGGTTCTCCGGGATGACCAGCTGCGGCACGCCGTTGGCCATGAGCGTCGTCGCGGTGGTCGCGCCGCCGTGGTGGACCGCCAGGTCACAGGTGGCGGCGGTGACGTCGATCGGGATCCAGCCGACGCGCGCGTCGCCCAGCTCGGAGCCGAACCGCTCGACGGCGCCGGGGTTCGCCGCGATCAGTGCCTCGGCACCCAGCTTGTCCAGCTCCTTGACCAGCAGGGGCATGGACCAGCCCGGGTCGCGGAACATCAGGCTGCGGAAACCGGAGGTGATCACCACCCGCCGGCGTCCCTCGGGCCGGGTGTACATCCAGCGCTCCAGCCGGCGCTGCGGGTTGCTGGGGATCCAGCGCATCGGCTGCGCGGCCGGGTCGTGGGAGGGCCGCAGCGACGGCGGGGTCGAGTCCAGGAGCAGATCGGGCTTGAGCAGCCCGTCCACGCCCAGCCGCTCCATCTCGGGCCGCAGTTCCTCCTCGGCGCCCGGGTCGATACCGGTGAGCGGAATGCCCAGGTACTCGATGTGGCGCACGTACGGGACCTTCAGGTGGGCGGCGAGCAGCATCGCGGCGTAGCTCTGCGAGCTGCCCACGACCACGTCCGGGGTCCAGTCCTTGGCCAGCTCCAGCAGGGACTCCACCCCGGCCAGGCCCATCTTCGCGAAGCCGCGGCCCTGCCCGAGCATCTCCTCGTCGCCCAGCTCCCGGGGGAACCGCAGCCCCTTGCCCGGGTTGCTGATCCGCATGAAGTGCCGGATCGGGTCCACGGTGAAGCAGAAGGTGGGAAGGCCGATGGCCTCCGCGGTCTCCACCCACGGCTCGTGGGCGGCCAGCATGACGTGGTGGCCCGCGTTGCGCGCGGCCGTCGCCAGGGGAGCAGCGGCATAGTAGGTGGCCTGGCTGCCCGTGGTTATGAACAGGATTTTCATGGCACTCCGGATGCTTTTCGTGGGACGCGGCCTGCAGCATTTGCGAACAGTACCGATGGTCCGCAGTGCGGCCTTTTTCTGTCAAACACCGGCAATTGGCAACCCCGTTCAATCGCGGATTCCCCGCAGTTGAACGGAGTATTCTCCGGGCCTCATTGCGCACCCTTCGGCCGCTGACCATCATGAGGTCGGTACGTGTGGCCAGGAAGCCTCAGAATACGGATACCGAAAGTCGGTGGCACATGAACAACCTGATCTACGAAGCCCGGATGGCTCTCCGTGACGTCATGGAAGTGAACATCTACAGCCAGGGGAACGACAAGGTCTATCTGACCGTTTTCCCGGAGCTGGTCTGGGAGGGCACCGAGAAGACGCAGCCGGAGAAGGTCGTCCGGAACGTCATCGGCCGCCTTAACGACATGCACCTGGACGTCGCGGGCGGCGAGGGCGCCGTCAAGACCCTGCTGGACGCCGGTGCCGTGGAGATCGTCCGCAAGGCCGCCTGACCGCACTGCCCCAGATCCCGCCGCTTCGGCCCACCCGAGTGCCCGCGCCGACCACCGCCGCGGGCACTCGTCGTCGCGTCAGTGGTGGTGCCCGCCCGCGTGCTGGTGGTCGGCCGGGCCGACCACGAGCGGGCGCACCATGTGCTGCTCGTGCTCCAGCATGTGGCAGTGGTGGACGCCCCGGCCGACGACGGGGAAGCGGACCGCCACGGTGACCAGCTCGCCCGGGGTGCCGTTCGGGCCGGGTCTGATCTGGCCGGCGGTGCCCACCCTGATGGTGTCCTTCTCCCCGAACTCGTGCGGTTCGAGCTTCGCCGCCCCCAGGTGGGCGATCGGTCTGGCCGAGCCGCGCACGGCCTGGTCGAACCCGGTCACGTCGTAGTTGTCGCGGGACAGCACACGGAAATGGGCCAGGTGGATGTGCATCGGGTGGGGCGAGGCGGCGAGATTGAGGTACTTCCAGATCTCCACGTCGTCCTGCGCCACGGTGAAGGCGCTGCCGTCGTCGTAGCGCATGGCCGTCCGGCGCAGCGTCGTGACCTTGCCCTCGGCGTCCTTGACCTGGACGATCCCGGCGGAGGGAAACGTGATGCCCTGCGCGTCGGCCTCCGCCATCTCCTCCATCTCCCACAGTTCGGGCATGTTCTGCGAGCCCGGACCGGCCAGCACCACCCACCGAGGAGCGCTGTCGTGCGGCAGGTCGTCAGGGGCGGCCCGCTCGAAGGTGGGCGACAGCGTCCTGGGCAGCGTGAACCGGGTGGAGGGTCTGCGGTCGGCGACACGGAACTGCATCACGTCCGGCTCCAGCAGATCGTGACGGGTGCTGGACGCGCCGGGTGTGACGCCCTCCATCGTGTTCACCAGCTTCAGGGACCGGCCGCGGAACGCGCCGAAGTCGACCAGCACGTCGGCGCGCTCGCCGGACGAGAGGTTGAGCGCCCCGTCGACCGCCAGCGGCCTGTCGATCAGGCCCTGGTCGGTGCCGATCACCTGGAAGGCCCCGGGGACGGGCCGGCCGTCGGCCAGCAGCATCAGCCGGTAGATCCGGGAGTTCGCCGTGTTGACGATCCGGAACCGGTACCAGCGCGGCTCCACCTCGAGGTAGGGCCAGACGACGCCGTTGACCAGGGTGTAGGGGGCCGCGTGGGCACGCATGAGTTTCATGCCGACCATCTCCACCTTGTGGACCAGGCGTCCGGTGAGGGAACCGGTGTCCTCCAGCGCGAAGTTGCGGTCGCTGAGGACCAGCGGCACCTCGTACCGTCCCGTGGGCAGGTCCAGCGCCCGCTCCTCCTCGTCGCGGGAGACGAACAGGCCGGCGAGACCGGCATACACGCTGAAGCGGCTCACGTGGTGGGTGTGGTCGTGATACCAGAGCGTCGTCGCGGCCTGGTCGTTCGGGTACGCCGACAACTGCACGTCACCGGGACCGACGAGGTTCTCCATCCAGCCGTCGTTGCCGCCGCCGGTGAGCATGCCGTGCAGGTGCACCGCGGCCCACGGCTGGAGTCCGGCCACACCGGGGACCTCCTGGCAGCCGTCCGTACCGGGATAGTTGGACAGCGGATCGGGCATGGGGCCGCCCATCCGGCCGAAGTCGACCGCGGTGACCGGGATGTTCCCCGTCAGATGGTTCTCCCAGGCGACCCGGAGCCGGCGGCCGCGGACCGTCTCGATCGTCGGACCCGGGTAGCTGCCCTCGTACGTCCACATCCGCACCGGCGGCAGCTGCGAGTGCACCGTGACGTCGGCGGTGCGCATGCGCACGGTCAGCTCGTCGTGGCCACCGCGGTCGCGGGGCCGCAGCACCGGCGGGGTGCGCAGCGGGTCCTTGAACTTGGTCAGCATCAGTCCGTCCGCGGACGGCTCGGGACCGCCGGGGCCCGCGTCGTTCGGCGCGGCGAAGACGGAGGACGCGGACACGAGCGCGCCCAGGCCGGCGACGGCACCGCCGCGCAGCAGGGTGCGCCGGTCGATTCCGGGCGGCTCTGGTATTTCGGCAGACGCAGTCTTCATTTGCCGGATGGTAGGCACTCACCCCTGCAGAACCGCTCGAAGTCCGCTTCAAAACAGGCGAGTTGATGCCCCCGGCCGGCCGGGGAGCCCCCTCCTACACGACCGCCATCTCGGTGTCCCGGTGGACGAGCGTGGCGTAGTGGCCGGCCAGGGCGAGCAGTTCGTCGTGGGTGCCGCGCTCGGCGATGCGCCCCCGCTCCAGCACGATGATCTCGTCTGCGTTGCGGACGGTCGACAGCCGGTGCGCGACCGTGATGGTGGTGCGGCCCGCGCTCGCCGCGTCGATGGCCTTCTGCACGGCCCGCTCGGTCTGGGTGTCCAGCGCGCTGGTGGCCTCGTCGAGCACCAGGACGGGCGGGTCGCGCAGGATGGCGCGGGCGATCGCCAGCCGCTGCTTCTCACCGCCGGAGAACCGGTATCCGCGCTCGCCGACCACCGTGTCGTAGCCGTCGGGCAGGGACATCAGATAGTCGTGGATGTGCGCGATCCGCGCCGCCGCGACCAGCTCCTCGTCCGTCGCGTCGGGCTTGGCGAACCGCAGGTTGTCGGCGACCGAGGCGTGGAAGAGGTACGACTCCTGGGAGACGACGCCGACCGCGGCGGCGAGCGTGTCGAAGGACATCTCGCGCACGTCGACGCCGTCGATCGTGACGGTGCCGGACGTCGCGTCGTACAGACGCGGGATGAGATAGCTCAGCGTGGTCTTGCCCGAGCCGGTCTCCCCGACGACGGCGAGACTGCGCCCGGCCGGTACGGTCACGTCGATGCCGTCCAGCGTCGGCCGCTCGGCGCCCGCGTAGCGGAAGCCGACGCCCCGCAGCCGCACCTCGCCGCGCAGGCTCGCCGGTACGACGGGCCGCTCCGGCTCGGCGACGTCGACAGGCAGGTCGAGGTACTCGAAGATGCGGCCGAACAGCTCCAGTGAGCTCTGAATGTCCAGACCGATGGTCAGCAGCCGCTGCGCCGGCCGGAACAGGATCTGCTGGAGGGTGGCGAAGGCGACCAGCCCGCCGATGGAGACGGCCATGTGCCCGCCGCTGCCGGTCAGTCCCGCCACCCAGTAGATCACCGCCGGCATGGCGGCCATGACGATCCAGATCGTGGACTGGTACCACAGGCCCGCCGTGCTCGCGCGCACCTCGATGTCGGTGAGCTTGCGGGACTGCGCGGCGAAGGCGTCGCTGAGCGAGCGCGACCGGCCCATGGTGTGCCCGAGCATGATCCCGCTGACCGACAGCGACTCCTGCACGTTCGACGACAGGTCGGCGAACTGGCGCTGCCGGGCCCGGGTGAGGACGCGCAGTTCGTCCCCCACATGCCGGCTGACCCAGACGAAGCCCGGCAGGACGAGCAGCGACGCCAGCGTGAGCCGCCAGTCGAGCAAGGCCATGGCGGTGACCGTGGTGATGACGGTCGTCACGTCCGACACCAGCGCCGTCGCGGTGGTCGTCACGGTCACCTGCATCCCGCCGATGTCGTTGGCGATGCGCGACTGGACCTCGCCGGTACGGGTCCGCGTGAAGAACGCCAGCGACATGCGCTGGAGGTGGGCGTAGACGGCGGTGCGCAGATCGTGCATGACCAGCTGGCCGACCTTGGCGGACAGATAGGTCTGCCACACGTTGAAGGAGCTGTTGGCGACCGCGACGACCACCATGCCCAGGGCGAGCAGGGACAGCAGCCCGGTCCTGCCCTGCGGCAGCGCCACGTCGATGATCTCGCGGATCAGGAAGGGGTTGACGAGGGAGACCAGGGACGAGCTCGCGACCAGGAGCGCGACGGACACCAGGCTCCTGCGGTAGGGGCGGAACAGCTTGAGGATGCGCCGCTTCTGCACGGGAACGTGAGCAGTGGCCGACCCGGTGGTGGTCACCCTGGCCTCCTTGTCTTCGGTCGTGTCCGGTCGATGCGCGGGACGACGGCTGCGGTCACCTCTCACAGGTCGCCGACCAGTACCGTCCACCGGGCGAACTCCTCCTCCGATACGGGCGGCAGACACGGCTGCTCGGCGGGCGGCATCGCGTACCCCGTCCAGGGGTGGGGCGGATGCGCCCCGAACCATCCGAACCCCATCCACATGAGGCCCTCGCCGATGCTCCTGCCGATGGTTCGCATGGCGGATGCGCGCCGTGTCCGCATGACGGTCTCCGTTCGCCGGTCAGCCATTCAGCGCCACCTTGTTTGACGCATCTCAAGGACCAGCAGGTGATCCGTCGAGTCCCGCTGGAGCGAGTGCCGAGCGCCGTGGAGCGGCGGCGGGGCCCCCTCGGCGCCTCGTGGGGCACGCCGCTCGCGCACCGTCTGGAGGCGTCGCCGGTCGAGCGGCGACGAGCGGCGCTCCAGCCGGGCCGACAGCAGCACTGCGGCCCGCTCGTGCTCGCCCCCCTCGATCAGGGCGTGCAGCAGCGTCTCCTCCACGACCTCCAGCTGGGCCTTGCTGGCGCCCACCCGCGCGATCACGGGCAGCAGCGGTGGCAGCAGCCGCACCGCCTGTTGCCACCGCTGCCGCACCACGGCCGACAGCGCCGCGCACAATGGCGCGATCACCAGGGGGAGCACCTCGTTGCGGTGGGCGAGCGCGTGGGCCCGCAGCCGCCCGAGGGCGTCGGTTCCCCGGCCGCGGCGAGGGCCAGCGCGCCGTGCAGGGCGGCGAAAGCCGTCGCGGGTGCCTCGACCCACTGCCGGGGAGCCGCCTGCAGCAGTTCGGCCACGGGCAGGGCGCCGCTCCAACTGCCCGTCATGCGCGCGCGCCACAGCAGTGCCGCGGAATCGGCCAGCAGCCGGCCCCCGTTCACCCGGGAGGCATCCAGCTCCCGGCGGTAGCGACGCAGCAGCGCGGAACGGTCGTCGAGCGACAACTCGTGCAGGGCGGCATGCCAGGAGATGTGGGAACGGTGGCCCGCCTGCCGCCCGTGACGGTGCAGCCAGTCGTCCAGCCAGGCGACCCCCGCGCGGTGCTCGCCGGTCTCGTAGAACACGTGCGCCCGGGCGTGGACGGCATGCCCGGCGCGGGGCTGCGCGGCGAGCGCCCGGTCGGCCAGGGCCTCGGCCTGCGCCCAGCGCTCCTGCTCCTGCCGGACGAAGGCGAGTTGTCCCAGATACCACCAGTCGTCCCCGTAGACGGGGGCCAGGCCCTCGACCAGGGCCCAGGACTCCTCGGCGCTGGTCACCCCGCTGAAGGAGACCGTCGGTACGGCCGCGCTCACCGCCAGGGCGTCGCGGGGGTGGGCGGCGATGTGGCCCAGCAGAGCGGCCTTGCCCCCCTCCTCGGTGCCGGTCAGCCGGGCCCGAACCGCGGTGACCAGACTGCGCTCGCGCTCGTCGGACCGACGGGCCGCCGCCTGCACGGCCGCCTCCAGCGCACGGCAGGCATGCCCGCCGCCCGGGCCCTCGTGGCCGAGCAGTGCCAGCGCCGCGTGGCCGACGGCGAAGCCCGGGTCGATGCCGACCGCCTCACGCAGCAGCGCCTCGGCACCCAGGCTGCCCGCCAGGATGCGCTCCAGCGCCCGTTCGTACAGCAGCGCCGCTTCGGACGTCGTACTCAGCCGCTGGCCGTAGCGGTCGGCCGGCCGGGACGCCCGGCGGACGGCGAGGGCCTCCAGCACCGCGCCGGCGACCTCGTCGGCCTGCGCCCGGATCTCCGGAACGGCGGTGGTCTCCAGCAGATTCCCGCGCCGCGCGGCCCCGATCGCCCACAGCCGCGCGGCCGGGACGCCGGCCGCGGGCACCACCCGTCCTGCGTCCCGGGTATCGAGGCCGAGGTCGGCCGGGCCGGTCCGCGCATAGCCGCGCTCCAGCAGGCAGCGCACCAGGGGATCGTCCGTGCGGCGCAGGTCCATGCGCGCTCCGGTGCAGTTGACGACCGCGCCGACCCGCAGCCGCCTGCCGTCGCTCAAGGTGACGGCCACCGCGTCGTCGTCGGGCACGGCCCGGACCACCTCCGCGGCGGCCACCTGCAGCCGGCCGGAGGTCCGCAGCGCACCGAGCGCGACGGCCGTCGCGGGCGCAATCCGGTGGCGGTGCACCTCCCAGGTCCGCAGGTCCTCCTTCACAAAGCGCCTGCGGTCGGCCGTGGACAGCTGCTGCCACAGGGCTGCCGTCACCGGGCGCAGCCCGTCCATGGCGGGCCGCCAGTCCCCGCCGGAACGGCGGCCGGCCGCCAGATACCGCCGCACGCCGCGGCGCAGCGCGTCCAGACCGCGGGTACCGTCCAGCTCCGGCGGCTGTGCCGCCGGAGCCGCGACGGGCAGATGCTCCTGGGGCAGGAGCCCGTGCCGGGACACCGCGTGCAGCACCCGGCCGGGGCGGGCCAGGGTGACGGCCAGGTCGACCATGGTCAGACCGGTGCCGACGAGCAGCACGTCTCCTTCCGCGGCCACGCCGTCGAGCACCCCCGGCGCCCAGGGATCGGCGACGAAGCGCCCGGACGCCCTGAGCCCAGGATCAGCCCAGGCATGTTCGGGGCCCAGGGTGCCCAGCGCCAGTACGGCGGCGTCCACCTGCAGTCCACCACCGCCGGCGAACCGCAGCACCGGCCCGGCGGACCGGTCGCGGACGGCGACGACCCGCTCCCGCACCCGGTGCAGCCGGGCGCGCCGGCACTCCTGCGCGGTCTGCTCGACGACATCGCTCAGATAGCGCCCGTACTCCTTGCGGGGGACGAAGCCACCCGGCGCGGCGTGCGGGTGCCGACCGGCGAGCCAGCGCAGGAAGTGCCCGGGATCATCGGGGAAGGCGCTCATGCGGGCGGCGGGCACATTGAGCAGGTGGCGGGGGTCGGGCGTGCTGTAGGCGACCCCTCGGCCCGTGTGCCCGGCCGGGTCGATCAGCCATACCCCGATGCTGCGCCCGGCCCGCTCGGCCTGCCGCATCAGTTGAACAGCCGTCAGGGCCCCCGCCGCGCCGGCGCCCACCACTGCGACGCGGCGCGTCACGTCTGCCTCCACTCGGGCAGGGCGCCGTGGCGGTCGCGGACCGGCGGCTTGGGCGGCCGGGCACATCCCGGCCGAAGGCGGGGCGGATGTGCGCTACACCGGCCCAGGTTCCCGCCGATGGCTTTCACGTCGAATACGTGTCGTGCCCGCATGTCGGCCTCCTTGCGCCGGTCAACCGTTCACCGTCACCCTGATCGACGCCTCTTGAGAACCGTCAGGCGATCGGTCGAGTGCGGCTGGAGCGAACGGGCGGGACGGCGCATCGCCGTCAGTACGTGACCAGCAGGCCGCGGCTGCGCAGGACCCACCGCTCCAGCGGGCTGAAGATCAGCAGGTCGATGGCGATGCCGACGATGAGGATGAGCAGGATGGCCTCGAAGACCATGGCCATGTCGCTGGCGTTGCGGCCGTTCTCCAGCAGCTGGCCGAGGCCGACGCCGAGGTCGGGGAAGGACGCGATGATCTCGGCGGCCATCAGGGAGCGCCAGGAGAACGCCCAGCCCTGCTTGAGTCCGGCGAGGTAGCCGGGCAGCGCGGCCGGCGCGACGATGTGCCAGGTGCCCTTGAGGCCGGTGGCGCCGAGGGTGCGGCCGGCCCGCAGGAACAGCGGCGGCACCTGGTCGACGCCGGAGACCAGGCCGTTGGCGATGGAGGGCACGGCGCCGAGCAGGATGACGGCGTACATCATGGAGTTGTTCAGGCCGAGCCAGACCACCGCGGGCGGCACCCAGGCGACCGACGGCAAAGACTGCAGGCCGGACAGGATCGGTCCGATGGCGGCGCGCACGAACTTCACGCGGGCCACCAGCAGCCCCAGCGGGGTGCCGATGATCAGGGCGAAGCAGAAGCCGAGCAGGCCGCGCGAGACGGACGTCCAGATGTAGCCGAGCAGGTCGCCCTGAAGCCAGGCCTGGCGGACGACCTCCCACACGACCGCCGGGGCGGGCAGCTTGGTCGGGTCGTCGACGATCCCGAAGGAGACCAGCCCCTGCCAGATCGCCAGGACCAGCAGGACGGCGACGGTGGGCGGCAGGACCTTCTCCACGAGGGTCTGCCGAAAGAGAGTACGGGTCTCCTGCCGGCTCTCCAGGGCATCGAGACCCGCTTCCAGACCCGCGATGTCGGGACGATCCTGAACGGAGGGGTCAGTGCTGGCCATGGCGGCGGATCTCCCCACGCAGTTCTTCGGTGATCTCGACGGACAGCTCCGCCACCGCGGTGTCCTCGATGCGGCGCGGATGCGGGATGCCGACGGTCCATTCGCGGGCGACCCGTCCCGGCCGGGACGACAGGAGCACGACGCGCTCGGCGAGGCGCACGGCCTCGCCGACGTTGTGCGTGACGAACAGGACGGACAGCTTCGTCTCGCGCCAGATCCGAGTCAGCTCGTCGTGCAGCACATCGCGGGTGATGGCGTCCAGCGCCGCGAACGGCTCGTCCATCAGCAGCAGTTGGCTCTCCTGCGCGAGCGCGCGGGCCATCGCCACGCGCTGGCGCATACCGCCGGACAGCTCGTGCACCCGCTTGCCGTAGGCGCCTTTGAGCCGGACGAGTTCGAGCAGTTCCTCGGCCTTGCCGCGGCGCTCGGACTTGGGCACGCCCCGCAGTTTCAGGGCGAGTTCGATGTTCTTGCCGGCGCTCAGCCAGGGGAACAGGGCGTGTTCCTGGAACATGAGGGCGGGACGCCCGTCGGTGGTGACGGTGCCGGCGGTGGGCCGGTCGAGGCCGGCCACCAGGTTGAGCAGCGTGGACTTGCCGCAGCCGGAGGCCCCCAGGAGGGTGACGAACTCGCCGGGCGCGACATCGAGGCTGATGTCGTCCAGCACGAGCTGCTGTCCGGCCGGGCCCGCGAACGACTTCGAGACATGCTCGATACGGGCGGCGTGCGCGGCCGCCGCCGTTACGGTCTTCCCGGCCGTGACGGTCCCGTCGGCCCCGGGGGTCTCGCCCTGGCCGGCGGTCCGGGTCTCGGCGATGGGCGTGGTCGTGGCCATGGTCGAACCTCCTGGTTCCTGGTCCCCGGTCGTGATCCGGGACTACTGCCGGCTTCCGAGGCCGGCGTCGTCGGCGGCGGGCTTGCCCTTGGCCTTGAGGACCTTGTTGAGCAGCGTCAGGTCGTAGATGCCGTCGAGGTCGGGCTTGTCCAGCAGACCGGCCTTGACGGCGTGCTCCGCCTGGGCGTCGAGGGTGGCGGCCAGCGGGTCGTCGGTCAGCTTGATCGACTCCCAGGCCGGGTCCAGCACCTCGGCCGGCAGCGCCTTGCCGGTGTCGGCCTCGAGCTGCCTGTTCACCGCGGCCTTGGCGTCCGCCGGGTTGGCCTCGATCCACTCGTTGGTGTCGACCGACGCCTTCAGCACGGCCTCGACGGCCTTCGGGTGCTCCTTGAGGAACTTCTGCGACACGATGATGTTCGTGATCACGAACTTCTTGTCGGGCCACAGGTCCGACTCGTCCAGGAGCACCCTGCCGCCCTCGGCGACCAGCTTGGACGCGGTCGGCTCCGGCACCCACGCGCCGTCCAGCGAACCGGACTTGTAGGCGTCCGGGGTGACCTTGTTGTCGCTGCGGACGACCGTGACGTCGCCCTTGCCGCTCTGCGGGTCGACCTTCCAGCCCCGCTCGGCGATCCAGTTGAGGAACGCCACGTCCTGGGTGTTGCCCAGCTGCGGGGTGGCGATCCGCTTGCCCTTGACGTCGTCGAGGGACTTGATCTTGTCCGGGTTGACGACCAGCTTCACGCCGCCGGACGCCGAACCGCCGATGATCCGCAGGTTCTTGCCGCCGGACTTGGTGTAGCCGTTGATCGAGGGGGAAGGGCCGATCCAGCCGATGTCGATCGAGCCGGAGTTCAGTGCCTCGATCTCGGACGGACCGGCGTTGAAGACCGCGTACTTGGCCTTGGTGGCGCCCAGCTCCTTCTGGAAGAAGCCCTTCTGGTTACCCACCAGCGCCGTGGCGTGGGTGACGTTGCCGAAGTAGCCGATGCGGACGGAGTCGAGACCGTCGATCTTCTCGGCGCCGGCGGCGACCTCGGCGGTGCCGACGTCCTTGGCCTCCGAGCCGTAGCCGCAGGCGGCGAGGGTCAGCAGGGGCAGCGCGATCAGGCCCGCGACGGCGCGGTGCAGAGCGGTGGTGGCAGCTGGCACGGGTGGGTTCCTCTCGTTGGCCCGGCGGTCACGGTCGGCCGATTCACGGGGCGCGTGCTCAGAAGTCCCACCCGTCGTCTGTGGGGTCCTCGACCGGCTCCGGGGCGGCGAAGGACTCGCCGACCATGCCGGCGGTCAGTGTGGTGCCGTCGCTGGGGTCGATCAGGATGAACGAGCCGGTGCGGCGGGAGTCGGCGTAGGAGTCGACGGGCAGCGGCTCGGCGGTGCGGATCTTGACCCGGCCGATGTCGTTGGCGACGAGCTGGCCTGGGTGCGGGTGCAGGGACAGGTCGGCCAGGGTGAGCCGGGACGGGATGTCCTTCACGATCGCCTTGACCGTGCGGGTGCCGTGCTTGAGCAGCACCCGGTGCCCGACGGCCAGCGGCTGGTCGGCGACGTGGCAGACGGTCGCCTCCACGTCCTGGGTGGTCGCCGGCGCGTCCTTGCTCGGCACGATCAGGTCGCCGCGGGAGACGTCGATGTCGTCCTGGAACAGCAGGGTCACCGATTGCGGGGTCCAAGCGGCGTCGACCGGCTCGCCGAGCAGGTCGATGCCCGAGATCCGGGTCGTCCGGCCCGACGGCAGCAC
>NZ_MUBM01000135.1 GCF_002154505.1 Streptomyces carpinensis | reverse complement strand
CGGCGCACCCGGCGGGCGCTGACTCAGCTCTTGATGTCGCCGATCTTCGGCGCCTGCTCGTACTGGTAGTTCGCGGGGCCGAAGTTGGCCTTCACGGCCTTCTCCCACGAACCGTCGGCGACCATGTCCTCCAGGGCCTTGTTGATCTTGGCCTTGAGGTCGCTGCCCTTCTTGACGCCGATGCCGTAGTTCTCGTTGGTCATCTTGAAGCCGCCCAGCTTGAACTTGCCCTTGAACTGGGCCTGGGAGGCGTAACCGGCGAGGATCGAGTCGTCCGTCGTCAGCGCGTCGATCGCCTTGTTCTGCAGGCCGGTCAGGCAGGCCGAGTAGGTCGGGTACTGCTGCAGGTTGGCTTTGGGCGCCAGCTTTTCCTTGACGTTCTGCGCCGAGGTGGAGCCGGTCACCGAGCAGAGCCGCTTGTTGTTCAGATCGGCCGGCGACTTGATCGAGCTGTCGTCGGCGCGGAGCAGCACGTCCTGGTGGGCCAGCAGGTAGGGGCCCGCGAAGTCGACCTTCTTCTCGCGCTCCGGGGTGATCGAGTAGGTGGCGGCGATGAACTCGACGTCACCGCGCTGGAGCATGGTCTCGCGGTCGGCGCTCTTCGACTCCTTCCACTCGATCTGGTCCTCGTTGTAACCGAGCTTCTTGGCGATGTACTTGGCCACGTCCACGTCGAAGCCGGAGTAGCCCTGCGGCGTCTTCTGGCCCAGGCCCGGCTGATCGAACTTGATGCCGACGGCGATCTTCTTGCTGCCGCCGCCGCCCGACGAGCCGCTGTCCTTCTTGTCGGAACCGCACGCCGTCGCCGAGACGGCGAGGGCGAGCACGACGGCCGAGGCGGCGGTGACCTTGCGGAGCTTCATGGTGGATTTCCTTTGCTCAAAGAGGAGTCGAGGCCCGTTGCGGGGCGGGTGACGGCTGCGTCGAGTGACCGGGCCGGGGCGACCGGGGGCGGTCGCCGGCCGGCGAGGGTGGCCGAGGCCGTCAGTGGTGCAGGATCTTCGACAGGAAGTCCTTGGCCCGGTCGCTGCGCGGGTTGCTGAAGAACTGGTCGGGCGCAGCCTGTTCGACGATCCGGCCGTCGGCCATGAAGACCACCCGGTTCGCAGCCGATCGGGCGAACCCCATCTCGTGGGTGACGACGATCATCGTCATGCCGTCCCGGGCGAGTTGCTGCATGACCTCCAGCACCTCGTTGATCATCTCCGGGTCCAGCGCGGAGGTCGGCTCGTCGAAGAGCATGACCTTCGGGTCCATGGCCAGCGCCCGCGCGATGGCCACGCGCTGCTGCTGGCCGCCGGAGAGCTGCGCGGGGTACTTGTCCGCCTGCGCGCCCACGCCGACCCGGTCGAGCAGGGCCCGCGCCCGTTCCTCGGCCTTCTTCTTGTCCGTGCGGCGGACCTTCGTCTGCCCCAGGGTGACGTTCTCGAGCACGGTCTTGTGCGCGAAGAGATTGAAGGACTGGAAGACCATGCCGACGTCGGCGCGCAGCCGGGCCAGCTCCTTGCCCTCGTGGGGCAGCGGCCTGCCGTCGATCGTGATCGTGCCCGAGTCGATGGTCTCCAGGCGGTTGATGGTGCGGCACAGAGTGGACTTCCCGGACCCGGAGGGCCCGATGACCACGACGACCTCGCCGCGGGAGATCGTCAGCTCGATGTCCTGGAGCACGTGCAACGCGCCGAAGTGCTTGTTGACGCTCTTCAGGACGACCAGATCGCCGGTCGCGGCCACGTCTTGCTTGGCCACCGATACTTCGGTCATCGCTTTCAGGCTCCGTCCTCCTCGGTTTCGGTGGACAGTAGCCAGCCGCGCCACCTGCGTCATTACATCTGAGGGAGATCTGAGCATCACGATCCGGTAGCGGCCGGACACGGGTCGTAGCAGGGTCGCGTGCGGCGCGTACCGGCTGGGTAACGACAGGTGGCGCGCAACAAGAAGCCTCTTGACGCCGTCCTCGTCCATCGGCGTGACTGCCATGGTGCACGCGCGCGTGTGCACGAGTTCTACACGGGACGACGATACGACGGATGAACCGGGGGAGGCCGGGATGAGACTGCTCCTCGTCGAGGACGACAACCATGTCGCAGCCGCACTGTCCGCGGTGCTGGCCCGGCACGGTTTCGACGTCACGCACGCCCGCAGCGGCGAGGAGGCCCTACAGGCCCTCGTCCCGGGCGGTGACGGCTTCGGCGTGGTCCTGCTCGACCTGGGCCTGCCCGACCAGGACGGCTACGAGGTCTGCGGCAAGATCCGCAAGCGCACCAGCACTCCGGTCATCATGGTCACCGCCCGCTCCGACGTCCGCTCCCGCATCCACGGCCTCAACCTCGGCGCCGACGACTACGTGGTGAAGCCCTACGACACCGGGGAACTGCTCGCCCGGATCCATGCCGTCAGCCGCCGCACCGCCCACGAGGACACCGGTACCGCAGGCGAGAGCGCGCTGCGCCTCGGCTCCGTGTACATCGAACTGCCCACCCGCCAGGTCAGCGTGGACGGCACGGTCGTCCAGCTCACCCGCAAGGAGTTCGACCTGCTGGCCCTGCTCGCCCAGCGCCCCGGAGTGGTCTTCCGCCGGGAGCAGATCATCAGCGAGGTGTGGCGCACCAGTTGGGAGGGCACCGGACGCACCCTGGAGGTGCACGTCGCCTCCCTGCGCTCCAAGCTGCGCATGCCCGCCCTGATCGAGACCGTCCGCGGCGTCGGCTACCGCCTCGTCGCCCCGGCCACGTAGCGGGGACGGGTGCGCACACGTCTGCTGCCGCTGCTCATCGTCCTGATGGCGGCGGTGCTGCTGGCCCTCGGCTTCCCGCTCGCCGTCAGCCTGGCCGCGGGCCAGCAGCAGAAGGTGGTCGTCGACCGGATCGACGACACGGCACGCTTCGCCGCGCTCGCCCAGTTCGTCACCGACCGGCCCACCGGCTCCCGCCGGACCGTCCCCGACGAGCGCCTGGAGACCCTCAGCCGCGAACTCGCGAGCTACTACGGGGTCTACGGCATCCGGGCCGGCGTCTTCTACCGCTCCGGCACACCCATGGCGGGTGCCCCGGCCAGCTGGTCCCTGCCGCGCGCGGGCGAGGTCCGCGAGGCCTTCGGCGAGGCTCTGCTGAGCCGGCGCAGCCACGACCCGGAGCAGGTCTGGCCCTGGCAGCGGCACCGGCTCGTCGTCGCCTCGCCCGTCATCCGGGACGGCGACGTCGTCGCGGTCGTCGTCACCGACTCGCCCACCGGGCAGATGCGGGCGCGGACGCTGCACGGCTGGCTGTTGCTCGGCGCGGGGGAGACCGTCGCCATGCTGGTCGCCGTGGGCGCCGCCCTGCGGCTGACCGGTTGGGTGCTGCGCCCGGTGCGGATCCTGGACGCCACCACCCACGACATCGCCACCGGGCGCCTGAAGTCCCGGGTCGCGGTGGCGAGCGGACCACCGGAACTCAGAAGGCTGGCACGGTCGTTCAACGAGATGGCGGACAACGTCGAGGACGTGCTCGAGCAGCAGCGCGCCTTCGTGGCCGACGCCTCGCACCAGCTGCGCAACCCGCTCTCGGCGCTGCTGCTGCGTATCGAGCTGCTCGCCCTGGAACTGCCCCAGGGCAACGAGGAGATCGCCTCGGTCCGCACCGAGGGCATACGCCTCGCGCAGGTCCTGGACGACCTGCTGGACCTGGCGCTGGCCGAGCACGCCGAGGCGGACCTGCAGCTCATCGACATCGGCGAGCTGACCGAGGAGCGGGTGGCGGCCTGGGGGCCCGCCGCCGAGGCCAAGGGGGTACGGCTGGTGGGCCGGTGCCCGGCCACCACGGCCTGGGCCGACCCGGTGGCGCTGTCGTCCGCGCTGGACGCGGTGATCGACAACGCGGTGAAGTTCACGCCGGAGGGCGAGAGCGTCGACGTGACGGTCTCCGGAAGCGGCGACACCTCGACGGTCGTGGTCGCCGACCACGGCCCCGGCCTCACCGACGAGGAACTGGCCCGTATCGGCGACCGCTTCTGGCGCAGCGGCCGCCACCAGAACATCAAGGGTTCCGGTCTCGGCCTGTCCATCTCCCGGGCGCTCCTCGCCGCCGGAGGCGGCTCGATCGCGTATGCCCACCACCGCCCCGACGAGCCGCGCGGGCTGCGGGTGACGGTGACGGTGCCGAGGTCGGACGCGCGGCCTTCGTAGCGGCAGCGGCGCGCGGTCCGGCGTGCAGGAAGGCGCGTGAGCCTATGGTTTGACGGACCGGTAGTAGCGCCGGGCGCCCTCGTGCAGGACCAGCGGATCGGTGTAGATCGCGGTGCGCAGGTCGACCAGCTGGGCGGAGTGGACATGGGCGCCGATGCGGTCCCGGCTGTCGATGACGGTCCGGGTGACCCACTCGGTCAGTCTCGGATCCACGTCCTTGCGGGTCATCAGCACGTTGGACACGGCGATCGTCGGAACCGGCGAGCCGTTCTGGACGGACGGGTACGCCGACTCCGGCATGTTGGTGGCGCGGTAGTAGCGCGTGGCACCGCCCTGGGCGTGCAGCTTGGCCACCAGGTCGTCGTCGATCGGTATGAACCGGAACGCGAACTTCGAGGCGAGCTGCTTGAGTCCGTCCGTCGGCAGTCCGCCCGACCAGAAGAACGCGTCGATGGCGCCCTGCCGCAGCCGGCCGGGCCCGGTGTCGATGCCGTCGGCCGCGGACCGTATGCCCGTGTGCGGGTCGATGCCGGCCGCCTTGAGCACCCGCTCGGCTATCAGCCGCACGCCCGACTTCGGGGGCCCGACCGCCACCCGCTTGCCCCGCAGGTCCGCGACCGAGTTGATCCTCGAGTCGCGCGCGACGACGAGCTGCAGGTAGTCGTCGTAGAGGCGGGCGACCCCGCGCAGCCGGCCGGCGCCAGAGCCGTGGTTCAGCTCGTACGTCTCCACCGCGTCGGCCGCCGCGATCGTGAAGTCGGACTTGCCGGTCGCCACCCGCGTCACGTTCTCCTGCGAGCCGTCGCTGGTCATCAACCGGACCTCGAGATTCGGCATGTCCTTGGCGAACGCGGTGCGCAGCCGCTCGCCGTACTCCTGGTAGACGCCGCGCAGGCCCCCGGTGCTGAAGGTGATCGTCCCGCTCGGCGGCCGGTCGCCCAGCGGCAGCAGCCACCACAGCAGCAGTCCGAGGACCACGGCGGAGACGGCCGCGCCCTGCAGACCACGACGCCTGCCGATCGGGGGAAACACCTTGGACATGCGCGCGATCCTGCCAGCAGGACGGCCTGCTGACCAGGGCTGCCTCGGCTCCCCGGCCGCCTTCCCGGCCGGGGACGGCGGCTACAGTCGCCGCATGAGTTCTTCGCCCGCCGACCTCGTCCGTGAGTTCCACCGTGCCTTCGGGCTCGACGTCCGCGGCACACCGGCGCGGGTGTCAGCGGAGCTCGGCGCGCACCGCGGGGAGCTGCTCGCGGAGGAGGCGGCGGAGGTCGCCGAGGTCTCGGTCGACGGCCCGCTCGACCGGCTGGCGCACGAGCTGGCGGACGTGGTGTACGTGGCGTACGGCACCGCCCTGGTCCACGGCATCGACCTGGACGAGGTGATCGCCGAGATCCACCGTTCCAACATGACCAAGCTCGGCCCGGACGGCGAGGTCAGCCGCCGCGCCGACGGCAAGGTGCTCAAGGGAGACCACTACCAGGCGCCCGACGTGTCGGCCGTACTCCGCCGGCAGGGCTGGAACCCGGCCGACGCCTGACGTACCCACCCGCCGGGCCTCGGTCGTGAAGGCCCGGCCGCGGCTACCGGAGCTCAGGGCACCTGGCTCGTCAGCTTCCGCGCCGGAGCGGCGGGCCGCCGGGGCCCCGGCGGTCGCGCGCACCGCACGGCCAGCACGAGCGCGAGACCGCACAGCGTGACCGCGTCCTTGAACGCCCTGCGCGTCGACGCGTCCAGGTGGGGGAACGCGACATCCGGCACCTGCGGGACGAGCGCGCCCCAGAACCACGGCGACCGCGTCACCGAGCCCGCTTCCAGCGCGCCGGCGACCAGCAGCGGTACCACGACGACCAGATAGTGCTCGTAGGACGGCCGGGACACCAGGTAGGACGCGAGCATGAGCATGGCGGCGGTCTCCACGAGCCGCGCCGGACCCGGGTCGGCGCGGCGCCAGCGCCGCCAGGCGCACACCAGGCCGGCCGCCGCCGCGGCCAGCGCCACCACCTGGGCCAGGAGCGGCGGCACCCCGAGCCGCGGCAGCACCGCGGGCAGGGAGCAGTCGAACGGCCGCATGAGCGTGTCCCCGCCCCTGAGGAGGAAGGGCAGCGTGCGGGTGAAGAACCCGCTCGGGTCCGGCATGATCAGTGCCGTCCCCACCGACATGGCCAGCGGCAGCGCCACCATCCAGGCCAGGGCGCGCCACTGCCGGGCCAGGAGCAGCAGCACGACCACCGGCAGGAGGAGCGGCTTCACCGCCACGGACACTCCGAGGACCACCCCGGCCGCGTCCCAGCGCCCGCGCTCCCCCAGCAGCAGTGCCAACGGCAGCGCGAGCGCGCTCACTACGGTCCAGTTCCCGAGGTTCATCAGGTGACCGACCGGTGCCCAGCACAGCACCAGCCCGAGCAGGCCCAGCACTGCGAACCGGCTGTGCCCCGGCACCCGGAACAGGCGCAGGGCACACCACCAGCCGGCCGCGACCATGCCCACGCACACCACGGGCGCGGCGACCCGCAGCACCGGCGCCGGCAGCATCGCCTGACCGGCGGCGAACAGCACGGAGCTCGGCAGATAGAGGAAGCGCCGGTCGGCGTACGGGGCGCCGCCCTGCAGCCAGACCTGCCCGGCGTGGACGACGAACGCGTTGTCCATGCCGCCCTGGGCGTCGACCACCGCCACCCGAGCTGCGCGAGCCACCAGGACGACGGCGAGGAGGGTGACCGCGACCGGACCGGGCGGATGCAGGAGCCAGGAGCGCAGCGCGGCGGCCAGGGGCACTTCCGGAGCGGCCGTCCTGAGGGCGTCACGAGGCTGCATCACACGCACCTGTCCGAGAGGGTTGCCGTGAGCGTAACGGCGTTGCCGCACGGCTGCCGTGCGGTCCGCCGCCGTATGGGTGACGGACGGGGTTGCGCGGGGTGTCCCCTTTTTCCGGAGCGGTCGTTCCCAGGAGGGACGCGACCACCGTCGTGCCGCGCCCGCAGGGCCGAGAGGCATGCGTCCGTGATTCCGCCGTCCGGGGGTACTCCGGCGAGCGCCTACCCTTATGGCATGAGCAGCATCGACCGGAGCCGAGAAGCGGGCGTCCCTCGCAGCTATGAGATCCGCACCTACGGGTGCCAGATGAACGTCCACGATTCCGAGCGTTTGGCCGGGCTGCTCGAAGACGCCGGGTACGTGCGGGCGCCCGAGGGGGCGGACGGTGACGCGGACGTCGTCGTCTTCAACACCTGCGCCGTCCGGGAGAACGCCGACAACCGGCTCTACGGCAACCTCGGCCACCTCGCGCCGAAGAAGGCGAAGCGGCCCGGGATGCAGATCGCGGTCGGCGGCTGCCTGGCGCAGAAGGACCGGGACACCATCGTGAAGAAGGCGCCCTGGGTGGACGTCGTCTTCGGCACCCACAACATCGGCAAGCTGCCGGTCCTGCTCGAGCGCGCCCGCGTCCAGGAGGAGGCGCAGGTCGAGATCGCCGAGTCCCTGGAGGCGTTCCCCTCCACGCTGCCGACGCGGCGCGAGAGCGCGTACGCGGCCTGGGTGTCCATCTCCGTGGGCTGCAACAACACCTGCACCTTCTGCATCGTCCCGGCGCTGCGCGGCAAGGAGAAGGACCGCCGCCCCGGCGACATCCTCGCCGAGGTCGAGGCCCTGGTGGGCGAGGGCGTCTCGGAGATCACGCTGCTCGGCCAGAACGTCAACGCCTACGGCTCCGACATCGGCGACCGCGAGGCGTTCAGCAAGCTGCTGCGCGCCTGCGGGAACATCGAGGGCCTCGAGCGCGTGCGGTTCACCTCCCCGCACCCGCGCGACTTCACCGACGACGTGATCGCCGCGATGGCCGAGACGCCGAACGTCATGCCGCAACTCCACATGCCGCTGCAGTCCGGCTCGGACTCGGTCCTGAAGGCGATGCGCCGCTCCTACCGCCAGGAGCGCTACCTCGGGATCATCGAGAAGGTGCGCGCCGCCATCCCGCACGCCGCGATCACCACCGACGTCATCGTGGGCTTCCCCGGCGAGACCGAGGAGGACTTCGAGCAGACGCTGCACGTGGTGCGCGAGGCGCGGTTCGCGCAGGCGTTCACCTTCCAGTACTCCAAGCGGCCCGGCACCCCGGCCGCCGAGATGGAGAACCAGATCCCCAAGGAGGTCGTGCAGGCGCGTTACGAGCGGCTGGTCGCCCTCCAGGAGGAGATCTCCTGGGAGGAGAACAAGAAGCAGGTCGGCCGCACGCTCGAACTGATGGTCGCGGAGGGTGAGGGCCGCAAGGACGGCGCCACCCACCGCCTGTCCGGCCGCGCCCCCGACAACCGCCTGGTCCACTTCACCAAGCCGGAGCAGGACGTGCGCCCGGGCGACGTGGTCACGGTCGAGGTCACCTACGCCGCGCCGCACCACCTGCTCGCCGAGGGACCGGTGCTCGACGTGCGCCGCACCCGCGCGGGTGACGCCTGGGAGAAGCGCAACGCCGCCGAGGCGGCCAAGCCGGCCGGCGTCATGCTGGGCCTGCCGAAGATCGGCGCCCCGGAGCCGCTGCCGGTGGCGGCGGGCAGCGGCTGCGGCTGCGACTGACCCACTCCACTCCCGCCCGGAGCTCCCGCTCCGGGCGAGCCGGCCGGGGTCTCGACGTCCGCCGGCTCGGTCGGCGTCGGCGAGGTGGGGGATCGGCGTACGCGTTACCCTGCCGATCATGCTTGTCGCCGCCGCAGTCTGTCCCTGTCCGCCCCTGCTCGTGCCCGCCGTCGCCGCGGGGGCCGCGCCCGAGCTGGACGCCGTGCGCGCCGCGTGCACGGACGCGCTGGGCGTCCTCGCCGCCGCCCGGCCGGACCGGCTCGTGGTGGTGGGACCCGCCGAGGAGTCCGGGCGCGGCCCGCACCCGGAGGGCGCCCGGGGTTCCTTCCGCGGCTTCGGAGTGGACCTGGACGTACGGCTCGGCCGGGACACCGGCACGGGTGCGTCCGAGCGCGAGCTGCCGCCCTCGCTCGCCGTCGCGGCGTGGCTGCTGGAGCGGGTCGACTGGTCCGACGCCCCGATCGAGGCGCTGGGCGTGGGCGAGCCGCTGGCGCCCGAGCGGTGCGTCGCCGCGGGACGGGACATCGCCGTGCGGTCCGACCGTGTGGCGATGCTGGTGATGGGTGACGCGAGCGCCTGCCGGTCGCTCAAGGCGCCCGGGTACCTCGACGAGCGCGCCGAGCCCTTCGACGCGGAGGCCGCCCGTGCGCTCGGCGCGGTGGACGTGGCGGCGCTGACGGCCTTCGACGCCGAGCTGGCGTACGAGCTGAAGGCGGCCGGCCGGGCCCCGTGGCAGGTGCTCGCGGGCGCGGCCGGGGACGCCGGGCTCACCGGCGCCCTGCTGTACGAGGGCGCGCCCTACGGCGTGGGCTATCTCGTCGTCACCTGGTCCTGAACAGGCGCCGCCCGGCTGGTCCTGGGAGACGCCACCTGGACGGCTGCGCTCCTCGCGGGGGACGGCGCGGCGGACGGCCGGGAGGTCTGTGTCCCCTGCCGTCCGCCGGTGTGCCGCCGCCGGGTTCTTCCGGACGGGACGCCGTTCAGGAAGTGGGCGGTGGCCCCTCCGGAGGCGTCTGCGGCGGTGTCGGCGGCGTCTGGGCGGTGCCGCCGCCCGGTGCGGCGCTCGTGCCCGTGTCCGGCGTCCGCTCGGCCGGGTGGGCGAGACGCTCGACGGCCTCCTTGGCCTTGCCCGTGCCCGCGTGGATCTTCTCGCTGTACTTGCCCTTGGTCTTCTCGTCGACCACCTTCGCGGCCTTGTCCAGGCGGTCCTCGATCGAGCCCCCGTGCCGCTGGGCCAGGTCCGACACCTTGTCCTTGGCCGGACCGAGTTTGGCCTTCATGTTGTCCAGCAGACCCATGGTTCACCTTCCCTGACGGGAGTTACGTGCGGGCGCCCTCGCCGGCCTCGTGTTCGACCACCTCGTCGGTGGACTGCTGCTTGGGGATCTCCACGCCGTCGGCGGCGACCCTGCCGACGCCCTCGGCGCCGCCGTCCTCCGCCTTCGGGGCCTTCGTGGCGCCGCTCCCGACACCACCGTCCGCTCCCGCGGACCCCTTCGCCGCTACCGCCCCGTCCACCTCGGAGCCGTCCGCCTCGGAGCCCGCCGTCCCGGCGCCGTCCGCCTCGGAGCCGACCGCCATCGAACCGCTCGTCGCCGCGTCGCCCGGCTCCTCGGTGACCGATCCCTCCTCAGTAGCCTTCGACCTCCGAAAAAGTCGCGCAAAAACGCCCATATCAACTCCATACGTTACTCGTGCGGGCGAAAACCCGCGTAGCCCGGTGGGTCCGTTCGCGGTGCCCCGACCACCTCCCGCCGGAATCCGGCCGCGGGAACCTCGCAACGGGCAACGACACCCGGCGCGCGCCGTCACGTAACTCGTTCGAGATGCCCGTGGGGCGTTTGCGAGACTGGTGCGGTGAGCAGCGCACCCCCCGCCCCCCGCGTCATCGCCGTCGTCGGCCCCACCGCGGCCGGAAAATCCGATCTCGGCGTCCATCTGGCCCAGCGCCTCGGCGGAGAGATCGTCAACGCCGACTCCATGCAGCTCTACCGAGGGATGGACATCGGCACCGCGAAGCTGACGCCCGAGGAGCGCGGCGGCGTGCCGCACCACCTGCTGGACGTCTGGGACGTGACGGTCACGGCCTCCGTCGCCGAGTACCAGCGGCTCGCGAGGGAGCGCATCGACGCCCTGCTCGCCGAGGGACGCTGGCCGATCCTGGTCGGCGGCTCCGGCCTCTACGTCCGCGGGGCCGTGGACAACCTGGAGTTCCCCGGCACCGACCCCGCGGTTCGGGCCCGCCTGGAGGAGGAGCTCGCGCTGCGCGGCTCAGGGGCGCTGCACGCCCGCCTGGCGGCCGCCGACCCCGAGGCCGCGCGGGCGATCCTGCCCAGCAACGGCCGCCGTATCGTCCGGGCGCTGGAAGTGATCGAGATCACCGGCCGGCCGTTCACGGCGAACCTCCCGGGCCACGACTCCGTCTACGACACCGTGCAGATCGGCGTCGACGTGGCGCGGCCCGAGCTCGACGAGCGCATCGCGCGCCGGGTCGACCGCATGTGGGAGGCGGGTCTCGTGGACGAGGTGCGCGGGCTGGAGGCGCAGGGCCTGCGGGAGGGGCGTACGGCCTCCCGTGCGCTCGGCTACCAGCAGGTGCTCGCGGCGCTCGCCGGGGAGTGCACGCTCGAGGAGGCGCGCGCGGAGACCGTACGTGCCACCAAGCGCTTCGCGCGCCGCCAGGACTCCTGGTTCCGGCGCGACCCGCGCGTGCACTGGCTGAGCGGGGCCGCCGCGGACCTCGCGGAACTTCCGCACCTCGCCCTGGCGTTGGTCGAACGACCGGTTACAGCCTGATCACGTGATGGCATCGGGACGCCCAGGCCGTCATCGGGGCCTCCGGGACCGTGCCATCATCAAGCTTCGATCGACCAAGTGGAGTCCTAGTTGGGAGGGCGCGTGGCGATGGAGGCCGGCCCTCGCGACACCGCACAAGGCACCGAGCGCATCACCGTGGAGCGCCTCGGCGCCGAACCGGTCGAGGACTCGCTGAGCCCCGACGGGCCCGATGACACGCAGGGCGGCGTGACCGCGGACGGCCCGGAGCCCGAGGAGATGTTCGCCGGGCCCGAGGTGGAGGTCGAGCTGCGCCCGCAGCGACGCCTGCGCATCTGGCAGCTCGCCCCGATCGTGGGACTGGCCGCCGTCGGCTCGCTGATGTTCGCCTTCCCGCTGGCCTTCGACGGCGACAGCGGCGCGATGATCGCCATGCTGGGGCTGCTGATCTGCTCCTGCGCGGCCGGCTGGGGCATGATGGCCGCCCGTCGCGTGGGGTACACCTGGCCCGGCCTGCCGCCGCGCGGTGCCGGCCGGCGGCCCGACTGGCGGCTGATCGGCGCCTACGCGCTCCTCGTCGCCGTGATCGTCGTCCTCGCCGTCTGGCGGGTCGCCCGGCTGCGCTAGCCCGCCGCCTCCAGGGTGTCCGCCCGCACGGGCGGCCCGGCCACAGTGGGCGTGGCCGCCGGACTGTCGTACCCACCCCGTACGATCGAGGCATGAGCACCCGCATCGCCTTCCTCAAGGGTCACGGCACGGAGAACGACTTCGTGATCGTTCCCGACCCGGAGAACGCCGTCGACCTGTCCCCGGCCGCGGTCGCCGCCCTGTGCGACCGGCGCGCGGGCATCGGCGGTGACGGTGTGCTGCACGTCGTCCGCTCGGCCGCGCACCCGGAGGCCCGGCGGATGGCGGCCGAGGCCGAGTGGTTCATGGACTACCGCAACGGCGACGGCTCGATCGCCGAGATGTGCGGCAACGGCGTACGGGTGTTCGCCCGCTACCTCCAGCACGCCGGGCACGCGTCCGAGGGCGACCTCGCGATCGCCACGCGCGCGGGCGTGAAGACGGTGCACGTCGCCAAGGACGGTGACGTCACGGTCGGCATGGGCAGGGCACGGCTCCCCGAGGGGGACGTCACGGTGAGTGTCGGACGGCACAGCTGGCCGGCACGGAACGTGAACATGGGCAATCCGCATGCGGTCGCCTTCGTCGATGACCTCGCGGACGCCGGTGACCTGCTCTCCCCGCCCCCGTTCAGCCCGGCCGCCGCCTACCCGGACGGCGTGAACGTCGAGTTCGTGGCCGACCGCGGCCCTCGCCACGTGGCGATGCGCGTGCACGAGCGCGGCGCCGGTGAGACTCGCTCGTGCGGCACGGGCGCCTGCGCCGTCGCCGTTGCGGCCGCCCGGCGCGACGGCGCCGACCCGGCCGTCACCGGCTCCCCGGCGACCTACACGGTGGACGTGCCCGGCGGGACGCTGGTGATCACCGAGCGGCCGGACGGCGAGGTCGAGATGACCGGTCCCGCGGTGATCGTCGCCGAGGGCGAGATCGACGCGGAGTGGCTGGAAACAGCGGCCGGCTGAGCAGGCCCGGACCGCGACCTCCAGTGGCGGTGAGCGGGGCCCGGGACAGGATCCACGCCGGGGGAACGGCGGCGGGCGCGAATCCATGGCCGACCGCCTGTCAGGTGGCCGGAAATCGTAAACCTCTGATCCGTCGCTCGAATGGGTGATCCGTTTCACGCTCTGCGAGAGGCGGTCGGCCGGGTGTGCTGGGCTCGGTAGCATCAAGCACCGGCCCGGACGGGGGATCCGTCGCCAACCCCTGAGCCGAGTACGCCCTGGGGCATCCCGTCCGCCGGTCCACGCAGCCGGAGGTGCCCATGAGTGCGGATGCCACGAATCCCGCGGCCCCGGGCCCGGTGGCGCCGGCGGCGCCCCGCAGGAGGGCCCGCCCGCGGATCGACCTGCGCCGTCTCGGCCGGGCCGCGCTGCTCGGCCCCGCCGCCCGCGACCGGCTGCCCGACGCCATCGGCCACGTGGCCGAGGCGCACCGCGCCCACTTCCCCGACGCGGACCTCGAACCGCTGCGCCGCGCCTACGTCCTGGCCGAGTCCTCGCACCGCGGCCAGATGCGCAAGAGCGGCGAGCCGTACATCACGCATCCGCTCGCCGTGACCCTGATCCTCGCCGAACTGGGCGCCGAGACGACGACGTTGACGGCCTCGCTCCTCCACGACACGGTCGAGGACACCGAGGTGACGCTGGACCAGGTCGGCGAGCAGTTCGGGGAGGAGGTCCGCTACCTCGTCGACGGCGTCACCAAGCTGGAGAAGGTCGACTACGGCGCCGCCGCCGAGCCCGAGACCTTCCGCAAGATGCTCGTCGCCACCGGCAACGACGTGCGAGTGATGTCGATCAAACTCGCCGACCGGCTGCACAACATGCGCACCCTGGGCGTGATGCGCCCGGAGAAACAGGCCCGCATCGCCAAGGTGACCAGGGACGTGCTCATCCCGCTCGCCGAACGGCTCGGCGTGCAGGCGCTCAAGACCGAGCTTGAGGACCTGGTCTTCGCGATCCTGCACCCGGAGGAGTACGAGAGCACACGCGAGCTGATCGTCGAGAACGCGGCCCGTCCCGGCGACCCGCTCACCGAGGTCGCCGAGCAGGTACGCGGCGTGCTGCGCGAGGCCGACATCTCCGCCGAAGTGCTGGTCAGACCACGGCACTTCGTCTCCGTCCACCGCGTCGCCCGCAAGCGCGGCCGGCTGCGCGGCTGCGACTTCGGCAGGCTGCTCGTGCTGGTGGGCGAGGACGCCGACTGCTACGGAGTCCTCGGTGAGCTGCACACCTGTATGACCCCGGTGGTCTCGGAGTTCAAGGACTTCATCGCCGTACCCAAGTTCAACCTGTACCAGTCGCTGCACACGGCCGTCGCCCGTGAGGACGGCCAGGTCGTCGAAGTCCTCATCCGCACCCACCAGATGCACAAGGTCGCCGAGGCCGGCGTCGTCGCGCTGGGCAATCCCTACGCCCCTCCCTCGGAGGAACAGTCGGCGGGCGACGGCGAGCGCGTCGACCCCACCCGGCCCGGCTGGCTCTCCCGTCTCCTCGACTGGCAGCGGGCGGCACCCGACCCCGACACCTTCTGGTCCACGCTGCGCGAGGACCTGGCCCAGGACCGCGAGATCACCGTCTTCCGGCCGGACGGCGGCACGCTGGGCCTGCCCGAGGGGGCGACGTGTGTGGACGCGGCCTACGCGCAGTACGGCGAGGACGCCCACGCGTGCATCGGCGCCCGCGTCAACGGCCGCCTGGCGACGCTGAGCACCGTCCTGAAGGACGGTGACACCGTCCAGCTCCTCATGGGTCAGGACCCCGCCTCCGAGCCCTCCAGGGAGTGGCTGGACCACGCCCACACCCCCGCCGCCCGCATCGCCATCCAGCGGTGGCTGACGGCGCATCCGGCGGCGGCCGACGACGCGGCCGAGGCCTCCGGGCAGGCCACGGCCGGTGTCCCGGACATCGTGAACGGGCTTCCGGGAACCGCGGACGGGACCCCGGCCACCGCCGCCCCGGCGGAGGAGCCCGACAGGCCCGACAGGCCGGACGGATCGGACGGATCAGACGGATCAGACGGATCGGACGGGTCCCAGATGGGCACGCGGGACAGCCGGTCCGCAGCGGCGAGCGCCGTCATCGTCGACCAGCCCCGCGCCGCCGTGCGGCTCGCCGGCTGCTGCACGCCCGTGCCGCCCGACGCGGTCACCGCGTTCGCCGTCCGCGGGGGAGTGGTGACCGTGCACCGCGTCGGGTGCTCGACGGTCGCACGGATGAAGAGCACGGGGCGCCCGGAGGTAGGCGTGCGCTGGGGCGACTCCACCGCGTGCCGGGTCACGCTGCTCGCCGAATCGTTCGGCCGTCCGCGTCTGCTCGCCGACCTGACCGAGGCCATCGCCCTGGAGGGCGTCGAGATCATCTCGGCGACCGTGGCCCCGCCCACCCAGCAGCGCGTCCACCACACCTACACCCTGCAGCTCCCCGACGCCGCCCGCCTGCCCGCCCTCATGCGGGCGATGCGCAACGTCCCGGGCGTCTACGACGTCAGCCGGGCCCAGCAGCACCCCCAGCCGCCGGGCATCTGAGCCGGGACGGCGCGGGTGTCCGGCGCCGGGTGGGGCCGGACACCGCTCCGGGTCGGCCAGACCTCGGTCCCGGGCCGGTCGGCCAGACCTCCGTCCCAGCTCGGCCGGATGACCTCGGCCCGGGCCGGTCAGGTGACCTCTGGCCCGGGCCGGTCGAACCCCAGGTGCCGCGTCGCAACTCTGTCCGTGTCCCCCGAAGGGCCCAGTTCGGGTGGGTGGGGCGCGCGTCGTCGCCGTACCATGCCCGGTCGCTGATAGCCGTGGGTGCATGCCGCGCACCCTCCGTCACCGCGTCACGGGTCGTCTGAAGGCGCCCGTCCTCGCGTCCGCCGTCTCCGTCTGCCTCCTCGCCGCGAGCGCCCCGCCCACGCCGCTGGGTGTCGGCGACCGGCTCTTCCCGTACCTGGGCAACCCGGGGTACGACGTGTCGTCGTACGACCTCTCCTTCCGCTACACCGGTGACAACAGCAAGCCGCTCCAGGCCGTCACCACGATCGACGCCCGGGTGACCAGGACGCTGCGGAGCGTGAACCTCGACTTCGGGCACGGCAAGGTCGACTCCGTGGAGGTCGACGGCCTGCCGGCCACGTTCGCCACCGCCGGTGAGGACCTCGTCGTCACCCCCCGGATTCCGCTGCCCGAGCACAGTTCGGCACGGATCACCGTGCACCACACCAGCGACCCGATGCCGGAGAAGGGCCGGGAGGGCGGCTGGGTGCGCACCACGGACGGGCTCGCCCTGGCCAACCAGGCCGATGCCGCCCACCTGGTGTTCCCGTGCAACGACCACCCCTCCGACAAGGCGATGTTCACCATCCGGGTCACCGCCCCCGACGGGTACACGGCCGTCGCCAACGGCCTGCCGGCGGGTGTCGCCCGGTCCGGTCGCTCCACCACCTGGACGTACCGCACCCGGCACCCCATGGCCACCGAGCTGGCCCAGGTCTCCATCGGCCGTTCCACCGTGCTGCACCGCACCGGCCCGCACGGTCTTCCCGTCCGCGACGTCGTCCCCACCGGGGACCGCGGGACGCTGGAGCCCTGGCTCGCGAAGACACCGGACCAGATCGCCTGGATGGAGAGCAAGGTCGGGCGCTACCCCTTCGAGACGTACGGCCTGCTCATGGCTTCTGCCGTCACCGGTTTCGAACTCGAGACACAGACCCTCTCCCTCTTCGAGAAGGGCCTGTTCACCGATCCCGCCTACCCGAAGTGGTACGTGGAGTCGGTCATGGTGCACGAGCTGTCCCACCAGTGGTTCGGGGACAGCGTCAGCCCGCGCACGTGGTCCGACCTGTGGCTCAACGAGGGACACGCCACCTGGTACGAGGCCCTGTACGCCGAGGAGAAGGCGCACAAGCCCATGGAGGCCCGGATGAAGGCCGCGTACGGGGCCTCCGACGCATGGCGCGCCGCCGGTGGCCCGCCGGCACGGCCCAAGCCGTCGAAGGTGGGCCAGAAGACCGGCATCTTCCGAGCGAACGTCTACGACGGCGCGGCCCTCGTCCTGTACGCGCTGCGCCAGCGGATCGGCAAACCCGCATTCGAGCGCCTGGAACGCGCCTGGGTGCGCGGCAATCAGGACTCGACGGCGACCACGGCCGACTTCGAGCGGCTGGCCTCGGACATCGCCGGGCGTGACCTGAACGGCTTCTTCAAGGCCTGGCTGTACGGCGCCAAGACCCCGCCGATGCCCGGCCACCCGGACTGGAAGCCCGCGCCGCCGCAGAAGAACGCGCCACGGGTGGCGAAGAGGTGACCGCCGACGGTGAAGAAATAACGCCGTGACGAGACGGGCCGTTGCGTGCGACCATCTTCCGGTCGGCACGGCAGGGTGCAACGGGAATCCCCCGGGGCACTCGTGCGTTGACAGCAGTGACGGAACCGCTGTGGAAAGCCCCAGCCGGACTCTTCCACGGCTCCGTCGCCGCACCACGGATTCCCAACGACGTAAGGACCAAATGACCTCCTCTTCTTCCTCTTCCAAGGCCACCAAGCGCCTCGCGCACACCTATCCCGAAGGTCTTCGGGCCGATGCCCTGATGGAAGAGGACGTCGCCTGGAGCCACGAGATCGACGGAGAGCGGGACGGCGACCAGTTCGACCGCTCCGAGCGCGCGGCCCTGCGCCGTGTCGCGGGCCTCTCCACCGAGCTCGAGGACGTCACCGAGGTCGAGTACCGCCAGCTCCGTCTGGAGCGGGTCGTCCTCGTCGGCGTCTGGACCTCGGGAACCGTGCAGGACGCGGAGAACTCCCTGGCCGAGCTCGCCGCCCTCGCGGAGACCGCGGGCGCGGTCGTGCTCGACGGCGTGATCCAGCGCCGCGACAAGCCCGACGCGGCCACCTACATCGGCTCCGGCAAGGCCGACGAGCTGCGCGACATCGTCCTGGAGACGGGCGCGGACACCGTCATCTGCGACGGCGAGCTCAGCCCGGGTCAGCTGATCCATCTCGAGGACGTCGTCAAGGTCAAGGTCATCGACCGTACGGCCCTGATCCTGGACATCTTCGCCCAGCACGCCAAGTCGCGAGAGGGCAAGGCGCAGGTCGCGCTGGCGCAGATGCAGTACATGCTGCCGAGGCTGCGCGGTTGGGGTCAGTCCCTGTCCCGCCAGATGGGCGGCGGCAGCGGCGGTCTCGCCACGCGTGGTCCCGGTGAGACCAAGATCGAGACGGACCGGCGCCGGATCCGCGAGAAGATGGCGAAGATGCGCCGGGAGATCGCGGACATGAAGACCGGCCGCGAGATCAAGCGCCAGGAGCGGCGCCGCAACAAGGTGCCCTCCGTCGCCATCGCGGGCTACACCAACGCCGGAAAGTCCTCCCTGCTCAACCGCCTCACCGGCGCGGGCGTCCTGGTCGAGAACGCGCTGTTCGCGACCCTGGACCCGACCGTGCGCCGGGCCGAGACCCCGAGCGGGCGGCTGTACACGCTGGCCGACACCGTCGGCTTCGTCCGGCACCTGCCGCACCACCTGGTCGAGGCGTTCCGCTCCACCATGGAGGAGGTCGGCGACTCCGACCTGATCCTGCACGTGGTGGACGGCTCGCACCCGGACCCGGAGGAGCAGCTGGCCGCCGTGCGCGAGGTGATCAGGGACGTCGGCGCCACCGACGTACCCGAGATCGTCGTGATCAACAAGGCGGACGCGGCGGACCCGCTGGCGCTCCAGCGGCTGCTGCGGATCGAGAAGCACTCGATCGCCGTCTCGGCCCGCACCGGCCGGGGCATCGCCCAGCTGCTCGCCCTGATCGACAACGAGCTGCCCCGGCCGTCCGTCGAGATCGAGGCGCTCGTGCCGTACACCCACGGCAAGCTGGTCGCCCGCGCCCACACCGAGGGCGAGGTGATCTCCGAGGAGCACACCGCGGAGGGCACCCTGCTCAAGGCCCGGGTGCACGAGGAGCTCGCGGCGGACCTGGCGCCGTACGTGCCGACTGCCGCGCTCTGAGCCACCCGGCCCGGGTGCACCGCGCGTCACCCCGGCTCCGACGCACAGCACGAGGGCCCGCCCCCTGTGACAGAGGGCGGGCCCTCGTCATGCCAACGGCGTCACCGGCCGCCGTAGGTCCTGCTCATGTTCTCGTACAGCGCCTCGGCGCCCCGGCCCAGCTGCGGGCCCGCGAGCCAGGTGTTGTCGGACGGGCCGATCGAGGTGTTGGAGACGAGCTCGGTCCTGCCACCCACCACGCGGAACCAGCCGCCGGACGAGCCGCCGGTCATGGTGCAGCCGATCCGGTACATCGTCGGCAGGGACGGGCTGAGCGAGAACCGGACCGGCCGGTCCACACACCGGAACATCTTCAGACCGCTGTACGGCGGCGCGGCCGGGTAGCCCCAGGCGCCCATCGTGGTGACCTGAGGGGCCGAGGGTGCGGAGAAGTCCACGTCCAGTGCCGCCCCGACGGTCTCCTCCAACGACTTCGAGCCGGACTCCGGCTTCACGTGCAGCACGGCGTAGTCGTACGCGGCGCCCGCACCGCCCGTCTCCGAGCCGCCCTGGATCCACTGGTTCGAGGTGGAGGCCCAGTCGGCCCACCAGGCGCCGTACGGGGCGACCTCGGCCGGGTCGGCGTCACTCAGCTCGGACGCGGTCTTGCCGAGGTCGTTGTAGGCCGGTACGAACGCGATGTTGCGGTACCAGCCGCCCCCCTCGCCCGCGTGCACGCAGTGGCCCGCCGTCCACACCAGGTTGGACTTGCCCGGGTGGTTGACGTCCTTGACGACCGTGCCGGAGCAGACCATCGGGCCCTCGGGCGAGTCGAAGAAGACCTTGCCGACCGGAGCGGCGTGCTCGTGGTACGGGGTCTTCTCGGCCTGGGCCTGGACGGGCTGCGGCGCCGGGTCGCTGACGCCCTGGTCGGCGGAGGCGTCCTTGGTGGCGACCGTCTTGTTGGCCTCCTTGGCCGACTTCATCCGCTCGGGCTTCCACAGCCCCTTGATCACCGGGTTCACGAAGTCCTTGGCGGCACTGAGCCACTTGTCCTTGTCCCAGTTCTTCCAGCCGCCGTTCTGCCACTGGTCGACATCGATCCCGTGCTCCTTGAGCTTGTTCGCGATGTCGGCCGGAACGTGGACCTTGCCGTCGCCGCCACTGCCCGCGGCCTGCGAAGCGGTGGCGCCCCCCTTGCCGTTCGCGTCGTTGTTGCCCGAGTCGTTGCAGGCGGTCGCGGTGAGCGTCAGGGCCGCGACCAGACCGGTGGCGGCCAGGGCGGTGCGTCGGCGTCCGCGCCGGCGCGCGGAGGACGTACGTGTGGAACGCATGGTGCGATGAACCCCCGTTGGTTCGTTTGACTGCCGCGACCGTGCCTGACGGCCGCACGGCTCTTGGTGTCATGTGTTTGTCAGGTCTGCCCGGCGGTGGTCTCCGTGCGCTGCGCGTGCGAACCGGCCGGGGAGCGACACCCCACTATGCACGTGCGGGTGAGTGCGTACGGCGGTGAGGTGGTGAAGGTTCCCGTCGGACACCCCACCGCCGTCGGCGAGTTCACCCGGTCCTCACCGGGCGCTGATCACTGGCCGGCGAACTTCTTGCTGACCGAGTCGTACACGCCCTTGGCCACCGAGCCCAGCCGCGGACCGGCCAGCCAGCCCGCCGTCACCGGGCCGATCGAGGTGTTCGAGACCAGCGCGGGCTTGCCGTCCGCGCCCGTCTCGACCCAGCCGCCGCCGGAGGAACCACCGGTCATGGTGCAGCCGATGCGGTACATCGTCGGGTCGGCGGCCTTGACCGACAGCCGTCCAGGCTTGTCCTGGCACTGGTACAGCAGCCGGCCGTCGTACGGCGGCGCGGCGGGGTAGCCGGTCGCGGTGGCGCTCTCCACCTTCGGCACGGCCGGGGCGTTGAAGTTCACCGGCAGCGCCCCGCCGACCGTCTCCTCCAGCGACTTGCCGTTGCCGCCCTTCTCCGGCGTCACATGGATGACGGCGAAGTCGTACGACGCGCCCTGCCCTCCGGTCGCGCCGCCCTGCTCGATCCACTGCTCGGAGGTCTGAGCCCAGTCACCCCACCACACGCCGTACGGGGCGACCTCATCCTTGGTGGCGTTCTGCAACTGGGCCGCGCTCCGGCCCTGGTTGTTGTACGACGGCACGAAGGCGATGTTGCGGTACCAGCCGCCCTTCTTGCCGGCGTGCACGCAGTGGCCGGCCGTCCACACGAGGTTGGACCTGCCCGGGTGGGCCGGATCCTCGACCACCGTCGCCGAGCAGACCATCGTGCCCTCGGGGGAGTCGAAGAAGACCTTGCCCGCCGTCGCGGCGTTGGCGTGGTACGTCGGCGCCACGGCCTGCGCCTTCACCGGCGCCGGAGTCGGATCGGTGACACCCTGGTCACCGGAGATGTCGTTGTCGTCGACACCCTTGTCCGGGTCCTCGGCCCGGCGCATCCGGTCGGGGTCCCACAGGCCCTGGATGATCGGGTTGATGAAGTCGTTGGCCTCGCGCAGCCACTGGTCCTTGTCCCAGTTCTTCCAGGCCCCGTTCTTCCACTTGTCGACGTCGATCCCGTGTTCCTTGAGCTTCTTGCGGATGTCGTCCGGGATCTTGATCTTGCCGTCGCCGCCCGTACCGCCCGTGTCGTCGGCGCTCGCGGAGGCGGAGGATTTCCCGTCCGCGTTGCTGTCGCCCGAGTTGCATCCGGTGGCGGTGAGTGCCAGCGCCGAGACCAGGGCGACGGCGGCCAGCACGGGGGAGCCTGTGCGCCGGGCGCTCCCTCCTCGGCGAGCGGTGACGGACGGGCGTATGGGTCGCATGCTCTGACTCCCCCTGCTGTGAACGGACTTGCCGGTGCCGCCGTGCTCCCGCGCCGCCCGAGCCGGTCGGCCGAGGTCATGCGCATGGTCACGGCGTGCGGAACGGCACCACACACTATGTGCTCGCTGTGGGGGACTGCCGACGGAACGGCAACGGTTCCGTCACGGCAAGGATCTTGAAGCAACCCGTAACCCCAGGACCGGTTGGCGGTTGTATCGGTGGGGAGCCTGCTGTCCACGCCCGGGCCCCGCGCCGACGGTGTGCGACTCGCCGCCGACGGCGCCACCACAGTGCCGACAGGCCGGAGGCAGCAGGAGCACGACGCCTTGCGGCAGTTGGGAGGCCGGCCCCTCGGGACAGGTGGAGGCCGGCACCTTGGGACAGCGGGAGGACAGGGAGCCGTGACCGTGACGGAGTCTGCGCCCGGGGGGTGTGCCCCCGGGGGGCGTGCGTCCGCTGAGGTGCGCGCCCTGCATGAGGGGATCCTGCGGCGTCAGTCGGCGCGCGAGTCGGCGGCGCGCACCTACGCGCGCGCACTGCCGATCGTTCCCGTCCGGGCCCGCGGGCTCACCATCGAGGGCGCGGACGGCCGCCGTTATCTGGACTGTCTCTCGGGCGCGGGCACCCTCGCGCTCGGACACAACCATCCCGTCGTCCTCGAGGCCATCCGCAAGGTCCTCGACTCCGGCGCACCGCTGCACGCCCTCGACCTGGCCACCCCCGTCAAGGACGCCTTCGTCGACGAACTGTTCCGCACCCTGCCCGCGGGGCTCGCCGACCACGCGCGCGTGCAGTTCTGCGGTCCGGCCGGGACGGACGCGGTGGAGGCCGCGTTCAAACTCGTCCGGGCCGCCACCGGACGCGCCGGAATCATGGCCTTCGCCGGCGCCTACCACGGGATGACCGCCGGAGCGCTCGCCGCCTCCGGGCACGCCCCCGACGTCCGGGTCGCCCGGCTGCCCTACCCGCAGGAGTACCGCTGCCCCTTCGGCGTCGGCGGCTCCCGCGGAGCCGAACTCGCGGCCCGCTGGACCGAGGCCGTACTGGACGATCCCAGGTCGGGAGTGCCCTTGCCCGCCGGAATGATCCTCGAACCGGTGCAGGGCGAGGGCGGAGTGATTCCCGCGCCGGACGACTGGATGCGGCGGATGCGGCGCATCACCGCGGAGCGCTCCGTGCCGCTGATCGCCGACGAGATCCAGACCGGGGTCGGCCGCACGGGCGCCTTCTGGGGGGTGGACCACAGCGGGGTGACACCGGATGTGATGGTGCTGTCGAAGGCCATCGGCGGCAGCCTGCCGCTGGCCGTGGTGGTCTACCGCGACGAACTCGACGTCTGGGAACCCGGAGCCCACGCGGGAACCTTCCGCGGCAACCAGCTCGCCATGGCCGCCGGCACCGCCACTCTGGTCCACGTCCGCGAGAACGGCCTCGCCGAACGCGCCGCGACCCTGGGTGCCCGCATGCTCTCCCGACTCCGCGCACTGGCCGGGGAACATCCGTGCATCGGCGAGGTACGGGGACGGGGCCTGATGATCGGCCTGGAACTGGTGGACCCGGGCGGCGCGGAGGGGTGGGAGGACGGTACGGCGTGTGCTGAGGTCGGGACAGGGGTCGCGGCCGGGGCCGACCTGCCCGTCGCAGCGCCGCAGCCCGGTCCTCTCGTGCCCGGACCAGCGGCTCCCGAACTGGCCGCCGCGGTCCAGCGGGAATGCCTGCGCCGGGGGCTGATCGTCGAGCTCGGCGGTCGGCACGCAAGCGTCGTACGGCTCCTTCCCCCGCTGACGATCACCGACGAGCAGTCGGCGGCGGTGCTCGACCGACTGGCGGACGCGGTCGAAGCGGCGGCCCGGACTCACACCGACCCCGACCACGGGACGAGACCGCCGGGGCCCGGGCGGCGGCAACGACCTTCCGGGCGCGCGGAGGGAGAGCGATAGCGCCGTCGCGCCGACCTCGGTCGGGATGAGCCGGTTCGGACGAGCCGGTCGGGACCGGGCGCTCCGGTCGGGACGGTCTCAGCCGCATCCGGGGAGCGGTTCGAGCGGCTACGGCCCGAGTGGAACTCGGCAGGACGCCTTGCCCGGTTCCCGACGACCGATCCCGGAAGACCACCACGCTCCCGGTCCCGACCGCGACGATCCGAACGACACCCACAAGGAACCGTCTTGAACGCAACCCCGACATTGCACGGTCACTCCTCCGCTCCCCGGGACGCGGCCGAGACGGTCCCCCGCCGGCTCGACGGGGCACCGAGCCCTCAACTACCGGACCGCGCGGCCCCGGACCTCTTGGAGCATCCCGACCCGCACACGGCCGCCCAAGCCGCAGCCCTGGAGAGCCTCCTCCGCTGCTGGGTGCGCGAGACCGGCATCGCCGACCCCGGCAGCGGCACCCTGCGCATCCCTCTTCCGGCCAGCGGTACGGCTCTCCTCGTCCCGGTCCGTCACTGGTCGCCGACCGGGTGGCACCGCTTCGGCCTGCCCCGCCTGGCCGTCGCCCCGGAAACCGCGGCCCCGGCCGATGCCGTCACCGTCGCCACCCTGCTCGCGCGGGAGGCACCGGCCACAACGGCGCGACCCGCCGTCCCGTCCCCGCCGGCCGACGCGGAGACGGGCGAGCCCTCGATCGTTCCCGTCGTCCCGGTCATCCCCACCGGCGCCGACGCGGTCGATCTCGTCGCCCGCGTAGCCGACTCGGTCCGGTGTACCACCCTCTTTCTCACCGACCGCCGCGCACATGCCGCCGACGGGCCGGACCTCTTCCTCTCCGCGGAACAGGCCCTCTTGTTCGGACACCCGCTGCATCCGGCCCCGAAGAGCCGCGAGGGCCTGTCGGAGGCCGAGGTCCGCCACTACTCACCTGAAACACGCGGCTCCTTCCGCCTGCACTGGATGGCGGTGGCCCCCTCCGTACTCGCCACCGACTCGGCCTGGACCGAGAGCGGCCGGCCCGTCCCCGCCGACCGGCTCACGGCCCGACTCGCCGGAGCGGATCTGCCGCTGCCCGAGGGATACGCCGCCCTGCCGTTGCACCCGTGGCAGTTGCGCGAAGTCCGGCACCGCCCGGGCACCGCGGCGCTGCTCGACGCGGGACTGCTGCGCGACCTGGGCCCCCACGGTCCTTCCTGGCATCCCACCTCCTCCGTACGAACCGTCCACCGCACCGGCGCACCGGCCATGCTGAAACTGTCCCTGGCCCTGCGCATCACCAACTCCCGCCGCGAGAACCTGCGCAAGGAACTGCACCGCGGCGTCGAGGTCCACCGCCTTCTGCGCAGAGGTCTGTCGCGGCAGTGGAGGGCGGCGCACCCCCGTTTCGACATCGTCCGCGACCCGGCCTGGCTGGCCGTCGACGGCCAGGACGGAGCCCCCGTGTCCGGGCTGGACGTGATGATCCGGCACAATCCGTTCGGCCCGGCGGACGACGTCTGCTGCGTCGCCGGCCTCGTCGCGCCGAGGCCGTATGGGCGGGCCGGAGCGGACCCGGTCGTGCGGTCCCGGCTGGCCGGCATCGTCAGGTGCCTCGTGACCCGCACCGGCCGTCCTCGAGGAGCCGTCGCCGCCGAGTGGTTCCTCCGCTATCTCGAACAGGTGATCCGTCCTGTGCTGTGGCTGGACGGCGAGGCAGGGATCGCCCTGGAGGCCCACCAGCAGAACACGCTGGTCGTGCTGGACGCCGACGGCTGGCCCGCGGGCGGCCGCTACCGTGACAACCAGGGCTACTACTTCCGCGCCTCCCGGCACGCCGAACTCGACGCCCGGCTGCCCGGCATCGGCGAGCGGAGCGACACCTTCGTCTCCGACGAGGTCACGGACGAACGCTTCGGCTACTACCTCGCCGTCAACAACGTGTTCGGTCTGATCGGTGCCCTCGGCTCCCAGGGGCTCGCCGACGAACGGCTGCTCCTGGCCGCCTTCCGCCGCTTCCTGCGCGACATCGCCTCCGGACCCGCCCGCGCGCGCTCCACCCTGCCGGCCCGCCTGCTCGACTCACCGGTCCTGCACTGCAAGGCCAACCTGCTGACCCGGCTGCACGGCCTCGACGAACTGGTCGGCCCGGTCGACACCCAGTCCGTCTACGTCAACATCACGAACCCCCTCCACTGCTGAACCCAAACCCACCCCTGCACGCCTGAACCACCCCCCTGCACCCCTGACACGGACCCTTGCGCTGCTGAGCGGAACCGACTGAACAGCACCGGTACCGCTCCACCGCCGCCCGGCCACACATCCCTCCGTCCCCGAGGACCACGTCCCACCTCGTCACCCCACCCGCCATCCGAGAGGAGCGCGCCATGCCTCCCACCGACGCCGGCGCAGTCACCGGCCAGGCCCTCGCCGCCACAACCGCCCCCGCCCCCGATCCTGAACGGAGGACCATGGCGACCGCTCCCGCCGCCGACCCGGTCAGGGTCGGCGCCGATCTCCGCTCCGCCCCGGCCGAGGCGGGCCCCGACGGCGAGGACACGCTCGACCTGCACCTGCCCGACGACTTCGTCGCGCTCTTCGCGGAGAGGACCGCGACCGGATCCGCCGCGGACGATCTCCTCGACGGCGTCGGCGGCTGGGGTGTCACCGACTCACCCGTCGGCGTCTTCCAGCTGGCCCCCGTCCGGATCGAGCGAGATCTGCCGGTCGTCAGCCGGTGGATGAACGATCCGGCCGTGGCCGAGTTCTGGCAGCTCGCCGGGCCGCAGAGTGTGACCGAGGCCCATCTGCGCGCGCAACTGGACGGCGACGGACGCAGCGTCCCCTGCCTCGGCCTCCTCGAGGGCAGGCCGATGAGCTACTGGGAGATCTACCGGGCCGATCTCGATCCTCTGGCCCGCCACTATGCCGCCCGGCCGCACGACACCGGTGTCCATCTCCTCATCGGCAGCGTCACCGACCGCGGCCGAGGACTCGGCAGCGCTCTGCTCAGAGCCGTGGCCGACCTGATCCTCGACAAACGCTCGGCCTGTACCCGCGTCGTGGCGGAACCCGACCTGCGCAACACACCCTCCGTGGCCGCCTTCCTGACCGCCGGGTTCCGGTTCTCGGCCGAGGCCGACCTGCCCGACAAGCGGGCCGCCCTCATGATCCGGGACCGGTCCTTGCGAGAACTGCTGTGACAGTCCGCCACCATCTCATCGCTTTCGGCGCACCGGCCGGGCCGATCCCGTTCCCCTCGCCTCGAACCGCGTCGGAGAAGTGCCGAGCCGCTGAAACCCGGCTTGATCGCCCGTTTGTCAGTGCCGAGCCGTAGGGTGGTCGCGCTATGACGAAGCCCTCTCTCCCCGAACTCCTGCATGCCGCCGTCACCGCCGTCGGCGGTACGGAGCGCCCCGGCCAGGTGACCATGGCCCAAGCCGTCGCGGACGCGATCGACGACGGATCGCACCTGCTGGTCCAGGCCGGCACCGGTACCGGAAAGTCCCTCGGTTACCTCGTGCCCGCGCTCGCGCACGGGGATCGAGTCGTCGTGGCGACCGCCACCCTCGCGCTTCAGCGCCAGCTCGTCGAGCGGGACCTGCCGCGCACGGTCGAAGCGCTGCACCCCCTGCTGCGTCGCCGTCCGGAGTTCGCCATGCTCAAGGGCCGCTCGAACTACCTGTGCCTGCACCGCCTGCACGAGGGCGTCCCGCAGGACGAGGAGGAGGGCCTGTTCGACCAGTTCGAGGCGGCCGCGCCCACCAGCAAGCTGGGCCAGGACCTGCTGCGGCTGCGGGACTGGGCGGACGAGACGGAGACCGGCGACCGTGACGACCTCACACCGGGTGTGTCCGACCGCGCCTGGGGGCAGGTCTCCGTCTCGTCGCGGGAATGCCTGGGCGCCTCCAAGTGCGCCTACGGCGCCGAGTGCTTCGCCGAGATGGCCCGCGAGCGCGCCAAGCTCGCCGAGGTCGTGGTCACCAACCACGCGCTGCTCGCGATCGACGCCATCGAGGGCGCGCCGGTCCTCCCGCAGCACGAGGTGCTGATCGTCGACGAGGCCCATGAGCTGGTCTCACGGGTGACCGGCGTCGCCACCGGTGAACTCACGCCCGGACAGGTCAACCGCGCGGTGCGCCGCGCCGCGAAGCTCGTCAACGAGAAGGCCGCCGACCAGCTGCAGACCGCCGCAGAGGGCTTCGAACGGCTGATGGAGCTGGCCCTGCCCGGCAGGCTGGAGGAGATCCCGGAGGACCTCGGCTACGCCCTGCTGGCGTTGCGGGACGCCGCGCGTAACGTCATCTCGGCGATCGGCGCGACCCGCGACAAGTCGGTCCAGGACGAGGACGCGGTCCGCAAGCAGGCGCTGGCCTCCGTGGAGAACGTGCACGACGTGGCGGAGCGGATCACGAACGGTTCCGAGTGGGACGTCGTCTGGTACGAGCGCCACGACCGCTTCGGCGCCTCCCTGCGCGTCGCCCCCATGTCCGTGTCGGGCCTGCTGCGGGAGAAGCTCTTCGCGGACCGCTCCGTCGTGCTGACCTCGGCGACCCTCAAACTCGGCGGCGACTTCAACGGCGTCGGCGCCTCCCTGGGCCTCGCCCCGGAGGGCACGGAGGGCGACGACGTGCCGCAGTGGAAGGGCGTGGACGTCGGTTCGCCCTTCGACTATCGCAAACAGGGCATCCTGTACGTCGCCAAGCACCTCTCGCGCCCCGCGCGGGACGGCGACCGCGGGGACATGCTCGACGAGCTGACGGAACTGATCCAGGCGGCGGGCGGCCGCACACTCGGCCTGTTCTCGTCCATGCGGGCCGCCCAGCTCGCCGCCGAGGAGCTGCGTGCGCGCATCCCCGAGCTCCCGATCCTGCTCCAGGGTGAGGAGACCCTGGGTGAACTGATCAAGAACTTCGCGGCGGACTCGAAGACGTGTCTGTTCGGCACGCTGTCCCTCTGGCAGGGCGTCGACGTCCCCGGCCCCAGCTGTCAGCTGGTCGTCATGGACAAGATCCCGTTCCCGCGTCCGGACGATCCGCTCATGAGTGCCCGCCAGAAGGCGGTCGAGGATGCCGGTGGCAATGGCTTCATGGCGGTCGCCGCGACCCATGCGGCCCTGCTGATGGCCCAGGGCGCCGGGCGTCTCGTACGGGCCTCCGGGGACCGGGGCGTGGTCGCCGTACTGGATCCGCGACTGGCCACCGCGCGTTACGGCGGTTATCTGAAGGCGTCACTACCGGAGTTCTGGTACACCACCGACCGCAACCAGGTACGGAAGTCGCTGGCGGCCATCGACGCCGCGGCCCGGCAGGCGGAAGAGGGGCAGGCGGCGGCGAAGTGATCGCCCGGCTACCCTGACCCGGCGCCGGGTCAGGGTACCCGGGCGATCCCAAAGGCCCGTGACGGGACCCTGGCTCCGCACAGCACAGGACCCCGGAACCGGCGCAGAGGTTCCGGGGCCCGATCAAGGGGCGGGGTCGATGGGCTCGTCCGCGGCGTTCCTCAGACGCGGCGCAGGACTGCCACCACCTTGCCGAGGATGGTCGCCTCGTCGCCGGGGATCGGCTCGTACGCCGCGTTGTGCGGGAGGAGCCAGACGTGGCCGTCCTCGCGCTTGAAGCGCTTGACGGTCGCCTCGCCGTCGATCATGGCGGCCACGATGTCGCCGTTCTCGGCGACCTGCTGGCGGCGGACCGTGACCCAGTCGCCGTCGCAGATCGCGGCCTCGATCATCGAGTCGCCGACGACCTTCAGGACGAACAGCTCACCGTCGCCGACCAGCTGCCGGGGGAGGGGGAAGACGTCCTCGACCGACTCCTCCGCGAGGATCGGGCCACCGGCGGCGATCCGGCCGACCAGCGGGACGTAGGACGCGGCCGGCTTGCCCACGGTGTCCGTGGGCTGCAGCGTGGCGGCCTGGTCCGAGCCGCGGACCTCGTAGGCGCGCGGGCGGTGCGGGTCGCGACGCAGGAAGCCCTTGCGCTCGAGGGCCATGAGCTGGTGTGCCACCGAGGAGGTGCTGGACAGTCCGACGGCCTGGCCGATCTCCCGCATGGACGGCGGGTAACCACGCCGCTGCACGGAGTCCCTGATGACCTCGATCACCCGGCGCTGGCGCTCGGTGAGGCCCGAGCTGTCCGCCCGGATGCCTGGAGGTCGGCCCGGCAGGGAGCGCTTGGGTCCCTCGGGATTCGCGGCTTCGTTCATCGCATGCACCGGCTCGAGTCGGCCCTGGGAGCGGTCCTGGGTGGTGATGGTGGCACTGTCTGCGGTGGTGGTCACGTCGTCGGCCCCTCTCGATGGTCTCCCTCCCGCACAACGGTAGTTGCTTTCGAAAGGTTGCGCCAAACACACGTTCGAGTGAAAAAGTGCGTATCGCCGGACTTGATCTTGTTTCTGGGTGTATGGCTGAGCGGTGCCCGACGGGCGAAAAGGCCTTTTGCTGTACTCTTCACCGCCGGAGTGCGGACCTTGTGGGTTGCCGCCCCAGTCTGCCATCCGGCGCCTCGTCGACCGAGAGCCGGTTCCGTTCTGCCCGGGAGTCCCACGCGTCCTCCGCGCGGCGCTCACGGTATCTCCCTACGCCCGCCGGCGGTACGGGTGCGCATCGGCGTGTCCGGCGCCGGGCCGGGGGGCGGAGGTTCTCGCGCGTCCGGTGCCGGAGCCGGAGGCGGAGAATTCCGCGAGCTCGGCGCGAAGACCGCCGGCCGAGCCTTCCGCGTGTCCGCCGCGGCGGTGCCGGTACGCCTTTCGGGGGCGTCCGCGTGCGACACGCGTAGCGCCGCGTGCGACACGCGTGGCGAGCTGGGTCTATGAGCCAAGCCCTACATCTAGTGGTTGGATGGCTACCGCGGCCCACAAATTGTGGTCCCCCCGGTCTTCGAGTCCCCGATCATCGCCTATGCTGGTGGCTGCTTCGCGGGGCCCATGAGGCCTGACGAGGCTATTGAGTCTGCTGTGAGGAGGGTTGGAGTCCATGCACTGCCCCTTCTGCAGGCACCCCGACAGCCGCGTCGTCGACAGTCGTACGACGGACGACGGCACGTCGATCCGCAGGCGCCGCCAGTGCCCTGACTGCTCCCGCCGGTTCACCACCGTGGAGACGTGCTCGCTCATGGTGGTCAAGCGGTCCGGAGTCACCGAGCCGTTCAGTCGTACCAAGGTCATCAACGGCGTACGGAAGGCATGCCAGGGAAGGCCTGTCACGGAGGACGCGCTCGCGCAGCTCGGCCAACGGGTCGAGGAGGCGGTGCGCGCCAGTGGAAGCGCCGAGGTGGCCGCCCACGAAGTGGGGCTGGCCATACTCGGCCCCTTGCAGGAGCTCGACCTCGTCGCCTATCTGCGGTTCGCGTCCGTGTACCGGGCGTTCGACTCGCTCGAGGACTTCGAGGCCGCCATCGCGGAACTCAGGGAAGCCACGCGACGCCCCGCCGCGGAGCAGGAGGACGGCGACGGCGCCGCCGCGGGGAGCCAGGAAGACGATCGCGGGCGCGGTGGGACGGCCGAGGTCCCCGTGCCCGCGCGCGCCGCCGACTGATCGGCGGGCCGGTCCGGACCGGGAGTCCGGGGCCGGCTCGGCGGCGGCGATGAAGACGGTTGCGGGCGGCGGCGACGCAGATGCCCGCAGCACCAGACAGAACACCGTGTCTCCGGAACAACGGGGCACTTCAGGGCGTTTTCGCCCGTACAGGGAGGCGGCATGACAGAGACGGCGAGCGGTCCGGCACGAGGTTCCCGAGCCAAGGGCTCCAAGGCGGGGAACAAGGGACTGCACATCGAGCGCATCCACACCACCCCCGGCGTACACCCGTACGACGAGGTGGCCTGGGAGCGCCGTGACGTCGTCATGACCAACTGGCGCGACGGCTCGATCAACTTCGAGCAGCGTGGCGTCGAGTTCCCCGACTTCTGGTCGGTGAACGCGGTCAACATCGTCACCAGCAAGTACTTCCGCGGTGCCGTCGGCACCCCGCAGCGCGAGACCAGCCTGAAGCAGCTGATCGACCGCATCGTGAAGACGTACCGGAAGGCCGGTGAGGACAACAAGTACTTCTCCTCGCCCGCCGACGCCGAGATCTTCGAGCACGAGCTGGCCTACGCCCTCCTGCACCAGATCTTCAGCTTCAACAGCCCCGTCTGGTTCAACGTCGGCACCAAGCAGCCCCAGCAGGTCTCCGCCTGCTTCATCCTGTCCGTCGACGACTCCATGGAGTCGATCCTCGACTGGTACAAGGAAGAGGGCATGATCTTCAAGGGCGGTTCCGGCGCCGGCCTGAACCTCTCCCGCATCCGCTCCTCCAAGGAGCTGCTCTCCTCCGGCGGCAACGCCTCCGGTCCCGTCTCCTTCATGCGCGGCGCCGACGCCTCCGCCGGCACCATCAAGTCCGGTGGCGCCACCCGCCGCGCCGCCAAGATGGTGATCCTCGACGTCGACCACCCCGACGTGGAGGACTTCATCGAGACCAAGGTCAAGGAGGAGGAGAAGATCCGCGCCCTGCGCGACGCGGGCTTCGACATGGACCTGGGCGGCGACGACATCACGTCCGTCCAGTACCAGAACGCCAACAACTCCGTCCGCGTGAACGACGAGTTCATGAAGGCGGTCGAGCAGGGCGGCAAGTTCGGCCTGCGGGCCCGCATGACCGGCGAGGTCATCGAGGAGATCGACGCCAAGTCCCTCTTCCGCAAGATGGCCGAGGCCGCCTGGGCCTGCGCCGACCCGGGCATCCAGTACGACGACACGATCAACCACTGGCACACGTGCCCGGAGTCCGGCCGCATCAACGGCTCGAACCCCTGCAGCGAGTACATGCACCTGGACAACACGTCCTGCAACCTCGCCTCGCTGAACCTGATGAAGTTCCTGAAGGACGACGGCAAGGGCAACCAGTCCTTCGACGTCGAGCGCTTCTCGCAGGTCGTCGAGCTCGTCATCACCGCGATGGACATCTCGATCTGCTTCGCGGACTTCCCCACCCAGAAGATCGGCGAGAACACGCGCGCGTTCCGCCAACTCGGCATCGGCTACGCCAACCTGGGCGCCCTGCTGATGGCGACGGGCCACGCGTACGACTCCGACGGCGGCCGTGCCCTCGCCGGTGCCATCACCTCCCTGATGACCGGCACCGCCTACAAGCGTTCCGCCGAGCTGGCCGCGGTCGTCGGCCCCTACGACGGCTACGCCCGCAACGCCCAGCCGCACCAGCGCGTCATGAAGCAGCACGCCGACGCCAACGCGCAGGCCGTCCGCATGGACGACCTGGACACCCCGGTGTGGGCCGCCGCCACGGAGGCCTGGCAGGACGTGCTGCGCCTCGGTGAGAAGAACGGTTTCCGTAACTCCCAGGCGTCGGTCCTCGCCCCCACCGGCACCATCGGCCTGGCCATGTCCTGCGACACCACCGGTGTCGAGCCCGACCTCGCTCTGGTCAAGTTCAAGAAGCTGGTCGGCGGCGGCTCGATGCAGATCGTCAACGGCACGGTCCCGCAGGCCCTGCGCCGCCTGGGCTACCAGGAGGAGCAGATCGAGGCGATCGTCGCCCACATCGCCGAGCACGGCAACGTGATCGACGCCCCCGGCCTCAAGCACGAGCACTACGAGGTGTTCGACTGCGCCATGGGCGAGCGGGCCATCTCCCCGATGGGCCACGTCCGCATGATGGCCGCCATCCAGCCGTGGATCTCCGGCGCCATCTCCAAGACGGTCAACATGCCGGAGTCGGCGACCGTCGAGGAGGTCGAGGAGATCTACTTCGAGGCCTGGAAGCTGGGCGTCAAGGCGCTCGCGATCTACCGCGACAACTGCAAGGTCGGCCAGCCGCTCTCCGCCAAGAAGAAGGAGGAGAAGAAGGCCGAGATCGCCGAGGAGCCGCAGGCCAAGGTCGAGAAGGTCGTCGAGTATCGCCCGGTCCGCAAGCGCCTTCCGAAGGGTCGTCCCGGCATCACCACCTCCTTCACCGTCGGCGGCGCCGAGGGCTACATGACCGCCAACTCCTACCCGGACGACGGTCTCGGCGAGGTCTTCCTGAAGATGTCCAAGCAGGGCTCGACCCTCGCGGGCATGATGGACGCCTTCTCCATCGCCGTGTCGGTGGGCCTGCAGTACGGCGTGCCGCTGGAGACGTACGTCTCGAAGTTCACCAACATGCGCTTCGAGCCGGCCGGCATGACCGACGACCCGGACGTGCGCATGGCGCAGTCGATCGTCGACTACATCTTCCGCCGCCTGGCGCTGGACTTCCTGCCCTTCGAGACGCGCTCCGCGCTCGGCATCCACTCCGCCGAGGAGCGTCAGCGCCACCTGGAGACCGGCTCCTACGAGCCGATCGACGAGGAGCTCGACGTCGAGACTCTGGCGCAGTCGGCGCCGCGGCAGACCGACCTGAAGGCCGTGTCCGCGCCGAAGGCCGAGGTCGAGGCGGCCAAGCCCGCCCCGAAGCAGGCGCACACCAGCGCCGAACTGGTGGAGATGCAGCTGGGTATCCAGGCCGACGCCCCGCTGTGCTTCTCCTGCGGCACCAAGATGCAGCGGGCCGGCTCCTGCTACATCTGCGAGGGCTGCGGCTCGACCAGCGGCTGCAGCTGAGCCCGCTGATCTGACGGAAGCGTCATGAGGTAAGGGGCGCCGGTCATCGACCGGCGCCCCTTACCCGTATCCGTACGGCCGCTGCGCCCGCTCGTCGGCTACGACAGATGTGCGCGGCCCATCTGGCGGGTGAACGTCGCCGGATCGTCCTCGAAGCCGTGGATGCCGGGACGGAACTGCCAGCCTCCGGAGTCGTCGCGCGCGAACTCCGCGACGGTGGCCGCCGTGGCGCCCAGGACACCGCCGAAGTCGTCCTCGGCGAGGACGGTGTACCCCTCACGGATGCGCAGCCCGGGACCGAGCACGTTGACGAACGTGCGGTGCGCCTCGCGCTGCTGGATCACGACGCCCACCACCACGCGCGCGTACCGCTCGGCGAGGCGGTCGAGCTCCAGCGTCATGACCTCGTCCCAGCCGAAGCCCCTGCCGTCCCGGCTGTCCCGGTTGAGGTAGATCGTGCCGTCCGGGGAGCGGCTGTCGAAGTGCACCACGTACGCCGGAGGGCCGTACGGATCGCTCACCTCGTAGGTGGCGGCCACGAGGTCGAGATCGGTGGGTGGCGCCCCCGTCGGACTCGGATCCCATTTGAGCGCGACCTCGACCTTGCGGATGCCCTTGCTGAGCCCGCTCACCGGACTCCCCCTTCCCCGTCCCCTTGCGCCCTTGCCTGCTTCAACTTCCGGCACGTGGGCGCGTGTTGTCCATCGTGCCACGCACACGGGGGCGCCTGCGCGGGCGCTGTCCCCGCGAGAGTGACCGACGCCACGCCCCTGGGCCTTACCATGGCGCGGTGCTGGTCAAGTGGATTCGCTGCACCGTGGTGGACCGCCGCGGCTTCGAGCGGGGGCAGCGGAAG